>DASRTE010000196.1:0-2048 GCA_035656095.1 Jiangellaceae bacterium
TGCGAAGCAGCAAGAGCGGGAAGCAATGAGAGCGCTCGTGACCGGAGCCGGGGGCTTTGTCGGTGTCCACCTGGTCCGCCACCTCGAAGCGAGCGGTGACGAGGTCATCCAGCTGGAGCGCACCGTCGACGGCATCGACATCACCGACACGCCCGAGATCACCGACGCGGTGCTGTCCGCGAAGCCGACCGCCGTCTACCACCTGGCGGGCGCCGCCGACGTCGGGGGCAGCTGGGACACGCCCCAGGAGACGTTCCTGGCCAACGCCGTGGGCACGCTCAACGTGCTCGAGGCCAGCCGCGAGGCGGGTGCGGAGCGGGTTCTGGCGGTGAGTAGCGCCGATGTCTACGGGCGGGTCACCGAGGGGGAGTTGCCGCTCGACGAGGCGCAACCCCTGAGGCCGGTGTCGCCGTATGCCGCCTCCAAGGTGGCCGCCGACGCGTTGGCCCAGCAGGCCTGGCTCGGGCATCGCCTGCCCGTGATCCGGGTGCGGGCGTTCAACCACCTCGGCCCCGGCCAGACCGACCGCTTCGTGGCGCCGTCCCTGGCGGCGCGCATCGCCCGCAACGAACGGGACGGCGGTGACGAGATCCCCATCGGCAACACGGCACCAAGGCGGGACGTGACCGACGTCCGCGACGTCGTCCGCGCCTACCGGCTCCTGGTCGAGCACGGCGAGCCGGGCGAGGTCTACAACGTGTGCAGCGGCCGGGCGGTCTCCGTCAAGGAGATCGCCGACCTGCTGCTCGGGATGGCGAGCCGGCCGATGCGGCTGGTGAGCGATCCGGCCCTGCAGCGGCCGGTCGACATCCCTGTGCTGGTCGGCGACAACGCCCGCCTCGCCCGTGCCACCGGCTGGTCCCCCACCATCCCCCTCGAACAGACCCTCGCCGACGTGCTCGCCGACTGGCGATCGCGCTTCGGGCGCTGACAACCTGGCCGGCTTCTTCACGGAGGAGACCACATCGTGACCAAGCGAGCGCTCGTCACCGGCGTCACCGGACAGGACGGCTCCCACCTGACGGAGCTCCTGCTCGACAAGGGCTACGAGGTCCTGGGAATGGTCCGGCGCACCAGCACCGTCAACTGGGAGCGGATCGGTCACATCCAGGACCGCATCACGTTCGTGCACGGCGACCTGCTCGACCAGGTGTCGGTGCTCACCATCCTCCAGGACTACGCGCCGGAGGAGGTCTACAACCTGGCGGCCCAGTCCTTCGTGCCCACCTCGTGGCAGCAGCCGGTGTTGACTGGCGAGTTCACCGCCATCGGCGTCACCCGCATGCTCGACGCCATCCGGATCGTCAATCCCGAGATCCGCTTCTACCAGGCCTCGTCGAGCGAGATGTTCGGGAAGGTGATGGAGACGCCGCAGCGGGAATCGACGCCGTTCTACCCTCGCTCGCCCTACGGGGTGGCCAAGGTCTACGGGCATTGGATCACGGTCAACTACCGCGAGTCCTACGACCTCCACGCCACCAGCGGCATCCTCTTCAACCACGGTGGACCGCGTCGGGGACTCGAGTTCGTCGAGCGCAAGGTGAGCCACGCCGTGGCCCAGATCAAGCTCGGGCTGGCCAACGAACTGCGGCTGGGCAACCTGGACGCGCAGCGCGACTGGGGCTACGCCGGCGACTACGTCGAGGCGATGTGGCTGATGCTGCAGCAGGACGGGCCCGACGACTTCGTGATCGCCACTGGCGAGACCCACTCGGTGCGGGAGCTCTGCGAGCTGGCGTTCGAGCGGGTGGGGCTCGACTGGGAGAAGTACGTGGTGGTCGACGAGCGCTTCTTCCGCCCGGCCGAGGTCGACCTGCTGGTGGGCGACGCCTCCAAGGCGCGCCAAGTGCTGGGGTGGGAGCCGAGGACTACGTTCGAGGAACTGGTGAACCTCATGGTCGACGCCGACGTCGCCCTGCTCGAGGGGAAGCTCAAGGGCATCTCCTGATGGTGGGCGTCGCGGTCCTGGCGGGGGGCGTCGGCGCCGCCCGCCTGCTCCGCGGGCTGGTCGACGTGGTGCCCTCGGACGTGACCGCCATCGTCAACAC
>DASRTE010000197.1:0-32594 GCA_035656095.1 Jiangellaceae bacterium
CAGCTACCCGGAAACAAGGTATGGCCGTTGATCGCCCGGACCCGGCACGCCACCCCCGGGGTCGGGCTGATCTCCCCGCCACCGCACCACGACATCTACTCCATAGAGGACCTCGCCCAGCTCGTGCACGACCTCAAGTGCGTCAACCCCGCCGCCCGGGTGCACGTCAAGCTGGTCAGCGAGGTCGGCGTCGGCACCGTGGCCGCGGGCGTCGCCAAGCTCAAGGCCGACGTCATCCTCATCTCCGGCCACGACGGCGGCACCGGCGCCTCCCCGCTCAACTCGCTCAAACACGCCGGCACCCCCTGGGAGGTGGGGTTGGCCGAGACCCAGCAGACCCTGCTGCTCAACGGGCTGCGCGACCGGGTGACCGTGCAGGTCGACGGCCAGCTCAAGACCGGCCGGGACGTGGTGGTCGCCGCGCTGCTCGGCGCCGAGGAGTTCGGTTTCGCCACCGCGCCGCTGATCGTCGAGGGCTGCATCATGATGCGGGTCTGCCACCTGGACACCTGTCCGGTCGGCATCGCCACCCAGAACCCGGTGCTGCGCGAACGGTTCACCGGACGACCGGAGTTCGTCGTCACGTTCTTCGAGTACGTCGCCGAGGAGGTGCGCGAACACCTGGCCGCCCTCGGGTTCCGCAGCGTCGACGAGGCGATCGGTCGTGCCGATGTCCTCGACACGGCCGAGGCTCTCGAGCACTGGAAGGCCGGCGGCCTCGATCTCTCACCGCTGCTGCACGTGCCGGACCTGCCCGAGGGCACCGCCCGCCGCCAGGTGGTCGGACAGGACCACGCGCTGCAGAAGGCGCTGGACAACCAGCTGCTCGCGATCGCCGACGAGGCGATCTCCACCGGCGCTCCGGTCCGCGCGCAGCTTGCCATTCGCAACGTGAACCGCACGGTGGGCACGATGCTCGGCCACGAGGTGACCCGGCGTAGCGGCGGTCCGGGGCTGCCGGACGGCACCATCGACATCACCCTGATCGGGTCGGCGGGGCAGTCCTTCGGCGCGTTCCTCCCCGCGGGCATCACGCTCCGTCTCGAGGGCGAT
This sequence comes from Jiangellaceae bacterium, assembly GCA_035656095.1. GTDB lineage: Bacteria > Actinomycetota > Actinomycetes > Jiangellales > Jiangellaceae > DASRTE01. The sequence continues at coordinate 1,054 of DASRTE010000197.1, forward strand.
GCCAACGACTACCTGGCCAAGGGTCTGTCCGGCGGTCGGATCGTGGTCCGGCCGGACCGGGAGGCGCCGTTCGCGGCAGAGCACAACGTCATCGCCGGAAACGTCGCCGCCTACGGCGCCACGGCCGGTGAGCTCTTCGTCCGCGGAATCGTGGGGGAGCGCTTCTGCGTGCGCAACTCCGGTGCCGTTGCCGTGGTCGAGGGCGTCGGTGATCACGCGTGCGAGTACATGACCGGGGGAACGGTCGTCGTGCTCGGACCCACCGGACGCAACGTCGCGGCGGGCATGTCGGGCGGCATCGCGTACGTCGTCGACATCGACCGGTCCAGGGTGAACACCGGGATGGTCGACGTCGAGGTCCCGACCGCGTCAGAGCTCGACACGATCCGCATTCTGGTCGGCCGGCACGCAGACGAGACCGGGTCCACCGTCGCCACGGCGGTGCTGGCCGATTGGGCCGCCTCGGCCGCCCGCTTCGCCGCGATCATGCCGCGCGACTACCGGCGGGTGCTCGATGCTCGTGCTGCGGCCGAGCGGGACGGCCGCGACGCACTCGACGCGATCATGGAGGCGGCGCATGGCTGATCCCCGTGGCTTCCTCACCACCGCTCGCCAGGGCGCGCCCACCCGCCCCGTCGCCGAGCGGGTCAACGACTGGCGGGAGGTCTACGCCGGCGGCAGCGTCGGCCGGGCGCTGCTCCCCGTCATCGGCGAGCAGGCCGGCCGGTGCATGGACTGCGGAATCCCGTTCTGCCACGAGGGCTGCCCGCTCGGCAACCTGATCCCGGAGTGGAACGACCTGGTCTGGCGCGACGACTGGCCGGCCGCGGCCGAGCGTCTGCATGCCACGAACAACTTCCCGGAGTTCACCGGTCGGCTCTGCCCCGCACCGTGCGAGGCGTCGTGCGTCCTCGGCATCGACCGGGACCCGGTCACGATCAAGAACGTCGAGGTGTCGATCATCGACCGGGCCTACGACGAGGGCTGGGTGGTACCACAGCCCCCCGAGCGTCTCTCCGACCGGACCGTCGCCGTCGTCGGGTCGGGACCGGCGGGCCTGGCGGTGGCCCAACAGCTGACGCGGGTGGGCCACACCGTCGCGGTCTACGAGCGGGCCGACCGCGCGGGCGGCCTGCTGCGCTACGGCATCCCCGAGTTCAAGATGGAGAAGCACCACCTCGACCGCCGTCTCGACCAGATGCGCGCCGAGGGCACGATCTTCCGCACCGGCGTCGATGTCGGTGTTGCGGTCACCGGCGAGCAGCTCCGCCAACGCTACGACGCCGTGGTGTTGGCCGTGGGCGCGACGGCGTGGCGCGACCTGTCGGTTCCCGGACGCGAGCTGGACGGCGTCCACCAGGCGATGGAGTACCTGCCCCAGGCGAACCGCGCGGCGCTCGGGATCACGGTGCCCGGCCTGGTCAGCGCCGCCGGCCGTCATGTCGTCGTCATCGGCGGCGGCGATACCGGCGCCGACTGTGTCGGGACGGCGCATCGCCAGGGTGCCGCCTCGGTGACCCAGTTGGAGATCCTGCCCCGACCGCCCGACGCACGGCCCGAGTCGACGCCGTGGCCGACCTGGCCGCTGATCCTGCGGACCTCCGCCGCACACGAGGAGGGCGGTGAGCGGGTCTACTCCGTGTCCACGCAGCGGTTCCTCGGTGGCCCCGACGGCCGGGTACGGGCACTGCAGCTCGTGGAGGTGCGCCGTGCCGGGGCCGGCTTCGAGACGGTCGAGGGTAGCCAGCGGGAGCTGCCGGCGGACCTGGTGCTCCTCGCCATGGGCTTCGTCGGGCCGGAGCGGTCGGCGCTGGTCGAGCAGCTCGGAGTCTCGATCGACGCCAGGGGCACCATCGCGCGTGACGCCTCGTTCGCGACCGACGTCCCCGGCGTCTTCGCCGCAGGCGACGCCGGCCGAGGCCAGTCGCTGATCGTGTGGGCGATCGCCGAGGGGCGCTCCTGCGCCGCCGCCGTGGACCGCTGGCTGTCCGGCTCGGCACGACTGCCCGCACCGATCGCCCCGACCGACCGTCCGCTCACGGTCTGACGGTCGGGGAGCCGGATAGCCTGCCGTCGTGCGGAGAGCCAAGATCGTATGCACCTTGGGTCCGGTCACGTCCAGCCGGGAACGCCTCGAGGAGCTCGTGCAGGCCGGCATGGACGTCGCTCGGTTCAACCTGAGCCACGGCAGTCGTCCAGAGCACGAGCAGCGCTACCACGACCTCCGCAAGGCTGCGCAGGTCTTCGAGCGCAACGTCGGCGTGCTCGTCGACCTGCAGGGCCCGAAGATCCGGCTCGGCCGGTTCGGCCCGGGTCCGGTCGAGCTCGAGCGCGGCTCCCACTTCACGATCACGACCGACGATGTGGTGGGCGATGCCCGGCGCGCCTCGACCACCTACGCCGGCCTTCCGGAGGATGTCCGACCGGGCGACCGGGTCCTGGTGGACGACGGACGGCTCGCCCTCGAGGTCGAGGCGGTACGCGGCGCCGACGTCGTCACCCGGGTGGTCGAGGGCGGGCCGGTCTCCGACCACAAGGGCATCAACCTGCCCGGCGCGTCGGTCGGCGTCCCGGCCATGACCGAGAAGGACATCGAGGACCTGCGATGGGGCCTACGCCTCGGGGCAGACATGGTCGCGCTGTCGTTCGTCCGGTCGGCCGAGGACGTCATCGACGTTCACCGGGTCATGGACGACGTCGGCGTCCGGGTGCCGGTCATCGCGAAGCTGGAGAAACCACAGGCCGTCGAGAACCTCGAGGAGATCGTCGATGCCTTCGACGGCGTCATGGTGGCTCGCGGCGACCTGGGCGTCGAGGTCCCGCTCTGGGACGTTCCCCTGGTGCAGAAGCGCGCGGTCGAACTGGCCCGGCGGCGGGCCAAACCGGTGATCGTCGCCACGCAGATGCTGGAGTCGATGATCGGCAACTCCCGACCGACGAGGGCGGAGGCCTCCGACGTCGCCAACGCGGTGCTCGACGGCACCGACGCCGTCATGCTCTCCGGCGAGACCAGCATCGGCGCGTATCCGGTCGAATCGGTCGCGACCATGGCGCGGATCATCGAGACCGTCGAGATGCACGGGCTCGAGCGCATCCCGCCGCTCGGGACCCGTCCGGGCACGAAGGGAGGGGCCATCACCGCGGCGGCGGCCGAGGTCGCCGACGTCCTGGGTGCCAGGTTCCTGGTCGCGTTCACCCAGAGTGGCGACTCGGCCCGGCGGATGTCGCGGCTGCGGTCGCCGATCCCGCTGTTGGCCTTCACGCCGCTCGAGACCACCCGGAGCCGGCTGGCCCTGTCCTGGGGAGTCGAGGCGTTCCTCGTCCCCCGGGTCTCGCACACCGACGACATGGTCGTGCAGGTCGATCGGATGCTCCTGGAGCTGAACCGGTGTCGTCCGGGGGAGCTGGTGGTCATCGTGGCCGGGTCGCCGCCGGGTATCCCCGGATCCACGAACGCGCTGCGCGTGCACACCATCGGCGACGCGGCCGGCCGGGTCGCACCGGCCTACGAGTAGCCCGATCCCGTCGCGGACCAGCGGTCTCCGTCCTCCTACCAGAGATGGGGGACGAAGCGGCGGCGCACGCGCACTCGGTAGCCCGCATAGGCCGGGTGGCGATCGACGAGCCATTGCTCCTCGAGGCGCGACTTGAGCGCCAGGGCGACGGCGAGCGCGCCGGTCGGGACTAGCGCCCACGGACTGAGCGCAAGCGACCACCCCAGGGCCAACAGCAGAATCCCGCCATAGATCGGATGTCGCACGAGTGCGTAGACGCCGGACTCTGTGAGTTCGGACGTCCTCGGCGGTCTGGGTAAGGGCGACAGTGACGTCCCGAGCGTTCGCACGCCCGACGAGGCGAGCCACAGACCGGCGACACCAGAGATGATCGCGCCCACCAGGGCCGGCGCTTGCAGGTTCTCCGGCCACCGCGCGCCCAGCAGCCCGACAACAGCCACGCCGACCAGCACGATCGCCTGGATGAACACCCAGCCCTCGCCCCGAGGGCCGAAGGTGGGGATGCGCGTCCTGCGCTCTGCCATCGCTACCCCACCACGAGGTCCTTCCCTGTGCCGTCGTCGGCCGCGCGGTCGGCGCGTGCGCAGGTCAAGGGCGGGTAGCCCGGGTGGGACTCGAACCCACAGGCACCGCATTTTGAGTGCGGCGGCTTTGCCAGTTTGCCTACCGGGCCGCGCCGGTCCAGGGTACCGGTCCCGCGTGTCGGGAACCGAGCCACCAGGAGAGCGCCTGGCCCGTCAGTAGGCTGCTGGAGTGACCGAGCCAGCGCCCGCCGCGGCCCGCCGCGTTCTCGTCGCCGAGGACGAGTCGCTGATCAGACTCGACCTCACCGAGATGCTGGTCGAGGAAGGGTACGAGGTCGTGGGTGAGGCCGGCGACGGTGCGACGGCCGTGCAGATGGCCGAGCAGCTGCGGCCGGACCTGGTGGTGTTGGACGTCAAGATGCCCGTTCTGGACGGAATCTCGGCCGCCCAGCGGATCGTCGCCCAACGCATCGCGCCGGTGCTGATCCTGACCGCCTTCTCCCAGCGGGAGCTGGTCGAAAGGGCCCGTGAGGCGGGTGCGATGGCCTACCTGGTCAAGCCGTTCGCCAGGGCCGACCTCGTCCCGGCGATCGAGATGGCGCTCTCGCGGCACGAGGAGATCACCCAGCTCGAGCGTGAGGTGGCCGATCTCACCGACCGTCTCGAGACCCGCAAGCTGGTCGACCGGGCCAAGGGCATTCTCCAGACCCGGTTCGGGTTGACCGAGCCGGACGCCTTCCGGTGGATCCAGAAGGCCGCCATGGACAAGCGCACGTCGATGCGCGAGGTCGCCCAGGTCGTGATCTCGGACTCCGCCGGCACGGCCGCGACCGGCGACGACGCCGGACGGGACAGCTGAACGGTGCGCCCGGCGCTCCGGCCGCGATGGGTGGCCGCCGCCGTCGTCCCCGTGCTCCTCGCCGGTTGCGGGACGGTCGGCGACCTGGTAGGCACCGAGGCCGACGCGGGCCCGCGAGCCGCCAAGATCGTCGTACTGGTTCCCGCCGAGGGAAAGCAGGCGGACGCGGGCGCCGGCGTTCTCGGCGCGGTGCGGCTGGCCGTGGCGGACTCGGAACTCTCGATACCGGACTGGTCGGTCGAGGTCGTCGAGATGGACGACACCGGCGACCCGGAGCGTGCGGCCGAGGTGGCCGACGTGATTGCGGACGACGAGCAGGTGGCTGCGGTCGTCGGAGGCCTCTCGGCCCAGGTCGTGCGCGCGGTCCAGCCGGTGCTGGCCCAGGCCTCGATCCCGTTCGTGTCGCCGGCCGACGTCACCCCCGAACACACCCGTGGCGCCGACCCCGCCGCGCCCTTGCGGCCCTACGCGTCCTACTTCCGAACGGCCCTGCCCGAGGGCGACGCGGTCGCCATGGCCGCGGAATACGCGGTCGTCGGCCTGGGGGCGAGCCGCGTTGCGGTCGTCGACGGCGGGAACGCAGCGGAGGCCGACCGGTTCCGCACAGAGGTCGAGCGGCGAGAGGCGGAGATCGTGGCGTTCGGTGCCGCAGAACGTGCCGGCGCCGGCATCGACGCCGTGATGGCGGCCACGGTGTCGCACGAGGCCGGAGTCGTCTACGTGGCCGGTGATGCGGAGGTGGCCGCCCTGGTGGCCAGGTGGCTTGCCGGCACGGGGCTGCCGGCAACTCTGGTCGGCGGCCCGAACCTGCGGACCGAGGGGTTCATGACGGCGGCCGGGACGGCGGCCGACGGTGCCGTGGCGGTGGTCGGGCCTCGCGTCGTGGGTAGCCGTGTCGAGCCGGGAGGCGACCTGGTGGCGAGGCTCGCCGACCAGGGTATCGACTCACCAGGGCCGTTCGCCGCGGCGGCGTACGACGCCGGCACTGCGGTGGCCCAGGCGCTGTCCAGGTGCCTACCCGTGGAGGAGACGGCTGCGCGGTCCCGGGCCGGGTGTGTCGATGCGATGGGTCAGGTCTCGTTGCGCGGCGTCACCGGGGAGGTCACGTTCGACCGGTACGGGGACCGGACGGGTGCCGTTCCCGCCGTGTTCGAGGTCCGCGAGGGTGCCTGGCGCGAGGTCGGAGCGGCCTGATCGGCGCATGTCGAGCGCTTCCGATCAGGTCACAGTGTCGTCACAACATGTTTCCACCTTCGCTCTGCGGATGCGCAGCGAGGAGGGTCCGGATTAGGTTTCCGTTCTCACCAGGGTCAGTTCGCTTCGATCGGCGAGGCGGCACCGGCTCAACGAAGGAGATCACATGATCCGCACCACTCGCCTTTGGCGCTCAATCGCCGTCGTGGGTGTGGCGTCGCTCGCTCTCGCCGCCTGCGGTGGCGACGACGACGACGACGGCACCGCAGCGGGCGACGACGAGTCCCCGGCCGTCGAGCAGACCGGCGACGGCGAGCTCATCCTGGGAACGCTGCTGCCGCAGACCGGCAGCCTCGCATCGCTGGGGCCACCCGAGTTTGCCGGGGTCGACCTCGCGGTCCAGGAGATCAACGAGGCCGGTGGCGTGCTCGGCCAGGACGTCGTCGTCAACCACACCGACTCCGGCGACACCACCACCGACATCGCCTCCCAGTCCGTCGACCGCCTGCTCGGCCTCAACGTCGACGCGATCATCGGCGCGGCCTCGTCCAGTGTGACCAAGACCGTCATCGACGCGGTCGTACAGAACGAGACAGTGATGTTCTCTCCGGCGAACACCTCGCCGGACTTCACCGACTACCCGGACGACGGTTTCTACTTCCGGACCGCACCGTCCGACGTTCTCCAGGGCCGGGTCATGGGCGACCTGGTGCTCTCCGACGGGCATGCGAACATCGGCATCTTTGCGCTGCAGGACCCGTACGGCGAGGGTCTGGCCGAGAACGTCCAGATCTCGGTCGAGGAAGGCGGCGGCACGGTCGCGGGCGGCGAGCCCATCATCTACGACCCGAATGCCGCCAACTACACCACCGAGGCCACGCAGATGGCGTCGCTCGAGCCGGATGCGATCGTGCTGATCGGCTTCGAAGAGACCTGGACGATGGTCCCCGAGTTGGTGAGCCAGGGCATCGGTCCACAGGACGTGCCGATCTACTTCGTCGACGGCAACCTGTCGAACGACACGGGCATGCCGGCCGGGCTGCTCGACGGTAACAAGGGCACGCTCCCGGGCGCGGAGCAGACCGACGACTTCAGGACGCGGATGCTGGCGGTCGACCCGAATCTCGTGGACTTCTCCTACGGCCCGGAGTCATATGACGCGACGATCCTGATCGCTCTGGCCGCCATCGCGGCTGAGGACGACTCGGGGGCGTCGATCTCGTCCAGGCTGGTCGATATCTCCAAGGAGGGTACGACGTGCACGGCCTTCCAGGAGTGCGCGGACCTGCTCGCCGACGGCGAGGACATCGACTACGACGGTGTCTCCGGTCCGGTCGAGTTCAGCGATGCTGGAGACCCGACCGAAGCCACCATCGGCATCTACCAGTACGGCCCTGACAACACGTACACCAACGTGGACTACTTCGAGGGCCAGATCTGACCGGTTGAAGGCCGGAGCCAGACAAGGGCCCGGGTTCCCTGCCGTGCGGCGGGAACCCGGGCCCTTTCCGGTGCCGAAATGAAGGGCACCACCCTCTTGCGGCTGACAACTCGCCAGCCGGGGCCCTGGGCTCAGGCGCGGGCGAGCGTGCCGAGGTAGAGCTCGATGACCTTCGGGTCGTTGATGAGGTCGCGGCCAGTGCCGGTATAGGCGTTGCGGCCCTGGTCGAGCACGTACCCGCGGTCGCAGATCTGCAGGCACCGGCGGGCGTTCTGCTCGACCATGACCACCGAGACGCCGGCCTTGTTGATCTCGCGGGTCCGCAGGAACACCTCGTCCTGCAGCACCGGGGACAGTCCGGCGGACGGCTCGTCGAGCAGGATCACCGACGGGTCGGCCATCAGGGCGCGTCCCATGGCGACCATCTGACGCTCGCCGCCGGACAGCGAACCGGTTCGCTGTTTGCGCCGGTCCCCGAGCGCGGCGAACAGACTCGTGACGAAGTCGAACCGCTCGCTGAACCGCGAGGGGGCCTGGTACAGCCCCATCTGCAGGTTCTCCTCGACGGTCAGGCTCGGGAAGACGTTGTTCGTCTGCGGCACGAACCCGACGCCCTTGGTGACGAGCCGGTTCGCCTTGAAGTTCGTGATGTCCTCGCCCTTGAGCGTGACGGTTCCCGTGCTCACCCGGACCAGGCCGAACAGCGCCTTGAGCAGGGTGGACTTGCCGGCACCGTTGGGCCCGATGATGCCGACGATCTCGCCCTCGCTGCAGTACAGGTCGCAGCCGGTCAGGATGTCGACCTCCGGGATGTACCCGGCGACGATCTCGTCGGCGCGCAGGATCGCGCCCTCGGCGTGCTCGACGTGCGCGGCACGGTCGAAGCTTGCCTGGTGGTCGGTCGCGCTCACCGGTCCTCCTCCTCGCTCGCCGCACCGGTCTGCTCGGCAGCGAGCTCAGCGGCGGCCTCCTGTTCGATCTCGGCGACGACGCTCTCGTCGAGGAGGGTCTGGTCGTGGTGCGCCCCGAGGTAGGCGTCGATGACACGAGATTCGGACATGACGGCGTCGGGCGGACCCTCGGCGATCACTTTGCCCTGAGCCATGACCAGCACCCAGTCGGAGATGTCGCGCACCATGTCCATGTCGTGTTCCACGAACAGCACGGTCATGCCCTGCTCGCGCAGGTCCTTGACGTGGCCGAGCAGCGACTGGGTCAGCGCCGGGTTCACGCCGGCCATCGGCTCGTCGAGCATCACCATCTCCGGCTCGACCATGAGCGCGCGGGCCATCTCGAGCAGCTTGCGCTGACCGCCGGAGAGCGATCCGGCGAACTCGTCCCGCTTGGTGTCGAGCGAGAAGCGCGCGAGCAGTTCCTCGGCGCGGGCGGTGATGTCGTCCTCCTGGCCGCGCCAGAAGCCCGGGAACATGGCCCGCCACACGCTCTCACCACGCTGGCCGATGGCCCCCAGCCGCATGTTCTCGATGACGGTCAGCTTGGCCAGCGCCTTGGTGAGTTGGAAGGTGCGGACCATGCCGCCCCTGGCCACCTTGTACGCGGGGGTACCCGCCAGGGACCTGCCGTTGAACGTCCAGCTGCCCTGGTCGGGGCGGTCGAAGCCGGTGAGCAGGTTGAAGAAGGTCGTCTTGCCGGCGCCGTTGGGCCCGATCAGGGCGGTGATCGACCCTCGCTGAACCTCGACGTGGCCCACGTCGACGGCGGTCAGGCCACCGAACCGACGCAGGACGTCGTCGGTCACCAGGATCGGGTCGGGCTTGCCGGCCCCGGGCTCATGCGGCACGTCGGCCAGTACCCGCATGGTCTCTTCCTGGCGCGGCGTGGTCGACCTGAGCTCGGCGAGGACGGGCACCTCGCCGACCTCGGCCCGGGTCATGGCCTCCGCGGGAATCTCATCGGGCATCGAGCGCGATCTCCTTCCGGTCGCCGAAGATCCCCTGCGGCCGGTAGACGAGGAGCAGGAGCAGGGCGAGCCCGACCAGCATGAACCGGACCGCCCCGACGTCGTTGCTGTCCATCAGCCAGGTCGGGATTGCTCCGGTTCGAACGAGCCCTTCGAGCGTGCCCGCCGTGAGCTGGAGCAGGCACCAGAAGATCATCGATCCGACGACCGGGCCGAGCACCCGGGCGGCCCCGCCCAGGATCAGGATCGTATAGGCGAAGAACGTGAGGTTCGGCGAGTAGAGGTCAGGCTGCACCGCGGCCTGCGCGAGGGCGAAGACGAACCCACCGAGCGCGCCGAGTAGGCCGCCGATGATCAGCGACTGCATCTTGTAGTAGTACACGTTCTTGCCCAGACTGCGCACGGCGTCCTCGTCCTCGCGGATCGCCTTGATCACCCGACCCCACGGGCTGCGCATCAGTGCCCAGACGATCAGGCAGGCGATGACGACCAGCACCCAGCCGACGGTCAGCACCCAGCCGTTGCGGGAGCTGAACACGAACGGCCCGAATCCGACGTCGTCGGTGTACGGGTTGAGCGCGTAGAAGTCATTGCTGAAACCGGAGATGCCGTTGGAGCCACCGAACGTGTCACGCAGGGTGACCGACCGGAAGATCAACCGGATGATCTCGGCCGCGGCAATCGTCACGATGGCCAGATAGTCCGCCCTCAACCGGAGTGTCGGGACACCCAACAGCAAGGCAAGGACGATCACTCCGGCGAACCCGACCACGATGCCGAACCAGAACGGCAGCCCGAAGATGGTGACGGTCGTGGCCAGCCCGTAAGCAGCGACTGCCAAGAAGCCCGCCTGGCCGAAGTTCAGCAGGCCGGTGTAACCGAAGTGCACGTTCAATCCGATCGCGGCCAGCGCGAACACGACGGCCTCGGACCCGACGAGCGCCCGAAGGGCATCTCCGGTGATCAGTCCCCAGTCCACGTCTTCTCCCTCCGCTCAGCCGACCCGCTCGCGCCGGCCGAGGATGCCCTGCGGCCGGACGAGGAGGACGATGATGAGGACTGCCAGGACCCCGGCGTACTTGAGCTCCGACGGGATGAACAGCGTCGAGACCTCGACGAAGATGCCGACGATGAGCGCGCCGACCATGGCCCCCCATGCCGTGCCGAGCCCGCCCAGTACGACCGCGGCGAAGACCAGCAACAGCACCCGGAAGCCCAAGAGGTAATCGACCTGCTGGATCAGCCCGAACAGAACCCCGGCCAGGGCGGCCAGCGCGGTGCCCACGATCCATACCACCGTGATCACCCGGTCGACGTCGATGCCGGACGCGGAGGCCAGCGCCGGGTTGTCCGAAACCGCGCGAGTCGCCTTGCCGATCCGGGTCCTGATCAGCGCGATCGTCACGAGCGCGAGCGCGCCGGCCGAGATGCCCATGATCCACAGGTCGCGCGGTGCATAGCCGAAGGGCCCGAAGTCCATCGCGCTCTGAATCACGAACTGGTCGTAGGAGCGCCGCTGTCCGGTGAAGAAGTACAGGTAGAGGTAGCGCAGGATCAGGCCCAGTCCGATGGAGATGATCATCAAGGCGACCAGGCCACTGCCGCGTCGGCGCAGCGGGCGCCAGAAGCCGACGTCCTGAGCCCACCCGAACACCCCACCGAGCACGACGGCAAGGACCCCCGCCGCTATGACCGGCAGCCCGGCGTTGTTGAGCCACCAGGCAACGATCGCCCCGAGCGTGACGAGCTCGCCGTGCCCGAAGTTGGTCAGCCCCATCGTGCCGAAGATCAGCGAGAGCCCGAGCGCCGCGAGGCCGAGGACCAGTCCGAACCGCAGCCCGTTGGCGACCAGCTGCCAAATCTGGCCGAACCCGGCGGTATCGGACGTCCCCTCGGCTGGCACGTCAGTGCCCGTTCCTCCGCCCTCGGTGCCGCCGGGTTCGCCGACCCGGAAGAGTACGGCCTTGTCCTGCAGGGGGTTGACGGTCGTCGCGATGGTGTCGGCCACCACGCCCGGCACGTCGTCGGGAAGCGTCTCGGTGTCCAGGACGACCTCGTACTCGCCCGGGCCGGGCACCGAGATCTCCCATGCGCCGTCGGCGTCGGTCTCGACCGAACCCACCTCGCCGTCGTCGTCGGAGACGGTGATGGTCACACCCTCGACGGGTACGCCGTCGTTCCTGAGAAATCCGCGGATCGACTCGGGGGCTTCCTCGTCCTGCGCCCACGCCGTTCCCGTCCCGACGACGACGGCAAGGGCCGCGAGGAGCCCCGCAACAGCCACTGCCAGCCTGCGCACCTGCGGTGTACCTCCGGTCAGGGTCAGGGATCGGGCCACGATCCGCGGAGAGCGCGGAACGTCGCCTTTGTCTGGTGCGGGAGCATAGCCCCTGCACACCAGGTGCGGTGCCTAAACGGCTCCTGAATCCGTACCGAAACCTACCCGCGCACCGCCGCGACCAGCGCGACGAGCACCGGCGCGACCACCAGCGCGGGCAGGAGGTCGCCGACCGGCAACGGTTTGATGCGCAGCAGCCGCAGTCCGACGCCGACGAGCAGCAGGCCGCCAACGGCAGTGAGAGCTGCCACGTACCCGTCGCCGAGTACCCCACCGGCGAGCAGACCCACCAGGGTCAGCGTGCCCTGGACGGCAGCGACGACGAGCGCGCTGGCCATGACGCCCCACCCGAAGGACGCGGCGAAGGCCACCGCGGCGAAGCCGTCGAGTGCGGACTTGAGCGCCAGCTGCTGGTAGCCGAGACCCAGCCCGTCCGACAGCGAGCCCAGAATGGTCAGCGGGCCGACGCAGAAGACGAGCGAGGCCGTGACGAATCCCTCGACGAAGCGGCGCCGGTCCGCGCCGGCGGCATCGCTCACCGCACCCGGACGGTCGCGGCGGCGTGGCGCCGAGAGCCGCCGCTGCAACGCGGCACCGAGACCCTCGAGCCGGGTCTCGATGCGGAGCAACGACCCGGCGATCCCCCCGAGGGCGAGGGCTCCCAGCACGACGAGGACCGGTCCCGAGGCGCCGACCAGCCGGGTCAGGTCCGGGTCGAGGACCGCCGCGGCCGACACGGCGGCGATGAGCAGTGTGGTGAGGCCGAGCCCGTCGGTGACCACGTCCCTGGTGCGCTGGGGCAGCCGGTGACCCAGGAGCAGCCCGATGCCCGCTCCGGCCACGACCGTGACGACGTTGAGGACCGTGCCGAATCCGCGGAACATGGCGCTTCCTCCGGGTTCGCGTGGCGCGAGCAGCACCCGGGGCGGGTGTGCTGGCGGTGTCGGACGCCACGGCTAGTGTGGCCGCCGTGGGCGAGAGGGACGCGCGGTCGAGGCTGCTCCTGTTGGACGGACATTCGCTGGCCTATCGGGCGTTCTACGCCCTGCCGGTCGAGAACTTCTCCACCACGACCGGTCAGCCGACCAACGCGGTCTACGGCTTCACCTCGATGCTCATCAACGTCCTGCGCGACGAGGCGCCCACCCACGTCGCGGTCGCCTTCGACGTCTCCCGGCAGACCTTCCGCAGCGAGACGTTCGCGGCCTACAAGGCCAACCGCTCGGCGTCCCCGAGCGAGTTCAGCGGCCAGGTGAGCCTGGTCAAGGAGGTCCTCGCCGCGCTGCGGATCGAGACGGTGGAGAAGGCGGGCTACGAGGCCGACGACGTCATCGCCACGCTCACCACCCGGGCGGAGGCCGACGGGTTCGACGTCCTCATCTGCACCGGCGACCGCGACGCCTACCAACTCGTCAGCGACCACGTCACCGTCCTCTATCCGCGCAAGGGTGTCTCCGATCTGGTCCGGACGACGCCCGAGGTGTTGCAGGAGAAGTACGGGCTGACCCCCGCGCAGTATCCCGACTACGCGGCGTTGCGCGGTGACCCGTCGGACAACCTGCCCAACATTCCCGGTGTGGGTGAGAAGACCGCGGCCCGCTGGGTCGCCCAGTACGGCTCCCTGGAGGAGCTGGTCGACCATGCCGACGAGGTCAAAGGCAAGTCGGGCGACCTGCTGCGGGCCCACCTGGGCCAGGTCCTCACCAACCGGCAGCTCACCGAGCTGGTGCGCGACGTGCCGCTCGACCTCCGCAGCGACGACCTGGCTCTGCGCCCCTGGGACCGCGAGGAGGTGCACCGGCTCTTCGACACGTTGCAGTTCCGGGTGCTCCGCGACCGTCTGTACCAGACCCTGGAGGCCGCGGTCCCGGAGGCCGACCAGGGGTTCGACGTCGACGCCGTGCGCCCCGGGCCGGGCGCGCTGGGCCCCTGGCTCGCAACCCACACCGGGCCGGATCCCGTCGGCGTGTCGGTCCGCGGCTACTGGGGTCGGGGTACGGGCGAGGCCACGGAGATCGCCGTGGCGACGGACGGGGGGGCGGCAGCGTGGTTCGACCCCTCGGCGATCGATCCGGCCGACGACGCCGCCTTCGCCGCCTGGCTCGACGATCCCGACCGCCCGAAGGTCCTCCACGACGCGAAGGGACCGCTGCACGCGCTGGTGGCTCGCGGGTGGACGGTTCGGGGGTTGGCCAGCGACACCGCGCTGTCCGCCTTCGTGGCGTTGCCGGGCCAGCGGTCCTACGACCTCGCCGACCTGGTCCTGCGCTTCCTGCATCGTGAGCTGCGCGCCGAGGACGGGGGAGCGGGAGAGCTCCAACTCTCCCTCGACGGTGGCGACGAGACCCGGGTCGGCGAGGGCGAGGCGGTGCGGGCACGTGCGGTGCTCGACCTGTCCGGGGTTCTCGACGACGAGCTCGAGAAACGTGGCGGACGGCGCCTGCTCGACGAGGTGGAGCTCCCATTGGTCGGCGTGCTCGCGTCGATGGAGCGGGCCGGAATCGCCGTCGACGTCGATCGGCTCGAGTCGCTTGAGTCGTCGTTCGGCGACGCCGTGAAGCGGGCAGCGGACGACGCGTACGCGGCGATCGGCCACGAGGTCAACCTGGGTTCACCGAAGCAACTGCAGGTCGTGCTCTTCGACGACCTCCAGATGCCGAAGACCAAGCGCACGAAGACCGGCTACACCACCGATGCCGATGCGCTGGCCGAGCTCTATACCAAGACGGAGCACCCGTTCCTCGAGGCGCTGCTGCGGCACCGTGACGCGTCACGGCTGCGGGTCACCGTCGAAGGTCTGCTCAAGAGCGTCGACGACGACGGCCGGATCCGCACGACGTACAACCAGACGATTGCGTCGACAGGCCGGCTGTCCTCCACCGATCCCAACCTGCAGAACATCCCGATCCGCACCGACGAAGGCCGCCAGATCCGCGAGGCGTTCATCGTCGGCCCGGAGTGCGAGGCACTGCTCAGCGCCGACTACAGCCAGATCGAGATGCGGATCATGACCCACCTGTCCGACGACGACGGCCTGGCCGAGGCCTTCGCGTCGGGTACCGACTTCCATGCGATCACCGCCGCCCGGGTGTTCGGTGTGCCCGCGGACGAGGTGACGGGCAGCATGCGGGCCCGGATCAAGGTGATGAACTTCGGACTTGCCTACGGCTTGTCCGCCTACGGCCTGTCGCGTCAGCTCGGTGTCGACGCCGCCGAGGCGCAGGCGCTCATGGACGAGTACTTCCAGCGGTTCGGCGGGGTTCGCGACTACCTCGCCGAGGTCGTCGACCAGGCCCGATACGAGGGCTACACCGAGACCATCCTGGGCCGCCGTCGCTATTTGCCCGACCTCACCAGCGACAACCGCCAGCGCCGCGAGATGGCGGAGCGGATGGCCCTCAACGCACCGATCCAGGGTTCGGCCGCCGACATCATCAAGGTCGCGATGCTCGGTGTCGACGCGGCGCTGCGGGCCGAGGGCCTGAAGTCGCGGATGCTGCTCCAGGTGCACGACGAGCTCGTGCTCGAGGTGGCGTCCGGCGAGCGCGACACCGTCGAGAAGCTCGTCCGCCGGGAGATGGGCTCCGCCTACCCCCTTCGGGTTCCGCTGGACGTCTCGGTCGGCGTCGGGCGCACCTGGCAGGACGCCGGCCACTGAGCACGGGTCTGCCTCGGTGATCGACAAGGCTGCGGATCACAGTGGGCGAGGGGGTGGCACGACGGCGCCGAACGTGGCACCGTCGACAGAGAGACAGCGGACACCGAAGGGAGGCCGCGTCGTGGGGCCGAGACTCCGCACCGCTGCGAGTGCTTTCGCCGGTGCATTCGTCCTGGTCCTCCCGGTGGCCACGGTGCTCCACGGAGGCGGGGGAGATCCCGACGACTGGCTTGTGACGGTGTCGCCCTCCCAGCCCTCCGCCGTGAAACCCGATGCTGTGCGCGGCGACCTGCCGGTGGTGCCCGACTCGGACCAGCCGGCCGCGACGGCTGCGCCGATCACCGACCCCGAGGTGGTCGGGGCAGCTCACCAGGTGCCGATCGGCGACCTGTCCATCCCGGCCACCGTGCTCGAGGCCTACCAGCTGGCTACCGACCGGCTGGCCCGAGAGGATCCGTCCTGCGGGCTGCGGTGGCAGATCCTGGCCGGCATCGGCAAGATCGAGTCCGGACACGCGAACGGCGGCCGGGTCACCGCGGCGGGCGACGCGGTGCCACGGATCCTCGGCCCGGTCCTGAACGGGATAGGCCCGGTTGCGGCCATCTCCGATCATGACGGCGGCCGCTGGGACGGCGATACGCGCTGGGACCGCGCCGTCGGGCCGATGCAGTTCATCCCGGGCACCTGGGCCGGTTTCGGCGCCGACGGTTCGGGCGACGGCGTGGCCGACCCCAACAACGTGTTCGACGCGACGGTCGCGGCCGGCTACTACCTGTGCGCAGGCGACGCGAACCTGACCACCGCAGACGGCCTGATGCGGGCCCTGCTCCGTTACAACCACTCGGCCTCCTACGTCGCCAAGGTGCTCCGCTGGATCCACGCGTACGACTCGGGGAAGGCCGTGCCGGCCGACGACGCGAAGCCGGGCGACCCGACCGCCTCGCAGACCCCGAGCCAGGACGCGACCGCGAAGCCGACGCCGTCCTGGACCCCGACGCCGACCACCACGCCGACGGCCGCCCCGACATCGGCGGCCACGCCGACGTCGACGCCCACTCCGACCCCGTCGTCCTCGCCTTCGCCGAGCCCGACCGCCACGACGCCGCCGACCCCCCCGCCGACCGCGTGTCCGACGCCGGAACCCACTCCCACGCCGACGACGACCCCGACGGATCCGACAGAACCGGCGCCGACACCGACCCCCACCACGGAGCCGTCGCCGACCCCGTCAGCCTCGCCGAGCCCGTCGCCCACGGCCTGTCCCGCACCAACACCGTAAGTGGGCTCCGCGCAATGGCGGGACAGCCCGCCGAGCTAACACCCGAGCGCAGGATAGGGTGACGCGGTCGCCGGGACAGGAGCCAGCTGGATGGACATCGCGCGCTTCCGCCGGGAGCTGGAAGGCCAGTTTCCCGGCGGTGACCTCTACGCCGCGCCGCTGGATTCGCGCTTCGACCGGGTGATCGAGCAGGTCGAGGGCATGTCCAGCACTCACTCGCTCACTCTGCTGAACGTCGCGGCCCGCTGCCTCGGCGAGAACGAGTGGTATCTGGAGGTCGGAAGCTACCGGGGCCGGTCGCTCGTCGGGGCCACGCTCGACCAGGCCCACGGACGGTTCGCGGCCATCGAGAGCTTCCGCGAGTTCGTCGACCAGCATCCCGACGTGAGCCACGAGATCGTGCTGAGGACGCTCGCCTCCTGGGGAGTCGATTCGAGGGTGCGATTCCTTCGCGGCGACGCATTCCGGCTGCTTCCCCGTGGCGCGGTTCCCGGGCCGGTGGGGGTCTACTTCTATGACGGCGCCCACACGCGGCTCGCCCAGTGGCTGGCGCTCGCCGTCGCCGAACCCTGGCTCGCGGACGAGGCACTCGTCGTGATCGACGACACGTCATGGCCACAAGTCGACAGGTCGACGCGTCACTACGTCGGTGGCCATGCCGGTTACGAGCTCATCTGCGACCTGGCGGCCGATCAGGATGGCAACGCGCGCTGGCGCGACGGAGTCAAGGTGTACGCCTGGCGTCGTCCGAAGACCTGGCGGCCACCGTCGGGATGGCCGCTGGCCTGGCGGCGGTTCGCCCACCTGCGGGTGCACGAGCCCGCGCTCGCGTTCGCGTGGCGCACGCTCCCGCGCTTTCCTCGACTGGCGACCGCAGTCAAGCGGGTGTACTTCAATGACAGCCGCGTATCCCCATCGGGCGACCATTCGGCGCGATGACCGCCGGCCTGTTCCGACGGGCACGTGGACTGTCTGCGCCACTGTCGGTTGGGGGGCGTGGGGAGTGGTTCGCCCTCGCCGTCTTCGCGGCCTTGGTCGCCGCAGCCGTGTGGCTGTCCAGCCCTGGGTCGTTCGTCCCGGACATCAAGCCCGAGGTCTATCTCGCGCCCTGGCGGTCGGCGGTCGACTACCTGGCCGCCTGGCGGGAGAACCCGTTCCTGGGGTCCGCGAGCTTCGACGTCGGCCTGGCACCGGTGGCGTTCGTCGTGGCCGGTCTGGATGCACTCGGCGCTGCGGCGGAGGTCACGACACGTCTTGTTCGCGTGTCGCTTCTGGTCGTCGGAGCTCTCGGAGCCAGGCAGTTCGTCCGATCCGTGAGCCGCGATCGGGCGACGCGTGCCGGACGGGTTGTTGCGGCCATCGCCTACGTCGCGAACCCGTACGTCATCGTTGCCGGCTCCACCTTGGCGATCCTGCTTCCGTGGGCGCTGATGCCCTGGTTCGCCCTGGCGGTTCTGGCCGGGCTGCGCCATCAGGGTGCCTGGCGTCATCCAGTCATCGCCGGTCTCGCGTTCGCGGCGATGACCGGCATCAACGCCGGTGTGGTTCCCCTGATGCAACTCCTGGTGGTGCCCGCACTGATCATGGTCGCCCGGGCCGAGCGGGTGCCCTGGCGGCACATCGTCGTCACGTTGGCGCGGACCGCGGTCGTGATGGTCGGGCTCTCCGCCTACTGGTTGGTGCCCGCGCTCGGCGCGATGGGTACCGGTGCCGTGGTGCTGGCCAATTCCGAGTCCCCGCAAGCCATCGCAGCGCCGTCGTCGGCAGCCGAGGTACTCCGCGGGCTCGGTCTGTGGCCGATGTACGGAGGTGAGGCAGGTGATCCATGGCAACCGGGCTTCTCCGGATACCTCACCTCCCCGTGGCTGGTGCTGCTGACCGGACTTCTTCCAGCGCTGGCACTCGCCGCGCTGGCCCTCGTCCGGCGCACGACAGCCGTCGTGGCACTCCTGCTCATCGTGCCGTCCGCATTGGTCATGGTGGGCCAGCATCCCCCGGACCACCCTTCGCCGCTGGGTCGTACGCTCGGCTGGCTGTTCGAGCATGTCCCCGTGGTCGGAGCGTTCCGGACCACGAACAAGGTGGGTGCGGTTCTCGTCCTCGGCGCCGCACTCGCGCTCGCGACCGCGGGCTCCGTGCTGATGATGCGCCGTACGACGGCACGCTGGCGCATCGTGGCGGGCCTGGGCTTGGTCGGTCTGGTCACCATCGCTGCAGTGCACCCGGCCCTGGCGGGACGGCTGTTCACCGTCGAGTACGACGTTCCCGACTACTGGCGAGCTGCGGCCGCTGACCTCGACGCTGCCGACGACGGCTCACGAGTGTGGTTCCTGCCTGGTCAGTCCCAAGCTGACTACACGTGGACCGAGCCCATCCCCGACGATCTCGACAAGGCACTGCTCGACCGACCTTCGGTGATTCGGTACACCCTTCCGACAGCGTCCGCGCATGCGGCCAATCTCCTCCTCGCCGCCGATACCACGATGCAGGAGCGCACTGCGCCACCGGCGGCGCTGCGGACGTACGCGAGGTACCTGGGTGTGGGGCAGTTGCTCGTTCGTCGTGACCAGCACTGGCTGCCCTGGCACGGTGCTCCGCCTGCGGAGGTGGACGCACAGGTTCGCGGCAGCGACGGCGTCCGGCCCGGCGCGATGTACGGAGTCCCGGACGAGAACACCGGTGATTCACTGTCGCCGCTGCAGGTGTTCGACATCGTGCGCGGCGGGCACCTGGTGTCGGCCGCGCCGGCATCGGACCAGGTCCTGATCGCGGGAGACGGTTTTGCGGTCTCGCCGGCAGCGCAGGTCGGGCTGCTCGACGGCTTCGTGCCGTTCAGATATCTCGCCGACCTGGACGCGCGAGGGCTGAAGGCCGCGATCGAGGGCGGGGGACGGCTGGTCATGACCGACACGAATCGCAGACTGGACTGGCAGCAGAACCGGCTCACCTCTGCGCACGGCCCGTTGCTGCCCGCGGGCGAGCCTGCGTCCACCTCGTTCGCGCTCGGCGGCGCGGATGACCAGACGGTGCTTGTGGTAGAGGGCGCGAAGGTCACCGCGAGCCACGGTGGTCCGAGGACCGGACTGCTTCCCTGGTCGGCTCCCGAACTGGTGCTGGACGGCGATGTGGACACCGCCTGGCAGTTCGGCGACCCGGGTGGGGGCCTCGGCGCCAGGCTCGACATCGAGCTGACGGAGATGCGCGCCGTCGACGAGGTCGGCGTGCGGATAGCGCGCCTGGGTCCGCGGGAGGTCGCCTGGGTCCGGATCATGGCGGGCGAACGAGGTCAGCTGGTGGCAGTCGGCCCCGACGGCGTTGCTGTCGCAGATTTCGCAGGTGTCGTCACGGACCGACTGGCTGTCTCCGTCGTCGACGATCGAGGTGACGGCGACAACCTTCTGGGCATATCGGAGATCGAGGTCGAGGGCGTCGGCTCCCGCCGGGTCGCCAGGCTGCCGCTCACGTTGACGAATCTGGCCGGAGAACTGGACGATGAAGGTCGCGCCGCGCTCGCGGCGGCACCGCTGGACGTTCTCTTGTCGCGACAGGTCGGCATCGAAGGCGCCACGCCCGACGAAGAGCGCACCCTCGACCGCGATGTGGTGCTGCCCGATGACCGGGACTTCATCCTCGAGGGACGCGGCAGGCTGGTCGGATCCGAAGACGGCCAGGCGCTCGACGTCCTGCTCGGCGGCGATCCGCAGGTCGTGGCCAGAGCGTCGTCGACGGCATTCGACCTGATCACCGTGCGCGGGTCCCAGGCTGTGGACGGCGACGACGACACAGCATGGCTACCAGGTGCCCCGGTGATCGGTTCGTCCCTCCATGTCGCCGGTCCCAGCCAAGCCCTCGGCGAGATCGTCGTCGGCCAACGGCAGACAGCAGATGGCAGCCACATCAGCGAGGCTGAGATCACCGTCGACGGAGTATCGATGGGCCGCTATCCGCTGTCCGCCGGGGAAACGGCGATCCCGCTCGGCGTACCGGCTGCACGAGAGCTGACACTGACCATCACCCAGCTGTCGAACCCGGCCGCCGAGGAGCTGGTCGGTATCACCGAGCTCGAGGTGGGCGCCTGGTCGTTGGAGCTCGACCCTGTCCATGAGGCCGTCGGCCGGTGTGTGCCGATCGGAAGCCTCGACGATGCGCCGCTGGAGGCGGCTGTCGCGGAGCCGATCGGCGACGACGGTACGTTCACCCTCGCCACCTGCGGCGACGGCCGCCTGCAGCTGGGCGCCGGTGAGCGCCGGCTACGGATCACCGGGCCGTGGCTGCTGGATCGCCTGTATCTGCTCGATGGCGACGACGATCGGACACCGCGAGTCGATTCTCTTCCCGAGGTTCGTCTGACCAGTTGGTCGCCACGCTCGCGCACGGTTGAGGTCAGTGGAGCCCACGGGCCGTTCATGTTGGTTCTGGCCGAGGCGGCCGGGCAGGCCTGGACGGCGAGTGTCGACGGCGTCGAGCTCGGGCCTGCATCGGAGCTGAATGGGTACGCAACCGCGTGGCCGATGGATCTGTCCGGCGATGCGGTCGTGGAACTGCACTACGGACCGCAGCGTCGGGCCGACGTGGCCCTGGCGGTGAGCATGCTCACGCTGGTCGGGTGTCTGGCCGTGCTTGCCCGTGGTAGGAAGCCGGGTCCCTTCGCCGCACGCCCGGGCCATCGGGGAGTCGACGGTGAAGCCCGTCAGGAACGAGATGCGGTCCGGGCCCGGCTGGTCTGGTCGGCGCTGCTGGGCGCTGGAGCGTGGTTCGTGGGCGGCCCGTGGCTTCTCGGCATGGCCGTGGTGGCGCTCGTCATGGATGCGCTCGTGCCGGTGGGCAGGCGCACGCTCGTTATCGGCGGCGCGACTCTCGTTGCTGCCGCGCCGGCGGTCTACCTGCTGGTGAACCGTGGGAGTCTCGCCACCGTGACGCCGGAGCTCGTCACCGGCGCCCCGGCTGCCCATCTGCTCGCCATGTCCGGGCTGTTGCTGGTCGTCATGGCACACCTACCTCACCGGGCAGTACGGATGGGGACGCCCGGCGGAACGTGGAACGGCCGTGAAAGACTGCCCGCCCATGACCGGCACTGGTCCGCTCGTGAGCGTCGTGGTTCCGACCCGTAACTCGGCCCGCACTCTCGAGGCGTGCCTCGATTCGGTACGCGCGCAGAAGTCGGAGGTCCGAATCGAGACGATCGTGGTCGACAACGACAGCACCGACGGCACGTGGGAAATCGCTCGGCGCGGCGCCGACGTCGCCGTTCGCGGAGGTCCGGAACGCTCGGCTCAACGCAACCTCGGAGCGGCGAAAGCACGTGGCGAGTGGGTTCTATGGCTCGACTCGGACATGCTTCTTCCCGCCGGAGCGGTCCGCGAGGCGCTCGACACCGCGCGCCGTGAACATGTCGATGCCGTAGCGCTGCCGGAGTGCACGGTGGGCACCGGCTTCTGGACCGCGTGCCGGACGCTGGAGCGTTCGTGCTACCGGGACCAGATGTGGATTCACAACCCCCGACTGCTGCGCCGGAGCACCCTGACCGGGATCGGGGGCTTCGACCCGGCCATGGCCGGCCTCGAGGACACCGACCTGCGGCACCGGCTGCGGGCTGCAGGCGTCCGCTGGGCGCTCGCTCCCGTGCTGGTCGAGCATGACGAGGGTCACCTGACCCTGCGCTCGGTGCTCGCCAAGCGGATGTACTACGGGCGAAGCATCCCGGCCTTCGCAGCCGTGAATCCGGGTCGGGTCGCCGAGCAGGGCAGGGCCACGGTGCGAGCGTTCTGGCAGCATCGCCGCCGGCTCGGTCTCGACCCTGTGCATGCCGGTGGCATGATCGTCCTCCGGGCAGCCGAGGCAGGGGCGTACGCGCTCGGCGCCTGGCAGGGTCGGCACGCAAGTCGATCGGCCAGGGCCGACGCGGAGGCCGGATGACCCGGCGGCTGCTCTGGGTGTCGCTCCCCGATCAGCGGCCGCGGCGTGAGCTGTGGTGGCTCTCGCAGATGCCCGAGACACACGTGACCGCTCTGGCGGCGACGCGCCCCGGCGGCGACGTGGAATGGCATCCGAGCCGGTACGTCCGCCCGATCCGGCATTTCGTGGAGGCCGGGGCCCTGGCGTGGATCCGCGGCCTGTCCGCCGTGACGCCGAACTTCGACTGGGTGGCGTCGCTGGAGCTGTGCTCTCTGGTCACCGGACAGGCCGCCTCCTATGCACGCCGGCACGGGCTCCGCCAGGCGGTGATCACCTGGGAGAACCTGGCCCGCCAGCCGCTGTACTACCTGCCGCCCTATCGCCAGGCATTCCGGCGGGCGCTCGACGCCGATATGTTCATCTGTCTGGTCGAGGCGGCGCGCCAGCACCTCCTCGAACACGGCGTGGACGACGAACGGATCTCAGTCGTCGTGCCTGGTGTGGACACGTCGACGTTCCGGCCTGCCGAGTCTCCGGTGACCGCGCCGGTGGCGGTCTTCACCTCGCCGCTGGCCGCGAACAAGGGCATCGACACGGTGCTCCGGGCCTTCGCGCTGGTCCGCCGGTCGGTTCCGGAGGCAAGGCTGCTGGTGATGGGTACTGGTCCGATGGAGACACTGGTCCGTCGCGCCGCTGCCGACCCGTACAGCGGCATCGAGTTGGTATCGCCCGGCGGTACGGCCGACGTCGCCGACACGCTGCGCCGAGGATCCGTGTTCGTCACCGCGCCGCGGGCGACGTGGAAGTGGAGCGAGCAGTACGGGCTGGCCTACCTGGAGGCGATGGCCACGGGCCTTCCCATCGTGACGACGGTATGCGGCACCAACGCAGAGGCGGTTCGACCGCCGAACGTTCGCACTGCCAACAACCCCGAGGCGCTCGGGACGGCATTGACGCGATTCCTGGTCGACGAGGCGCTCCGCCGGAAGGTCGGTGTCGACAACCGCATCACGGCTGTCGCCGCGCACGATCTCGCCACGAGCTGCACCGCCATGGCAGCCGCCTTTGCCCAGCACGAGCAGTGAGGGCAGTGGAATCGTCAGGAGGGTCGTCGGGCGTCGGAAGCAGTCGCCGGCACTGCCGGCGGTCCGCTTGCGCCGGCCGGAGCGGGTGACCCGGCCGACTCGACGACGACGCGGAACTTCTCACCGGTCGCGGCCCATGTGAACTGACGGGCGCGCCTGCGGGCCGCCGCACCCATCCTGTCGCGAAGGCCCGGATCGCCCAGCAGCAGCGCCACGTGCTCCGTGAACTGAGCCGGGTCGTCGGCGAGAAGGCCGGTCTCGCCGTGCACCACCGATTCGGCTGTTCCCCCGGCGGCGCGGAAGGCCACCGTGGGCGTCCCCTGCGCGGCAGCCTCCACCACAACCAGGCCCCACCCTTCCTTCAGCGACGGCATCAGGTTCACCGAGGCCGCTGCGAGCAGGCGATGCTTGGTGGCATCGCCGACGTACCCCCGGAACCGCACGGCACCGGCGACGCCGAGCCGTCGTGCGTGCGCGCGAAGGGCGTCCTGCCAGTAGCCCGAGCCGACGACGTCGAGTGTCAGCGTCGGGAAGCGCTCCCTCAACGATGCGAGGGTGTCGATGGCGAACTCCACCCGCTTGTGGGGGACCAGCCGGCCGAGGATCACCACGGACGGCTGTTCGTGTCCGCCCTCGCCCCCGCCGACATCGAGCTCGCCGGGGAGGTCGTTGCCCGCGTAGATCACCTGCACCTGTGCCGGATCGACGCCGAGGCCGGCGAGCTCGGACCGTGTCGCTTCGGAGACGGTGACGTATCGGGAGCCGCGGTAGACCACGGGTGCGACGCGGGACTCGAGCCACCACCCGAGGCGGGCTCGCGCTGGGCCGAAGACCACAGGCCACTGCTCCTTGTGCACGTGGTGGACCAGGACGATCACGGGTGCACTGGTGAGCAATGGTGTCCAGAACGGCACGCCGTTCTGGACGTCAACGATGGCGTCATAGCGGTCGCGCCGGCGCAGCACATGCATGGCGGCACGTAGATAGACGGAGTAGCGCCCGCCGCGCCGGACGAGCCGCACGGAGCCGAGTTGCTTATCCCGCGCGCCCCCAGGGTACGTGGCACACAGGACCGTGGCTTCCCATCCGGCGTCGCTCATGGCCTGCGCCAACCGCTCGACGAACATCTCCGAGCCACCGCCCTCCGGGTGGCTCCGGTCGCGCCAGGTGAGGAACAGGACGCGTGGCCTGCGGTCTCGCACGGTATCAGCACTCATGGGCGGGTGTGCTCCGCGGTTCGCTCGGCCGGAAGGGCTGGCCGGTAAGGCTACGCGGCATCCGCCGTCGGTGTCCCACCGGGTCGATGCGTTGCCATCCGCAGGCGGTTGTCTGCGGTAGTGCGCCGTGCAACTAGCATCCGGCCGGTGACCAGCGCTGAGCACGGGGGTCTACGACGCTCGATGGCACTGCTCGCGGCGTTCCGCGTCGAGCAGGCAGATCCCGAGCGTTTCTACTCGACGCTCGCGGCAGACTCGGTGCGGATCGTCGCGAACTACACCCGCGTCGGCGGGCGACTCGTTCTCGACGTCGGCGCCGGCCGCCCAGAGTTTGCCAAGGCCTTCACCGAAGCCGGTGCCACGTACGTTGCGCTCGATGTGAACGAGCGAAGTGCCGCCGCGTCTGCGGCGACGTCGTTCTGCGTCGTCGGCTCGGGTGAGCGGTTGCCGTTCGCCGATGCGTCACTCGACGTGGCCTTCGCCAGCAACGTCCTCGAGCACGTCCGTCAGCCGACGATGCTGCTCGACGAACTGGTCAGGGTCACCCGCCCCGGAGGAATCGTCGTGTGCGCCTACACGAACTGGCTCTCGCCATGGGGCGGCCACGAGACCTCGCCGTGGCACTACCTGGGTGCTGAACGGGCCGCCCGACTCTACGAACGGCGGACCGGACACACGCCGAAGAACATGGTGGGATCGACACTCTTCAGAGTGTCGGTGCGCGACGGGTTGCGGTGGGCTCGGGGTCGACACGACGCCGTACTCGTCGACGCCCGGCCCCGCTACTTGCCGGAGTGGTGTCGGGCAATCGTCCGACTGCCCGGCCTGCGCGAGGTGGCCACCTGGAATCTGTTGCTCGTGTTGCGGCGGACCGTGGGAGATGCCGTTCATCCGGGGCAGGCGTGACGACGGACGCACGGACCGGCACCGTACGGGACCGGGCCGGCTCGGCAGCGTTCGCTCCGCGTTTCGACGGCGCGCCCCAGCTCAGGGCCTGTCATGGCACTGCCGGACCGTCTCGCGACCGGCTCCGACGTCGCGAGATGACCCGCTCCCGGGCCAGACCCCACAGGACGAGCAACCCGGCCGCGGACAGAGCCGGGCCGAGGACGCCACCCAGGCTCGTGGCGGTGATCTCGACGACGACCACGTAGGCCAGCAACACCCCCCACACCACCGCTGTGGTCGGCAGGTCCCCGCTGGCCAGGTGGGCGTAGACGAGCAGCTGTGCGACCGCGAACAGCGCGCCGAGAGCGGTGAACGCCGGGATCCAGGGAGCGAGGTCGGCGTAACGCGAGCCGGCCACGATGGAGACGGCCGGCCCGGCCAGTACGGCCGTCCCCGCCACCAGGGCCGCGCCACAGCCCGCGACGGCGAGCAGGCCCAGGCGGAACGCCCCGCGGCGTCGTTTCGGGTCGGTGAGCGCGGGAAACGCTACGAGCGGCACGAACTGGGGCAACCAGAAGGCGATCTTGGTGAACACGGAGCCGGCGACGTAGAAGCCGCTGTCACGTGCGGACAGCACGTGTCGGGCAAGGACAACGTCGGCGTTGGTCACGACGACGAGGCCGAGCAGGAGAGCACCGGCGAGGAAGGTGGCGCGGAGGCTGGCTGCGAACGTGGCGCGCGTCCCCGGACCCAACGGCGGCCGCGCGATGAGCCAGGCGCCTGCCGTGGCGACGGTCAGCCCGGCCGCGACACCGATCAGCGCTCCAGAAGCCGTCGGCCGGACAGCCATCCCGGCCAGGCCACCCCCGACCCGGAGTGCGGCCTGCCCCGCGACGAGCACGCCGAGGGCCGTGAAGCGCTCTGCACCCTGGACCAAGCCCACGGCAGGTGCCGTGGCGGTCACAACGGCCACGGCGACCGCGGCGGCGAGGACAGGTACCACCGACGGTAGCTGGAGGAATGCGGCGACCGGCGGGGCCAGCAACCCCAGACCCAGGCCCGTGGCGAGCGCGAGGGCCAATCCCGACCGTACGGCCGACGCCACGGGCTCACGGCGGGCCCTGGACCGCGCGACGGTGGCCTGAACCGCGAGTGCGGGCACGCCGCCGGCGATGATCAGCGCCATTACGGCGCCGAAGGCCCCGAACTCCGTAGGCTCGAGGAGCCGGGCGGCGACCACCGTCAGCGCGTACGCGATCACGTTGGCGATGCTCGTGGCTGCTGCGAGACCCCCCGCCGTCGCGACCTGAGCCGTCAGCTGCGTGCGCCGGTTCTGCTTCACTGTCGCCTCGGCGTCGACCGTCTACGGGATGGGAGGCCAGTGTGGCTGATACGCCTTCGTTCCCGCCGGTCGGGCAGCGCTACCCGTGGTCGCTGCTGGCGTGGTGCGCCGGCCTTGCGGCGCTCGTCCTGGCGCCGCTGGCTCGGCCGGGTTTCCTGCTCTCCTACGACATGGTCACAGTGCCACGGCAGGAGCTCGTTCCGGATGCGTTGGGACTGGGCAGCGCGTTGCCCCGGGCAGTTCCGCTGGACGCCGTGGTGGCCGTGCTGACTCATGTGGTTCCGGGCGAGCTGTTCTACCGGATCGTGCTGGTCGGGACTCTCGCCGGCGGAGCACTCGGAGCGGCGATGCTGCTTCCACGGGCCTCGACATCCGTGCGCGCCGTGGCCGCTGCGGCGTACGTGTGGAATGCCTATGTCGCTGAGCGGCTGGTGATCGGGCATTGGGGCCTGCTGGTGGCGTACGCCGTGCTGCCATGGCTACTGCGTGCTGGGCTGGCCGTGCGGAGCGGCGAGCGAGCGGCGCTGCCGGCGGCGTTGGTGCTGGCTGCGCTGGCGTCGGTGACGCCCACGGGTGGGGTACTGGCCGCCGGCGTTCTCGTTGTCTTGGCGGCGTTGCCCGGTCCGTACCGGTGGCCCGCGGCGTCGGCCGCGGCCGGCTGTGTCGTGCTGCAGTTGCCGTGGCTCGTGTCCGCCGTGCTGACGCCCGCGTCGCTGACGTCGGATCCACGTGCCGTGGAAGCCTTCGCGGCCCACCCGGACTCTCCGCTCGGTCTGGTCGGCAGCGTGCTCACGCTGGGCGGCATCTGGAACTCCGAGGTCGTACCGGAAAGCCGCTCTCTCTGGACGGCAGCGATCGTCACCGTCGCATGGGTGAGTCTCGCGCTGGGCGGGATCTCACGACTACGTCCGAACCTGGGGCGGTCGGCAGCGCTCGCGCTGGCCGTCCTTGCCGTGATGGGCATCGTGTTGAGCCTGGCCGGTGCGTTCGGGGACGGGCTCGCGTGGGCAGTGGAACGTCTCCCCGGCGCCGGCCTGCTGCGCGACGGACCGAAGTTCCTCGCGTGGTACTCGCTCGCGCTCGCCCCCACGGCCGCCCTGGGCGCGGCCCGGCTGGCGGCCTCGGTGTCCCGCTGGAGCGCGGGACGCGTGTCCGCCACCGTGGTGACCGGCGTCGTGGCCGTGCTTCCGCTGGCCGCACTGCCCGACCTCGCGTGGGGAGTCGCGGGACGGCTGTCGCCGGTCCACTACCCCCCGAGCTGGACCGACGTACGCGCGGCGCTCCACCGCGAACCCGACCACGGTGCGCTCGTCGTGCTGCCATATCAGCCGTATCGATCGTTCGACTGGAACGACCGCCGAACCGTCCTCGACCCGCTGCCGCGTTACGTGGGCGTCGAGACCGTCGTCCCGGACACGCTGACCGTCGGCAGCCGGCGGCTGGCCGGGGAGGACCCTCGGGCGTCGGCCGTGGCGCGGGCTCTCCGCACGCCCGAGCCGACAGCGCGCCTGCTTCAGCTCGGGGTGGGCTGGGTCGCCATCCAGCACGGCACGCCGGGAACCATTCTCACCGCGATGGTGGACGATCTCGATCCCGTCATCCAGGGAGGTGACCTCGAGCTCTACCGCCTGCGCGGAGACCCGGCGCACTGGCCGGCCGTGCCACCACGGACGCCAGTGCTGGCAGCGCACCTGATCGCTCTGGCGATTGCCGCCGGTTCCGCTGCGTGGCTGGTTGTCGCCAAGCTCACGCGGAAAGGCCAAGGCAGCCTGATAAAGTCCGTGCAAGCCTGATGGGCGCGAGCACGAGGAGTAGGCGGGTCAGATGAGTACCGTTCTTGCCGGGGTGGTCGCCGCTGTGCTCGGCGCCGCACTCGCGGTCGCCGCAGCCGTCACGGTCGTCAACGTGGCGAGCGGACCGACCCCGCAGGAGGTCGCGCAGGAGCGTGGGCAACTCGCCGCCGAGGATCTGGCCTACGGCAGCAACTGACCGGCAATGGTCACGGAGTAGTTTCGACCACTACGCGTGAGTAGCGGCGATGCGCTAGGTTGCGGCGCCGTCACGTCGAGTTTGTCGGGTGTCAGGGAAGGTTGCCATGCGCCGAAACGTCGGCCTCGTCCTCCTCGTCGTCGGGGCGCTCTTCCTCGTGCTGGCACCTCTGCTGCGGTGGTACGCCTACCCGCGCCTGGCCGTCGCGCCGCAGGACCAGGCGAGCACGACGGTGTCGACCGGAACGGATGTCACGGTCTTCTCCATCCCGGCCCTGTTGGCCGGAGAGGATCCCGAGGTCGTCACCGACGTCACCTCGACTCGGGGCACGGTGTCGGTTGTGGAGGATCTTCCCGAGGGCACCAGCACCGATGACGTCGCCGTCTGGGAGACCGTGGTCGACACGACGAACGCCGACGGCGACACGTTGACGGCGACACGCTCGATCGTGGCATTCGACCGCCGTACCGGCGCCGGAGTGGAGGGGTACGGCCAGTCCATCGACGGCGACCCGATCGACCACGAGGGACAGATCCTCAAGTTCCCGTTCGGCACCGAGCAGCGCGACTACGAGTTCTGGGACATCGCGCTGCGCGAGGCGACGCCGGCCGTGTTCGATGGGGAGGACGAGATCGACGGCATGACCGTCTACCGCTTCGTCCAGACCATCGAGCCGACGGTGGTCAGCCAGCTCGAGGTGCCGGGCAGCCTCGCCGGCTCGGACGAGCCTGCGGTCGAGGCCGACCGGACGTACGCGAACACCCGCACCCTGTGGGTCGAGCCGGAGACCGGCGTCATCATCAGGGGCCAGGAGGAGCAGGACACCGTCCTGGTCTACCAGGGCGACGAGATCGCGACGATCACGAGCGGCACCATCGGCTACACCGACGAGCAGGTGCAGGCCAGGGTCGACGAGTATCGCCCGCTGGCCAGCCAGCTCAATCTCGTCGGCACCGTGCTGCCGCTAGTGCTGGGCATCCTCGGCGTGATCGGGCTGATCGCCGGCATCGTCCTGCTGCGCGCGCCGTACACCCCCCGCCGCGCCGCGGATAGGTCACAGCACGACGATGTGGACGACGCCGACGACACCGTCGTCGACGAGAAGCCGCCCATCCTCGACTTCGACTCGGAGCGCCAGTCGCCGTAGCCGCCGCGTGATGTGGCAGACGCGAGGCAGCGGCGGTGATACCGTTCCGTGACACCGGTGACCACCATTCCGTGACACCGGCGGCGGATCGCGCCGATTGACCGTGATCCGTTGCGGCGGGTAACCTCTGCGGTGCGCTGTGGGCCTGCGCGACCTCGGACCGAGCAGGCTTGCGCTCGTCTCATGTCGGTTCATTGGTACTTGATGCCATCACGGTGTCCGGGTCCCACGGCACGGCGATCACAGGGCCCGTGGCGCGCCACATCACAGTCATCTGTCCGACCGGAGCCCCCTACCACATGACGAGCAGCATCGAGGCGCCCACGACCCCCGCGACCCCTCAGGTCGCCGTCAACGACATCGGGTCGGAGGAAGACTTCCTCGCGGCGATCGACGAGACCATCAAGTACTTCAACGACGGCGACATCGTGTCCGGTGTCATCGTCAAGGTCGACCGGGACGAGGTCCTGCTCGACATCGGCTACAAGACCGAGGGCGTCATCCCGTCGCGCGAGCTGTCGATCAAGCACGACGTCGATCCCGCCGAGGTGGTCTCCGTCGGCGACCACGTCGAGGCCCTTGTCCTCCAGAAGGAGGACAAGGAAGGCCGGCTGATCCTGTCCAAGAAGCGCGCCCAGTACGAGCGCGCCTGGGGCAAGATCGAGGAGATCCGGGAGGCCGACGGCGTCGTCAGCGGCACCGTCATCGAGGTGGTCAAGGGCGGTCTCATCCTCGACATCGGGCTGCGCGGCTTCCTACCCGCGTCGCTGGTCGAGATGCGACGCGTCCGCGACCTGCAGCCGTATGTCGGCAAGGAGATCGAAGCCAAGATCATCGAGCTGGACAAGAACCGAAACAACGTCGTCCTGTCGCGTCGCGCGTGGCTCGAGCAGACCCAGTCCGAGGTCCGCTCCACATTCCTCCAGACCCTGCAGAAGGGTCAGATCCGCAAGGGCGTCGTCTCCTCCATCGTCAACTTCGGCGCGTTCGTCGACCTGGGCGGCGTCGACGGACTCGTGCACGTGTCCGAGCTGTCCTGGAAGCACATCGACCACCCCTCCGAGGTGGTCGAGGTCGGTCAGGAGGTCGAGGTCGAGGTCCTGGACGTCGACCTGGAGCGCGAGCGGGTCTCGCTGTCGCTCAAGGCGACCCAGGAGGACCCGTGGCGCCAGTTCGCCCGCTCCCACCAGATCGGCGAGCTGATCCCGGGCCGGGTGACCAAGCTGGTGCCGTTCGGCGCCTTCGTCCG
>DASRTE010000198.1:0-2930 GCA_035656095.1 Jiangellaceae bacterium
GCCTTGCCCGCGGTCGAGGGCCCCGGTGCCGGTGAGGTGATCCTTCGGTGTGACCTCGAGTGCACCTTGCACGCCGCGCTGGAGAATGCGCTCGACGTTCCGCACACGGCCTTCCTCCATCGGGGGCTCTTCCGCGGCGGCAAGCCCCGCCCCATCACCGCAGTGCGCCGCCCGGTCGCCGACGGTGTCGACGTGCAGTACTTCGGTGAGCCGGCGGGCATGGGACCGATCCGCCTTCGCGAGGACTCAGGCCGTACGTTCGACCATTGGGACCGCTTCTTCCTCCCGTCAATCGCGCAGATCGAGTATGCGGTCGCAGGCTGGTTCCGAATCGTCAACACGATCGTCCATCTTCCGCTGTCGCCGTTCCGAACCCGCGCCTGGTTCGTCGTCCGGTTCCAGAGCCGCCTGCCGGCGGCCATGGTGCGGCCCGTCGTGTTGCAGCGAGGCAAGCGGATCCTTCGGCAGGACGCACACGCCCTGGCCCGGCAGACCGAGCGGATACGCAGCCTCGGAGGCGAGCACTACGCGTCGACCGAGCTCGACCTGTTCGGCAATGCGATCCGGCATCTGCTGCGCCACGCCGAGCGCGATGAGCTGCCCCACAGCGGGGCCGCATCCGGTGCCCCGGTAACCGAACGGACCATCGTCTTCGAGGCGTGACGACGGTGGCCCAGTCGGTTGTCGACGCGGAACGACTCCATCGCCGGTCCTTCGTGCTCGATCTGCACACCCACGGCCCCGGGTTCGTGCCGCAACCGTTCCGCACCGTCTGGCGCGGCGTCACCATTCGTGCCCCGGCGGAGGTCGGTTTCGATGTGCTGCGGAGGGCGGGGGTCGATGCTGTCGTCGCCAAGGCCGTGGGCGATCCGATCGTCACCCGCTGGTACGTCGGCCGGAGCCCCTGGGATGCGGTCGAGGCACAGCTGGCCCTGATCGAGCGGCAAGCCGTCGATGCCGGGGCTCTCGTCGCCCAGTCGGTCGAGGATCTGCTGGTAGCCCGAGCGCAGCGCGTGCCTGCCGTTGTGCTCGGCATCGAAGGCGCCGACGCCGTGGGCCGTGACGTCGATCGCATCGACGCGTGGCACGAGCGCGGCGTCCGGGTGATCGTGCTGGTGCATCTGGGTGACAACGCGCTCGGTACGACGTGCCTGCCGTGGCAGCGGTACGCCGGGCCGTTGCCCGTTCGACGCCGCGCGTCTCCGGGCCTCAGCCCAACCGGGGTGCGGGTCGTCGAACGCATGAACCAGCTCGGCGTGCTGGTCGACGTCGCACACGCCGACCGGGCCACCCTGCGGGGCGTCGTCGACGTCGTGACCGCTCCCGTGGTGTCGTCGCACACCGGCGCTCGCACCCTGCAGGACTTCGCCCGCTACCTGGCCGACGACGAGTTGCGGGCGATCGCATCGACCGGCGGCGTGGTCGGGCTCTGGCCCTACCGAGCCCGTCGCTTCGGCGTCCGCAGCATCGGCGACTTGGTGGCTCACGCCCGACACATCGCGGAGATCGTTGGTCCTGAGCACCTCGCCGTGGGCACGGACATGAATGGTGTGCCCGGCGTCATGGCCGGATTCGAAGGCGAGGCCGACCTGCCGAAGCTGACAGCCGGCCTGCTCGGCGGCGGCTTCGACGACAGAGAGGTGGAGGGGATCCTTGGCGCCAACGCCCTCCGCGTCCTCGAAGCGGTTGAAGCGGCGGCACGTCGAGCCCCGGCCTGACGGC
Source organism: Jiangellaceae bacterium (assembly GCA_035656095.1). Taxonomy (GTDB): domain Bacteria; phylum Actinomycetota; class Actinomycetes; order Jiangellales; family Jiangellaceae; genus DASRTE01. The sequence continues at coordinate 1,723 of DASRTE010000198.1, forward strand.
CACCGGCGGTGGTCAACGGACGTCGAGCACGACCTTGCCGAGCGCGGCCCGCTCGTCAAGGAGCCTGAGGGCCTTGCCGGCCTGCTCGAGCGGGAAGTGCGCACCGACCATCGGGCGGACCTGGCCCGCGTCGACCAGCCCGCTCACCGCGGCGCCGATCTCGCGCCAGGCGCCCGGCTTGCCCATGACGTACGCGCCCCAGCCCGCGCCCACCACCTCGGTGTTGTTCAGCAGCAGCCGGTTCACCCTGACCTCGGGGATCGCGCCGCCGGTGAAGCCGACGACCAGGACGCGCCCGCCCTCGCGCAGCGAACGGATGCTGTCGGTGAAGCGGTCGCCGCCCACCGGGTCGAGCACGACATCGACGCCGCCATCGGAGAGCGCCTTGGCCTCGTCCTTCCAGGGACCATCGGAACGGATGACCTCGTCGGCGCCAGCGGCACGCGCAACTTCGGCCTTCTCGTCGGACGACACGACGCCGATCGTCTGGGCGCCGAGCCCCCTCGCGACCTGGATCGCAGCCGTACCGACGCCGCCAGCAGCGCCGTGTACGAGCACCGTCTCACCCTCGGCCAGCCGGCCCCGAAGCTTCAGGCTGAAGTACGCGGTGTGGTAGTTGAGGATCAAGCCGGCGCCCTGCGCGAAGTCCAGCTGAGCTGGGAGCTTGAACACCATCGGTTCAGGGGCGACGACCGTCTCGGCCCAGGCACCGAGGAACGAGAACGCAGCCACGCGGTCGCCGGGCCGCACCGAGGCGTGCTCGGGAGCGCTCATCACGACGCCGGCCACCTCGCTGCCGGGCACGAACGGCAGCTCCGGCTTGACCTGATACTGACCCCGCGTCTGAAGCAGCTCGGGGAACGACACGCCGGCAGCGTGCACCTCGACGAGCACGCCGCTGCCCGGGGTCAGGGGGTGCGACGGCTCGGGCTCAGGCAGGTCGACAACGCGGAGCGCGCTCTCCGGCCCGGTCAGGTCGACGATCTGGACGGCCCGCATGCGGGCGGGCAGCCTACCGGAGGCCGAGCCGCGCCACGCACCTCGCCCTGTCCTAGCGGAGGACGCTTCCGGACGCCTGGAACTCCCCGTTGGGAGTGCTGTCGCCACTGGTCGGCGCGACGGTGATCGCCAGCTCGCTGATGGTCGGTGGCAGCCGGAACGCCACCGTGTTCGTGCCGTCACGGCCCAGCATGCCGAGTGACACGGGC
>DASRTE010000199.1:0-14190 GCA_035656095.1 Jiangellaceae bacterium
GTCCCGATTGCCGAGAGCCTGCCACCTCTGGACTCACTGCAGATTCCCGACATCGATCTGTCCGACCTGGACACCCTGGAGGAGACCCTGCAGATGATCGAGGAGGCCGGGCTGACCTGATGGCCGTTCCGACCCTCGTCCAGGAGCCCGGCAGCGTCTCGAGCCGGGGGCGCAGCCGGCGCCCGCCGGCGGTGCTCGTGGTCCCCGCGCTGGTCGCTGGGGGGGTTGCGCTGCTGCCGCTGGCATACCTGGTGGCGCGTTCGCTGGACGGCGGGCTCGGCGAGCTGGTGGAGACGCTGTGGCGGGAGCGGACGTTGCGTCTCACTGTCCGCAGCCTCGGGCTCGCGGTGACGGTGACCGCGGCCTGCCTGGTGATCGGCATCGCGCTGGCGTGGCTCACCACCCGGACGAGGCTTCCCGGGCGCGCGGCATGGGCGGTCGCCGCCGCCCTGCCGCTGGCCGTGCCCTCCTACGTCGCCGCCTACACCTGGCTGGCAGCGTTCCCGGCGATCCCTCCCTTCGTGGGATCCGTTCTCGTACTGACGCTGTGCTGCTACCCGTACGTCCTGCTGCCGGTCGCGGCGATGCTGCTCCGCTCGGACCCGGCTCTCGAGGAGGTGGCTCGGTCACTGGGCCGGGGGCGGCTGGCCACGTTCGTGTCGGTGACGCTGCGCCAGGTGCGCCCGGGTGCCGCCGTGGGTGCGCTGTTGGTGGCGTTGTACGTCCTGTCCGACTTCGGCGCCGTCGCGATCCTGCGTTACGACGTGTTCACGCGGGTGATCTACACCTCGTACCGGTCGAGCTTCGACGCTACGGCTGCCGCCGCGCTCGGCCTCGTGCTCGTGGCCATCACGTCGGCGATCGTCTGGGCCGAGGGTCGAAGCCGGGGCAGGGCCAGCCAGGCGAGGATCGGCTCGGGGGCCCCCCGGCAGCCCCGCGTGGTCGCTCTCGGCCGGCTCGGCACCGCGGCCGGCCTCGGCTTCGCCGCCGTCGTGGCCGGACTGGCGTTGGCCTTTCCCCTGGGCAGCCTGACCTACTGGCTGGCCCAGGGCCGCACCGACGAACTCGACCTCGCCGCGCTCGGCGGTGCGGCCGTGTCGACGATCGCGGTGTCGGCTCTCGGTGCGTTGCTCACCACGGTGCTCGCCGTTCCCGTCGGCGTCCTGGCGGCCCGATACCGGTCGCGGCGGGTCCGGGCTCTCGAGCAGGCGTCGTATGCCGGCCATGCCCTACCCGGCATCGTCGTGGGGTTGTCGCTGGTGTTCTTCGGCGTCCGCTACGCCTACCCGATCTATCAGCGCACACCATTGCTCGTGCTCGCGTACGCCGTGCTCTTCCTGCCTGCGGCCGTCGGCGCCGTGCGGGCATCGGTGGCGCAGGCACCCCCGGTGCTGGAGGAGGTCGCGCGTTCGCTGGGTCGCAGCCCGGGCCGCGTGCTTCGTGACGTCACGCTGCCGCTCGCCGGACCCGGGGTGGCGGCCGGTGCCGCGCTGGTCTTCCTGACCTGCATGAAGGAGTTACCGGCCACGTTGTTGTTGCGGCCCACCGGGCTGGAGACGCTCGCCACCGAGCTGTGGGCCGAGACCGAGGTGGCGGCGTACGCCGCCGCCGCCCCGTACGCGACGCTGCTCGTGTTGCTGGCGGCGCTGCCGACCTTCGTGCTCGGACACCGGCGCCGGTCGGTCACACTGGACGCCCACGGAGGTGGGTCGTGAGCGAACTGGTCGTCAGTGGGTTGGACAAGTCCTTCGGCAGCATTCACGTGCTCCGCGGGCTCGACCTCGACGTGCCGGCCGGCTCGCTGGCGGCGGTGCTGGGGCCCTCGGGGTGCGGCAAGACCACTCTGCTGCGGGTGGTGGCCGGGTTCGAGGTGGCCGACGGCGGAACGGTCATGGTGGGAGGCGCCGTGGTGGCCGATCGTGGCGTCCACCTGCCACCGGAACGCCGGCGGGTCGGCGTGGTACCTCAGGAAGGCGCGCTGTTCCCGCACCTGGACGTGGCGGGCAACGTCGGGTTCGGCCTGCCGCGAAGCGCCCACCGGGCCGCTCGGGTGGGGGAACTGCTCGAGCTGGTCGGGCTGGTCGGGTACGGCAACCGGATGCCGTACGAGCTGTCCGGCGGCCAGCAGCAGCGCGTGGCGCTGGCGCGTGCGCTCGCCCCCGACCCTGCGCTGGTTCTGCTCGACGAGCCGTTCAGCGCCCTGGACACCGGGCTACGCGCCTCGGTCCGCGAGGACGTCCGCTCCGCACTGCGGACGGCGGGTGCGACCGCCGTGCTCGTCACGCACGACCAGGAGGAGGCGCTGTCGATGGCCGACCTGGTCGCCGTCATGGCGGCGGGCCGGATCGCGCAGGCCGCGCCGCCGGGAGAGTTGTACACCGCACCGTCCGATCTCGGGGTGGCGACATTCGTCGGCGATGCCGTCGTCCTCGAGGCGGTGGCCACGGCCACCGGCGCCGACAGCCCGCTGGGCAGGTTGGAGCTTCACGACACCGGTGTCCGTGGGCCGGGTCGGGTCGTGGTACGACCCGAGCAGGTCGTGCTGGGCGAGCCGGCCAACGGTGTCGTCGGAACGGTCACCGGCACGGTGTTCTACGGCCACGACGCCGTTGTGCGGGTCTCGGTGTCCGCTCCCGGCGGTCAGGTACCCGTCGCCGCCCGGTGTCAGGGCCTGCCGCCGGGGGTCGTGATCGGTGACGCGGTGGGACTGCGCGTCGTCGGGCCGGTGACGTTCTTCCCGGCCGCGTGACGGCGAGGCTGCTGTTCGGCCTGGCGGTCCTGGCGCAGCTGGTCGTCCTCTACACGCCGGGCACGGCGGTGGGATCCCTCGCCGTGCCCCACGTCGACAAGGCCGTCCACGCGGCCGTGTTCGCTGCGGTGGTGCTGGCCGGACGGCGGATGGGCCTGCCGCTGTGGCCGCTCGCAGCCGTGTCCGTCGTGCAGGCGGTCGTGAGCGAGGTCATCCAGAACGCTCTGCTGCCGGGCCGCAGCGGCGACCCGGTGGACATCGTCGCCGACCTGGCGGGTATCACCCTCGGCGTCCTGGTGTCCAGGACACGGCTTGGACACGACACTGCCGCCGAAGGCCCCGGACGCGGCAGCATTGACCCTGACACCTCGGACTCGAACGGAGGGAGGCGCCACCGGTGAACACCGGTGCCCAGACGCTCGCGGGACGCCTGCTGGTGGCGACCCCGGCGCTGCGCGACCCCAACTTCGACCGCGCCGTGATCCTCATGCTGTCTCACGACGACGACGGCGCTCTCGGTGTCGTCGTCAACCGGCCCACCGAGGTGCCGGTCACCGACATCCTGCCGAGCTGGCAGGCGGTGGTCACCGAGCCCGGTGTCGTGTTCCAGGGTGGACCGGTCAGCCTCGACAGCGCACTCGGCCTGGTGGCGCTCGCCGACGGCAGCGAGCCGCTCGGCGTGCGCCGCGTCAGCGGCCGACTCGGCGTCGTCGACCTCGACGCACCTCCCGAGGTGGTCCAGCCGGCAGTGGTCGCGATGCGCGTGTTCGCCGGTTACGCCGGGTGGTCGCCCGACCAACTCGAGAGCGAGATCGCCGAGGGGTCGTGGTACGTCGTCGACGCCGAGACCGAGGATGCCTTCCGTGACGACGCGTCGCTGCTCTGGCAGGCGGTCCTGCGGCGTCAGGACGGGCCGTTGGCCCTGATGGCGACCTTCCCGGCCGACCCGTCGCTCAACTGAGCCGGTCCGACGACCTGGTCGACGGTCATTCTGGGTCGTCGCCGCCCTTGCGAAGGCTCTCCCAGATCTCCTTGCACTCGGGGCAGACCGGGAAGCGCTGCGGGTCGCGGCTGGGTACCCACACCTTGCCGCACAGGGCGATCACCGGGGTGCCGTTGACCATCGCGTCGGTGAGCTTGTCCTTGGGCACGTAGTGTGAGAACCGCTCGTGGTCGCCGTCGTCGGTGGTCGGCCGGGTGCGCGTGTCCTCGACGGTCTGCGTTCCCGGGCTCAGGTGCGTACTCACGTCCCCGAGTGTACGGAAGCCGGATACCTGTCCATGGGTTGACCACACGACGGAACAATCTGCAAGCAGCGTCGGTAGGGTTCAGTGATGCCGGTAGAACAGGATGTCGAGGTCGAAGCGACCGGCATCCTGGGCACGCAGCACAGGCGGTTGACGATCGGCATCGTCGTCACCGTGGTCTTCATCGCGTTCGAGGCGATGGCCGTCGCGACGGCGATGCCCAAGGCGGTCCCGGCCCTGAACGGCATGCCGCTGTACGCGCTCGCCTTCTCTGCCTTCTTCACGACCAGCCTGTTCGGCATGGTCCTGGCCGGCGAGGTCTGCGACCGCAGTGGCCCCCGGCTGCCGCTGCTTGGTGGCACCGCGCTGTTCGCCGCCGGCCTTGTGCTGGCTGGTACCGCCCAGTCGATGTGGCCGTTCGTCGCGGGGCGCGCCATTCAGGGCATGGGCAGCGGGATCGTCATCGTCGCCATCTACGTGCTGGTGGGGCGGGCGTACGACCAAGTCCTGCGGCCGCGTATGTTCGCGGCCCTGTCCGGGGCATGGGTGGTGCCATCGATCGTCGGGCCGCTCGTCGCCGGCACCCTGGCCGACCATGTGAGCTGGCGGCTGGTCTTCCTGGGTATCGCGCCGCTGGCGGTCATCCCGGTGGTGATCGCACTTCCGTCGGCGACCGCCTACGACGGTCCACCTCCGGCCGGCCCGTCGATCCGACCCGGGCGGCTGCGGCTGGCGTTGGCGGCGTCGGTCGGTATGGGCCTGCTCCAGGTGGCCGGCATGCGCGCCGACCTGGTCGCGTCGGGTCTCATCGTGGTCGCGCTCGCGCTGCTGATACCGAGCCTGCCGCGGCTGCTGCCGGCCGGCACCCTGGTCTTCCGGCGCGGGCTGCCCACAGTGGTCGCGATGCGCGGCGTGCTGGCCGGGGCGTTCTTCGGTGCGGAGGCGTTCCTGCCGCTGATGCTTGTCGACGAGCGCGGCCTGTCGACGTCGCTGGCCGGGCTGGCGCTTGCCGGCGGTGCACTCGGCTGGGCGACCGGCTCGTGGTACCAAGGCCGGCCCGGCCTGGCCGTTCCCCGGCAGCGTCTGGTCCGGCGTGGGGCGGTGCTCGTCTCCATCGGGATCGCGGGTTTGGGCCTCGTCCTCGTTCCGGGAGTGCCCGTGCTCGTCGCCGGTCTCGCCTGGGTGGTCGGTGCCTTGGGTATGGGTATGGCCATGGCGAGTGTCGGCGTCCTGCTCTTCGAACTCTCGCCGGTGGAGGACCACGGCGCCAACTCGGCCTCGCTGCAACTGTCGGACGCGTTGTTCTCGATCACGTTCATCGGCCTGGCCGGCGTGATCTTCGGAACGGCGCACGAGCCAGACGGCCAGACCAGCCCGGCCGTCTTCGCGACGATCCTGGCCGTGATGGCCGCTCTGGCGCTGTTCGGCGCCTGGGCCGCCGGCCGGGTCCGTGCGCCCGGAACGCGACCGGCGCAGCCCGTGGTTCCGGACGCGCGCTGACCGCGCCGCCCGGCCAGTCATCGCACTCGGGCCGGCGGCGAGGCCGTGCTGTCGCGCAGAACCAGTTCGGTAGGCAGCCGGACATGTCGTGCCCGACCCGGCGCCCCGGTCCGGTCGCGCTCGATAGCCATGGTCAGCGCGGCTGCGGCGGCACGCCCCTTCGCGGCGACGTCCTGCCGCACCGTGGTCAGGGCCGGGCGCATCCGGCCGGCGAGAGGATTGTCGTCGAAGCCGACGACGGACACGTCCGCGGGCACGCGCAGCCCGAGGTCCTCGGCGGTGCGGACGACCCCGTACGCGATCGCGTCGGAGAAGCAGAGCACGGCCGTCGGCGGTTCGGCGGTGTCCAGCAGCAGCCGGGCGCTCTCGCCGACCCGGTCGGAGTACGGCGGCTGACGGACCACGTTCGGACGGATTCCGGCTCGATCGAGCGCGTCGTGCCAGCCGAGCATGCGCTGCCTCGGCGCATACGCGGCCCGGCTCGCGAACGGATCGGCGACCAGGCCGTACGGGCCGTCGGCGCCCGCCGTCAGGATGCCGACCCGCCGATGGCCGAGGTCGACCAGGTGCTGTGCTGCCGCCCGGGCGCCGGACCGGTCTTCGACGTTGACGCTCGCGATGCCCGCAGCCGGTGTCTGGTCCACGAACACGAGCGGGAGCCGACGACGGATCAGCCAGTCGATGGCTGGTGAGCGGGCCTCGCAGGAGTACACCAGCGCTCCGTCCATGGCGACGTCACGGGCGGGCACCACTCCGGCCTGTCCGGTCGTGGTGGTGAGGAGCGTCAGGGCGAGGCCGGTGGGCGCAAGCTCCTCGGCGATCGCGGCGAGGAAGCTCGTCGCGACCTCGTCGGTGAAGGCGAACCGCAGTGAGTCGGTGAGCATGACGCCGACGGCGCCGGTGGCCCCTCGCGCGAGGGCCCTGGCCGCGGGATCGGGCCCGACGTACCCGAGGTCCGCGGCCGCGTCGAGGATCCGCCGGCGTAGGGCGGACGACAGCTGGTCCGGCCGGGAGAAGGCGTTGGACACCGTCATCCGGCTCACGCCCACCCGGTCGGCAACCGTCTGCAACGTCGCCTTCGCCACTACTTCGCCGCCCCCCGTCCCGAAGAAGGGTAGACCGGTCAGCGGGTTGCCGGACTGCACTCGGCCGGCGCGACGAGCTCGGCGGCGCGTTGGAGCACGCCGGCAAGCGCCGCCCGGGTACGGAAGGTACGGGTACGCGGACGAGCAGGGGCGAGGTAAGGCACGACGGGCGCATCGGGGCGGGCACTGTTGACGTCGCGTGACACGGCGTCCTGAGAGATGAGCATGGCGATGAGAAGACTGTCCATGACGAACTCCCGATGTTGGTGAGCATCTTCTGTACCGCTACAGTAATCGCGGTATCTGTACCGGTCAAGGAACCCGAGACCCCTCATCGCGGGGGTGACCGATACCGCACGGTGCTGGGTCGGGAATCCCCACGGATCGAGATGCGTTGGCTTCAACGAAGGTCCGACACAAGGAGCAACCTGATCCATGGCCACAGTGACCATGACAAGAACGAACCACGACGAGACCGTGGTCGACGGCATCGTCCTCATCGACTTCTGGGCAGGCTGGTGCGGTCCGTGCGTGCGGTTCGCGCCCGTGTTCGAGAAGGCGTCCGAGCAGCACGCGGACGTCACGTTCGCCAAGGTGGACACGGAGGACCAGCGCGAGCTGTCCGCAATGTACGGCGTGAGGTCGATCCCCACGCTGGTGATCTATCGGGACGGGATCCCCGTGTTCAGCCAGCCCGGCGCCATACCTCCCGCCGTGCTCGAAGACCTGATCGGACAGGTGCGTGCGCTGGACATGGACGAGGTCCGCACCTCCTACGAGAAGCAGGTCGCCGAGCACAAGCGCTGATCACCATCCGGTGATCATGTCGTCCTTGTCGCTGGTGACGGCTGCGTCATCGTCATGATCGCGGGGATAGCATCCAGTGCGTGGCGGCCGAGACCTCGCAGACCCTCGACCGGGGAATCCGCCTGCTGACCCTGGTCGCCGAGGCGTCCGGTGGTCTGACCGTCAACGAAGCCGCGATCTCGCTCGGCGTGAACCGAACGGTCGTCTACCGGCTGGCGACCACGCTGGAACAGCACGGGTTCGTCAGACGTGCCGACAACGGGCGGCTCTCCCTCGGCTTCGGCGTACTGGCGCTGGCCGGTCGGGTACACCCCCTGCTGCGACACGCCGCGATGCCGGTGCTGCGCACCCTGGCCGAGGACGTCGGCGCCACCGCACACCTGACCGTGGCCGATGGCGGCGAGGCACTGGCCGTCGCGGTCGTCGAACCGACGTGGACCGACTTCCACGTGGCCTACCGCGTCGGGTCGCGCCACGACCTGCGCAGGGGCGCCGCCGGTCGGGCAATCCTCGCCGGCCGGGCCGGCGACCTGTCGTTCCTGGTCAGCGAGGGTGAGTTGCAGCCGGGCGCACAGGGTGTCGCGGCGGCTGTTGCCGGCGTTCCCAACATCGAGGCGAGCGTCGGCGTGGTCGCCCTGACCGGGCTGGACGTGGCCGCCACCGGTCCACGGGTGGTGGCTGCGGCGGCGGAGGTGGCGCGACGCCTGCGGTGAGCGGCGCTCAGCTGATGGTGACGGCCACCGGCTCGGACTCGAGAAACGCATCGCCGACCTGACCGACGACGCGGAACTGGTTCTCACCGCTGCGACCGGTCTGCACGTACGTGCTGAACTCACCGTTGTCGTCGGTCGTCACGGTCACCGGGTCGTCCGCATCGGGGAAGGTGTCCCAGTCGCTGCCGTTCAGGCTGCGCTCGACCGTCAGCTCGACTCCGGCGACCGGCGGCTGGAGCCGGCCGGTCATGTCGATGCGCTCGCTGGCGGCGACGCTGGACTGGGCGGCGGTCAGACTGATCGTGCTCGCCGGTGTCGCACTCTCGGACGGGCTGGGAGTGGCCGTCGTCACCGTCGATGGCGCGTCGCCGGCGTCGTCGCCGGAGTTGCCGGCGTACGCACCGCCACCGAATCCCACAGCCGCTGCCGTCAGCAGGGTGGCGACGACGGACCTCGGGGACGCGTGGCTGGACATCGCCGTACATTCAACCCACAGCACCCCCGCGGTCGGCAAGGGGGTCGGTTCCGGATTCTCCGGCGGCCGCGGCGACGAGCGGCATGACCCGCGGGCTCACCACCGTCGAGAGGGCGATCAGCGTCGAGGTCCGCACGACGTCGTCGTCGCTGACCAGGTCGTCGATGACCCGCTGGAGGTCGTCGTTGTCGCGGGCGACGATGCGGCAGAGAAGGTCGCCCGGCCCGGTGATGGTGTGAACCTCGATGACCTCCGGTATGCGTGCCAGATGGTCGGCGACGGGCCCGCGCCCGCCCTGCCGGATCTCCAGTGTCGCGAAGGCCGTGACCCGGTAGCCCATGGCTGCCGGGTCGAGGCTGGGCGCCATCGACCGGATCACGCCGGAGGTGGCCAACCTGTCCAGACGGGCCTGGACGGTCCCGCGGGCGACACCGAGTCGTCGCGACGCCTCCAGGACGCCGACCTTGGGCTCGGCGGTGAACAGATGGAGGATTCGGCTGTCGAGAGTGTCGACGACACTAGACAATCTGCTCATCCCTTGACGCGAAGTAATAACCAAATCGTACAGGCTGACCATGACTGGCGTCGACCCTTGCCCGATCCGTGGTCGGGAGGCAGATTGCCCGCATGACCGCGACGGATGCTCCGACCACGCTCACGCCCGAGGAGCGCGAGGCCGATCTGGACCTCGAGCAGCTCAAGCAGCTCGTCGGCCTGGTCGAGTACGACCAGAGCACGGACCCGTTCCCCGTCACCGCGATGGATGCGGTGGTCTTCGTCGTCGGGAACGCCACGCAGGCGGCCCACTTCTACCAGTCGGCGTTGGGCATGGAGCTGGTCGCCTACACCGGGCCCGAGACCGGAAACCGCGACCACAAGGCGTACGTCCTCAGGAGCGGCTCGGCGCGCTTCGTCCTCATGGGCGGTGTGGCGCCAGACAGCCCGCTGCTCGACCACCACCGCCGGCACGGCGACGGCGTCGTCGACCTCGCACTCGAGGTGCCCGACGTTGACAAATGCATCGAGCACGCCCGATCGCAGGGCGCGACGGTGCTCGACGAGGTCCGGGACGTGTCCGACGAGCACGGCACGGTGCGGATGGCCGCGATCGCCACCTACGGTGAGACCCGACACACGCTCGTGGACCGATCTCGCTACTCGGGCCCTTACCTGCCCGGTTACGTCGCGCGGGCGTCGACGTTCGTCCGGCGCGACGGCGCACCGAAGCGGCTGTTCCAGGCCATCGACCACTGCGTCGGTAACGTCGAGCTCGGCCGGATGGACGAGTGGGTGGCCTTCTACAACAAGGTCATGAACTTCGTGAACATGGCGGAGTTCATCGGCGACGACATCGCGACCGACTACTCCGCCCTGATGTCGAAGGTCGTCGCCAACGGCAACCACCGGGTCAAGTTCCCCCTCAACGAGCCCGCGGTGGCGAAGAAGAAGTCGCAGATCGACGAGTACCTCGAGTTCTACTCCTCGCCCGGCTGTCAGCACATCGCGCTCGCGACCAACGACATCCTGCGCTCCGTGGACGTCATGCGGGCGGAAGGTGTCGAGTTTCTCGACACCCCCGACACCTATTACGAGGACCCGGAGCTTCGCGCCCGGATCGGCGAGGTCCGTGTCCCCGTCGAGGCTCTGAAGAAGCGCGGCATCCTGGTGGACCGGGACGAGGACGGCTACCTGCTGCAGATCTTCACCAAGCCGATAGGTGACCGCCCCACCGTCTTCTACGAGCTGATCGAGCGGCACGGCTCACTCGGGTTCGGCAAGGGCAACTTCAAGGCCCTGTTCGAGTCGATCGAGCGTGAGCAGGAGTTGCGCGGCAACCTCTGACCAGGTGGGCGCTACGAGACCGTCGATATCCGCGCTAGGTTGAAGCCGTCCGACCGGGCCTGGGTAGGCGCGCTCCCTGGAGGAGATCCGAATGGCCAGAACTGCGTTCACTCCGCGACGAACCCTCACCACGATCTCCGCGATCTCGTGCGCGATCGCCTTGTGCGCTCCCGCCGCGGCGCAGGCGAACGTCGCGGCCGAGCGCCCGGGACCCCGTTGCGAACCCGGTGCGCCGGGTCTCGGAGACACCTACTACCCGACCTACGGCAACGGCGGGTACGACGTCCGCCACTATGACCTGGAGGTCGCCTACGACCCGGCGACGGATGTCCTCGACGGCCAGGCCGCGATCAAGGCGAAGGCGACACAGTCGCTGTGCAGCTTCAACCTGGACCTGGTCGGGATGACGGTCCGCGAGATAGAGATCGACGGCAAACCTGCACAGTGGACGCGCTCCGGGCAAGAGCTCGTCATCACACCGAAGCACCCCCTGCAACGCGGCCGCAGCTTCGAGGTGCAGGTCCGCTACGACGGGATTCCGCATGAGTTCGTCATCGTGCTGCCGGGATTCGAGCTCCGTACCGGCTTCATGGCCACGCCGGACGGCGCAACGGTCGCCGGCCAGCCGGAGGTCGCGGCCGGCTGGTTCCCCGTCAACGACCACCCGCTCGACAAGGCCGCCTACTCGTTCGACGTCACCGTGCCGACCGGATACGAGGTGGTCGCCAACGGTTTCCTGAAGGACACGGACACGCGGGGGGGCACGACGACCTACGAGTGGGACGCCCGCGAACCGATGGCGTCCTACCTCGCCACCATCGACATCGGCCATTGGGACGTCGATACCTGGCGCACCGAGAGCGGCCTCCCCGTCTACGATGCCGTCGACTCGGCGATCACCGGAGGGCTGCGCGAGGTCATCGACTCGTCGCTCTCGCGGCAGGGCGAGATCCTCGACGTTCTCGCGGAGAGGTTCGGCCCTTATCCCTTCTCCACCGTCGGCGCGATAGTCGACAACCAGGACGACTTGTTCTTCGCCCTGGAGACCCAGACCCGGCCGGTCTACTCCAAGTACTTCTGGTTCGACGCCCAAGGCAACCCGACCAACGGCGACTTCGTCGTGGTCCACGAGCTCGCGCACCAGTGGTTCGGCGACGATGTCGCGCTGGCCCGGTGGCAGGACATCTGGCTGAACGAAGGGTTCGCCACCTATGCCGAGTGGCTGTGGGCCGAGTACGAGGGGTTCGCGACACCACAGGAGATCTTCCAGGCCACGTACGACGGCATCCCGGCCGACGACCCCTTCTGGGACGTGGTGATCGGCGATCCGGGAGTCGAGCACCTCTTCGACAACCCGGTCTACGTCCGTGGTGGGATGACCTTGCAGGCGCTACGGAACGAGATCGGCGACGACGCGTTCTGGCGGCTCCTCCTGCAGTGGGCGGCAAGCCAGAGCAGCGGGCACGGCACGACGGCGGAGTTCATCACTCTTGCGGAGCAGATCTCGGGGCAGCAGCTCGACGCGTTGTTCGACACGTGGCTGTTCACCGCAGAGAAGCCTCCGGCGACAGCTTCCGCGACGGCGCTCGCGGTGCCAAACGTGTCTGCGCAGGCACAGGGGTTCGCCGAGCGGTGGATGGCGACGCAGGCCGATCGGGTGGAGCGTGGCCGATACTGAGCCGTCTGCGTGTCCGCTGCCGCTAGGCTGTGGCCAGCCCGGCGCGGAGGAGGCGGTTCATCGTGAACGCTCGGACTCGGATTCTGGTCACTGCGACACTCGCCGGCGCGGCCGCGCTCGCGCTGCCCGCAGGTGCACTCGCCGTGCCCGGACAGCCAGGAGTGCCCCGGTACTCGGCCGGTGCCAGTGGCGCCGGCGACGAGTACTTCCCCTACGCCGGCAACGGCGGCTACGACGTACAGCACTACGACCTGGACATCCGGTACACACCGCCGCCGGTCACCGTCCCGCCGACGCCGACCGCGGAATTGCGGGGGCAGATGGAGGCGGTCGCCACGATCGACCTGGTCGCCACCCAGGACCTGGACCGGTTCAACCTCGACCTGCGCGGCATGGACGTATCGGCTCTCACCGTCAATGGCAAGTCGGCCAGCGAGATGCCCCCGCCCGCGCCGGGGGCGGAGGTCGACGGCGCCGCCTATTGGCAGGTCCAGGACGACGCGGCCCGCATCTGGGAGCTGACGATCCAGCCTCGGCCCAAGCTCAAGGCCGGTGACTCCGTTCAGGTGATCGTCACATACGGCGGCGAGACGATCCGGCCCACGGACATCGAGGGCTTCCTGTACGGGTGGGTCACGATGCGCGACGGGGCGATGGTCGTGGGCGAGCCCGAGGGGACGATGACCTGGTACCCGGTCAGCGACCACCAGACCGACAAGGCGACGTACACCTTCGAGATCACCGTCCCGGAGGGCAAGGTCGCGGTGGCCAACGGGCTGCCGTCGAGAGACCCCGTGACGGCAGGCGGCTGGACCACCTGGTACTGGGAGGCGCCCGATCAGCAGGCGAGCTACCTCACCACGGCGTCGGTCGGCGACTTCGACGTTCGCACCTCAGAGACGTCGACCGGGCTGCCGATCATCGACGCCGTCGACCGCAAGCTGACGGCGGCCAATCTCGCCACAACGAACGCGAGCCTGGCCCTCCAGGCCGACATGATCGCGTTCTTCGAGGACACTTTCGGGGACTACCCGTTCAACTCCTACGGCTCGATCGTCGACAACGACAGCGTCGGCTACGCGCTAGAGACCCAGACCCGCCCGGTCTACTCCAGCAGAGCGTCCGAGGGCACGGTCGCACACGAGCTCGCCCACCAGTGGTTGGGCAACGCCGTGAGCCCGGAGCGCTGGCAGGACATCTGGCTCAACGAGGGCTGGGCCAGCTACGCGCAGTGGATGTGGAGTGAACACAGGGGCGGAACCACTGCGCAGGAGGCTTTCGACGAGGTCATGACGATCCCCGAGGACGACGAGTTCTGGGACGTCGTCGTCGCCGATCCTGGGCCGACGGGGCTGTTCGTCGACCCGATCTACGACCGTGGTGCCGCGACCCTGCACGCCCTGCGAGTCAAGATCGGCGACGACGCCTTCTTCGCCGGAGCGCAGGATTGGGTGAGCCGTTACAACGACTCGACGGCGACGACCGAAGACCTGCAAGCCGTCTTCGAGGATGCCTCCGGCCAGGACCTGGACGCGTTCTTCGACATCTGGCTGCGCAACCCGGTGAAGCCGACGACCTGGTGACCGCTGCCTGACGACCGGCACGGTTCGGGCGCCGACCGCGCCCGGTCCGAGGGGCAGCCCGGCGCCCGCAGTAGCCTGCAGATGTGGGCGACGTGGTCGCGGAGTTGCGTGCGGGGCTCCCGGACGGCGTGCTGATCGACGACCCGGACCGGATGGAGTCGTACCGGTTCGACAAGGCGCTGTTCTGCCCGGCCGGCCACCCGGCGGCGGTCGTCCTGGCCCGCGAGCGTGCCCACGTCGAGCACACCCTGCGCACCGCTTCCGGCCTCGGCGTCCCGGTCGTCCCCCAGGGTGCCCGGAGCGGCCTGTCCGGCGCGGCCAACGCGATCGAGGGATGCATCGTGCTCTCACTCGAGCGCATGGATCGTATCGTCGAGATCGACCCGGCGAACCGGCTCGCGGTCGTCGAGCCGGGTGTGATGAACGCCGTCTTCTCCCGCGCCGTTGCCGACCACGGCCTGTTCTACCCGCCGGACCCGTCGAGCTGGGAGTTCTGCTCGATCGGCGGGAA
>DASRTE010000200.1:0-21887 GCA_035656095.1 Jiangellaceae bacterium
TTCCTCGCGTCGCCAGCGTCCGGCGGCAGGGAATCAGTGGCTCGCAAGCCGGCGTGATCGGCCAGCTGGTCTGGCCGGGCGGCGTGCTGGGCCATGGCCATGAGGGCGTCGAAGGCGTAGGCCTCGGGTGGCTCGTGTCGGCTGTCGCGGCGGGCGGCATTGAAGACCTGGTCGGTGATGGCGTTGAGCACGGTGGTGAAGGCGGCGCCGTCTTGGGCGGTGCCGCGGGCGGACAGGTTCCAGCCGCCTTCGGCGTCGGTGTAGGACCGGCAGCGGCGCTGGGCGTGGATGCGCCGGTTGGTGGCGTCGGGGTCGGGGTCGGCGGCGGCGCGGACCCGGGCGCATTCCTCCCGCAGCTCGGCCAGCGATGCTCGCCCGGCCAACTCGAGCAGTCGCTGCTGCGCCGACGGGTCGGCCTCGGCCGCGCTGGCGATGGCCGCTGCCTGCGCCGGGGACAGCTCGCCATTGCGCAGCGCGCCGGCCACGGCGGGCAGGTCGTCCAGCCGGTGTGAGGTGTCCAGTGCGTCCTTGGCCGCGGCGGTGGAGGTACCGGCCGTTCGCGCCAGTGATTCCGCTGCGGTACGGGCGCCGGCACGGTCACGGTCATGGGTGGCGGCGATCCGCCGGGCCAGCAGCGTCTTGCCCGCCGAGCCGAGCCGTTCGATGCGGTCGAGCTCGGCCCACAGCTCCCGGGCGGTAGGCCCGCTGACCGCGTCCGGATCCAACGCGGCGACCAGCTCGCTGAGCTGCCCGCGGATCCGAACCACTGATTCGAACATGTGTGCGATTCTAATGGTCCGGTCTGACACTGATAGAGACTCTCGCCTGGCAACGCCTCCGACACGTTCGTCCAGACAGCCCGCCACGTGGTATGGCAGTCACATACGGATTGAAAGGGGGATGGGAAACCGGCCGCCCAGCGGCACTACGGCCCCGACTTCCCATGCCTGCAGCGTTGGTCACGGGTGCGACGGCCGGCATCGGGCTGTCATTCGCCCGCCAGCTCTCTGCGGACGGCCACGACCTGATCCTGGTGGCGCGGGACGTCGAGCGGCTCGGCCGCGTCGCCGCTGAGCTGCGGACCGTGCACTTCAATGGTGTCGAGGTGCTGCCGGCAGATCTGGTGACGGCGGAGGGTGTCGGTGCGGTCGAGGATCGGCTGCAGGATCCGAACCGGCCGGTGGACCTGCTCGTCAACAATGCCGGTTTCACATTGCGCAGGCCGTTCCTCGTCAATGACATCTCCGACGAGGAGGCCATGCTCGACGTCCTGGTCGGGGCGGTTCTGCGACTGACCCACGCCGCGCTGCCCGGGATGATCGGACGCGGGCACGGAGCCGTCGTCAACGTCAGCTCGGTTGCCGGCTGGGTGCCACGCGGTTCCTACGGTGCGGCCAAGGCGTGGGTCACCTCGTTCACCCAGGGGTTGGACGGACAGCTGGAGGGCACCGGTGTACGGGCGATGGTGCTCGTTCCCGGGTTCGTCCGGACCGAGTTCCACGACCGGGCGAGCATCGACATGTCAGCGCTGCCGTCGTTCCTGTGGCTCGACGCCGACGACGTGGTCCGCGCCGGTCTCCGGGACCTGCGGAGGGGACGGACCGTCTCGGTCCCCGGTGCGGTCTACCGGATCGCCGCCTGGTGGCTGCCCCGGCTTCCCCGTCGGGTCGCCGTCGGCCTGGGACGCCGGCACCCGGCCGGCCGTAGGCGCCGATGACGCGTCAGCCGACGGTTGCGCGGACGTACGGGATCCGTCGCAGGACCAGCGTCAGCGCGAGCGAACCAACCACGGTGATCGCCAGGTGAGCGAGCAGGCCCGCAGTGAACGCCGCGGGAACGTCCGGCAGCGGCCAGTGGTCCTGCACGGGGTACAGGACCAGGGGGTGGACGAGGAAGATCCCGAACGTCACCCCCGAGAGCACGGCCAGCGGCGAGCCGTCCGCACTACCGTCGCCGTCCGGCGATCGCCCGCCGACCGGGACCGACCTGAACAGCACGAACGCCGCCACGGACATGGTCACGACCAACGGTGCGAAGAAGTCGTACAGGTATCTGCCCGTGTCGTCCCATCCGCCGGTTACGGTGAAGGCGCCCACGAGAGCGGCGGTGCCGGCGACGGAGGCCACGAAGGTCAGGGCGGCGGCTCGGACGTGCCAGGCGTGGAGTGCGACGTCGCGGAGCACCCAGCCGGCGACGAAGTAGCCGGCGAAGGGCAGGAAGCCGGTCGCGACGTTGGCGGTGCCGGACCCGACGAGCATCTCGGCAACCTGGTCGACCAGCCCCAGCGCCAGCAGAGTCCCCGCGAACGCCACCTGGATCCGGCGGGTCGTGTGCCGGATGAGGATTCGCAGGTACGGGGTGAGCAGGTAGAGCCCCACGAGCACGTAGAGGAAGTAGAGCTGGAGGAACGGTGTGCCGGCGAGGACGTCGCGGCCCGCCTCGCCAGCGGTCAGGGGTTCGTCCAGCCACCATCGGCGGTAGGCCAGGTACACCAGCGTCCACGCGACCAGCGGGACGCCGATGCGCACCAGCCGGCGCCGGTAGAACTCGCGCGGCGGCTCCGCGCGGCGAGGGTCGAGCAGCAGGGCACCGCTGACCATGACGGAGACCGGCACGCACCACCGGCCGGCCGAGTCCGTGAGGTTCGCGATCCACCAGGCCGCGCCGCCCTCGGCAACCCACGAGCCGTTGACCCGCCGGCGCGACGACATGGACGAGGAGGACCGCGACGATCGCCACCGTCCGGGCCAGGTCGAGCCAGCCGGTGTCCTCGCGCGCGCCGACCACCGGCTCGAGGGTGGGGGTGCTCACCCTGGTGGATTACCCGGCCATGCCTGCGACGATGCGTCGTACGCTCGGGCAGCGTGAACGCTCGGGACGAGTTGCGGCGTCAGATCGCGGCGAAGGCTGTCGTCCACGGTCGGGTCACGCTGTCCTCCGGGCTAGAAGCCGATCACTACGTCGACCTCAGGCGGATCACGCTGGACGGGCAGTCCGCACCGTTGGTCGGCACGGTGATGCTCGACCTCACGGCGGACATGGACTACGAAGCCGTCGGCGGGCTGACGCTGGGAGCCGACCCCGTCGCCGTGGCCATGCTCCATGCGGCCGCCGGGCGCGGACGCCCGCTGGACGCCTTCGTGGTCCGCAAGAGCGAGAAGTCGCACGGCTTGCAGCGCCGGGTCGAGGGCCCGGACGTCGCCGGCCGGCGTGTTCTCGCCGTCGAGGACACCTCGACCACCGGCACCAGCGTGCTCACGGCCGTCGAGGCGCTCCGAGAGGCCGGCGCCGACGTCGTCGGTGTCGCCGTCATCGTCGACCGGTCGACCGGCGCCCGCGAACGGATCGAGCAGGCGGGACTGCCCTACCGGGCCGCCTACACCCTCTCCGACCTCGGCCTCGCGTGACGCATCCGCGACGAATCTGGCCCTCCCCTACCCACCGCGTCTCGGTTGGAAGGCAACGCGCATGACCGACGGCTCGTGGTCGCTGGCCTGAACGGCGAACTCGGCGTTGACGTGCACGACGTCGTATCTCGGATCGCGGTCCAGGACGTTGCCGCTCACCAGGATCTGGTCGAGCACCTGGCTGTTGCCGTCGAATATGTAGCTGTACTGCTCGTTCGCCGGCAGCAGGTCGAACAGCGTCGTGAGCACGGGGGGCTCGCCCGTCGACTCGACCGTCCGCTCCCGTACATCGATCGCGGTCCCCTTGAGGATGCGCACCGTATCGGAGAAGTGGAAGTCGTTGATGTCGCCGAGGACGATGACGTTGGCGTCCGGATCGAGCGCCAGGACGTCGTCGGCGAAGTCGTTGACCACCTGAGCCTGACCCCAGCGCCAGCCGTCGGTATCGGCGACTGCACCGCCCGGGAAGTAGAACTCGGTGTACCGCACCGGCGGCTGGAAGCGCCCGAAGAGCGGATCGTCACCGTTCTTGCTGCTGAAGTGGTTGCCGACCACGAACAGCTTTTCGCCACGCCAGCGGAACTCGCCGACGAGCGACTTCCGCGTTTCGAGGAAGGCATCGTCGGCAGTGCCGATGCGGCCTGGGCTGAAGGTCAGCCGCGGCCCGGCCGGACTCTCGACGACGGCGGTGTCGTTGACCGAGGTCCCGCCGGGCCGATCGACGAACTCCAGGTCGCGGTCGGTCCGGAAGATGAAGCCCACCCGGATGTTCGCACCGGGAGCGCCACCATCGGCGTTGTTGACCGGGTCGATCGACCGGTACTCGTACGCCGGGCCACCGACCGCGACGATCGTGTCGAGCAGGCGCTGCCAGGTGGCCGCGGCCGTCACCACGCCGTTGTTCTGCGGGCCGGAGTCGTCCTGGATCTCCTGGATCGCCAGCAGGTCGGGCGAGCGCAGGTTGTGGACGATCTGCCCGGCCAACTCGTCGAACTTGGCCTGGGCGTTGACGACCGACAGGTTCTCCACGTTGAAGCTGGCCACCGCGATCTCGCGGGCTCCCGGCGCATCGGTCACCTCGCGCTCGATCCCGCCACTGACGCCCACCAGGGCGGTGGTCGGGTAGAGCTTGAAGTTGCCGAAGCCGTAGTCGAGGACACCGGTCACCGCCGTCGTGAACGCGTCGCCGGTGTTGACGAACGGCGTGGGTGTGATCACGTCATCGAGGATGAGCCGCTCGGGGTTGA
Organism: Jiangellaceae bacterium; assembly: GCA_035656095.1. GTDB lineage: Bacteria > Actinomycetota > Actinomycetes > Jiangellales > Jiangellaceae > DASRTE01. The sequence goes on from DASRTE010000200.1 coordinate 4,655, forward strand.
AGTCACCCGGCGCCACGTACAGGCCTCCGCGCGAGGTGAAAGGCCCGGCGTCAGCCCCACCATCGGCCACGACGGCGATCTCGCCGAACCCGTTCCGCGGACCGACCGCGACAGCATCGTTCACCTGGAGGTACATGCCCTCGAGGCTCTCCCAGAAGTCGATCCCGTTCTTCTCCGGATCGGTGATCGTCCGATCCTCGACCGAGCCGGTCGAGTCATTGTCGATGCTCTCGGTCGGAGGGGTGCGTCCCCCCTCGCCGACGAGCGTGACCGGCAGGGCGTTACCCGAGGTCATGACCGAGAAGGTCGCGCTCCCGATCTGGGTGATCGTCAAGTTGTTGCCGCCGGCCCCGCCGGGCCGGAACTCGCTGACCGTGCCGTCGACGTCGACGTGGTCGCCGACCGCCGGCTTCGTGCCGCTCGCTCCGCGGAAGACGAAGATGCCGTCGCTGGTGGCGTCATCGCCGTCCGGCTCCGGATCGGTCATCCAGAAGCCCTGGAGGCTGACCGCCGTGACGATGCCGTCGACGCCGAAGACCTGATCACCGTTCATCGGGGAGATGTGCGCCGCCCCTTGGATCTCCCAGATCTGGACCGGCTCGGGCTGCACCGTCAGGCTGATGGTGGTCTCCGCCTCGCGTCCCTCCGCATCCGCGATGTCTATCGGCAGGGTCGTGGTGCCAGGCGCCGTGCCACCGGCCACGGTGGCCGCGAACGTGAAGGTGAGGTCCGCGTCTGCGTCGGCGAAGACCTGGGCGGCGCTCCCGCCGATGCTGCTGAGATCTCCAGTGACGGTGATGCCCGTGCTGTCCGGTTCCGTAGCCGGCGTCACCGTGACACTGAGGGTGGTCGTCTCGCCGGGCTGGACGCTCGAGGGGTCGGCGCTCCCCGTACCCGACAGGTTCCCACCCGCTCCGCTCGGGGTCAGGCTGAACTCGTCGGCCCCGAGCCCGTCGTCGGCACCGGAGGCATCGAAGTCGGTCCAGCGGATCCAGAACGTGGCGCCGTCGGCGACCGCCAGGTTCTGGATCGTGGCCTGGATCGCAGTGCGGTTGCCGGCCGTGTTCCCGTCGAGGGCGCCGACCGTGCCATCGGTCACGGGGCTGGAGCAGTCGAGCCCATCGGCGTCGGTCCACGATCCCGTCGTCAGGCTGGTGGCGTCGAGGCTGTACTGAAAATCGAGTCGATCCGGACCTCGCCCCGACGTGCCGAGCCTCCACTGCTCACCGACGTACGAGATGGCGAGCGTCGAGACTGTCGAGCCCGAGTTGTTCGTGAAGGACACACCTGTGGTGGGAATGAGAGTTCCCGACCGCAACGTCCCGAAGGCTCGCTCCGAGATCCCCCCCGCTCCGAAGCTGTACACGTCACCGGCGTTGTCGCTGCCGGTACTGGCGCCGTACGCATCGTTGTTACGGCTGCTCGTGCCGGACTCTGCGAGGTACCAGCCCGTTGGCAGCGTGGTGTTGGTGGTGCCGGTGGTGGCCAGCGTGTCGAATGTCTGTGTGTAGGGCACATCGAGTGCCGTAAGCGAGACCGAGCCAGTGCCCGCAGCCAGCGCCGGCGAGAACGGGAGCACGAGGCCTGCCGTCGAGGCCATCGCGACCATGCCGGCCACGAGATATCGGGGAACAACGCGCGACATCCAGACCCCCTCAAGAGTTTGCTGGACCCTCACTGCCCGGAGAACGACCGACTTCGGTGACCACGGCCGCCGCCCGGGAATGGGCGCCGGCGTGTTTGCGGCAGATTGTATCGGCGCCACCTGTCGGCACAACCGAAACGGCGGGACTCGTCGGCGTGCCCGGTCGCGCCCTCGGAGGTCGCCAGACCTGCAGAGCACAGCGTGCCGCTCTACGATCGCGTGGATGGGGGTTTGGGTCGCTGTCGTGGCACTGGCACTGATCGCCGTGGGCGTCGGATACCTGGTGACGCGGCTTCGCGGCGTGCAGCAGGCGGTCGACGACTCCTGGCAGCAGGTGCTGCTGGCGTTGCGGAGGCGTCGTGATCTGGTGGTCGAGCTGGCGGAGACGGTACAGGCGCATTCCCGGCGCCGGGCAGACCTGGTGGAGCAGGTGAAGGATGCACGATCCGTGGCCGACCTGCCGGGCGCGTCGCCGGATCAGCAGGCGGTGGCGGAGCAGGAACTCGACGCGGCACTGGCGTTGCTGGAGAAGGTCGTGGACAGGTCGCCCAAGCTGCGCAAGCAGCCCGACGTCGTGGTCATCCGAGAACGGCTGGCGGACGCCGACCGACGCATCCAGGCGCGCCGCGCGGTGTACGAGGACGGCGCTAACGCACTGCGACTGATGGCAGCTGCACCGCGGTTCCGGTGGCTGGCCGGGCCGCTGGGCATCGCTAGGAATGACCAGCCGGTGGAGGACGAGCGGGCCGCCGACCAGGTCTGAGATGCTGGACCGCGGTGGACGTCAGCGGTGGACCGGGCGTGGGACCCTGGCCGGGCCCGGTGCCCGCCGACGCGCGCTACGACCCTGACCTCCTCGCGGCGGGTGACCACCGCAACGTCGCGGACCGCTACCGCTACTGGCGCCACGAAGCGATCGTGACCGACCTCGACCGGTTGCGACACCCCTTCCACGTGGCCGTCGAGAACTGGCAGCACGACTTCAACATCGGTTCTGTCGTCCGGACGGCCAACGCGTTCCTGGCTGCCTCCGTACGCATCGTCGGCCGCCGCCGATGGAACCGGCGGGGTGCGATGGTCACCGACCGCTATCAGCACATCGCCTTCCACCCGACGGTCGAGGATCTCGTTTCGTGGGCGCGGTCGGACGGCCTTCCCGTCCTGGGCGTCGACAACCTTCCCGGGGCCGAACCGCTGGAGACCTTCGAGATGCCGCAGTGGTGCGTGCTGCTGTTCGGCCAGGAGGGTCCGGGGCTGTCGTCAACCGCCCGGGAGCAGGTCGATTCCGTACTCTCGATCGCGCAGTACGGATCGACCCGGTCGATCAACGCCGGTGCCGCGGCTGCCATTGCGATGCACGCATGGGTGCGTCGCCACCGCTTCGGCCAGCAGTGATCGATCTGTGCCAGGGTGACCGTCATGACTGAGCGCGTCGTCGTGATCGGTGCGGACGCCGCTGGAATGAGCGCCGCTTCGCAGGCCATGCGAACAGCCCACCGGTATGGTCGCGCGCTGGAGATCGTCGCCCTCGACCGCGGCCACTGGACGTCGTACTCCGCTTGCGGCATTCCGTACTGGGTCGCCGGCACCGTCGACGGACCCGATGCCCTGGTCGCCCGGACACCGGCGCAACACCGCGCCAACGGCATCGACGTCCGCCTGCGGACCGAGGCGCTGCATCTCGATCTCGAGAGCCGCAGCGTCGGTTACGTCGACCGGAGGACCAGCGCCGAGGGGACGCTGGAGTTCGACCAGGTCGTCATCGCCACCGGTGCCCGGCCGATCCGGCCCGACGTGCCGGGCGTGGACGCGACCGGTGTCCACGGGGTACAAACGCTCGACGACGGAGCCGCGCTGTTGCACCGTTTGACCTCCCGCCGGCCGCGTCGTGCGGTGATCGTCGGCGGCGGCTACATCGGGATCGAGATGGCCGAGGCGATGGTTGAGCGCGGCCTTGCCGTCACAGTGATCGACCGTGCGGCCGAGCCGATGCCCACGCTGGACCCGGACCTGGGACGCAAGGTCCACGAGGCGATGGAGGCGATGGGCATCGGAGTTCAGACCGGCACACCGGTCGAGGCGTTCGAGGTCGGTGTCGACGGCGCGGTGCGGGGCGTCGTCGCCGCTGGCCGAACGCACCCTGCCGACATCGTCGTCCTCGGCCTCGGCGTCGAACCGGTGACCGGGTTGGCCGAGGACGCCGGGCTGCGGCTGGGAGAGTTCGGTGGGCTGCGTGTCGACGGCCGCATGCACGTGCCCGGCCACGAGGGTGTCTGGGCCGCGGGCGACTGCGTGGAGTCGCACGACCGCATTGCACAGGCGTGGACCTACGTTCCCCTCGGCACGCATGCCAACAAGCAGGGTCGGGTACTCGGCACGAACCTGGGCGGCGGTGCTGCGACCTTTCCGGGGGTCGTGCGCACGGCCATCAGCAAGGTGTGCAATCTCGAGGTGGCCAGGGCCGGCCTGGGTGAGGCAGACGCGCGGGCGGCCGGGCTCCGGTACGTCACGGCCACGATCGAGTCGACCACCCGTGCGGGCTACTTTCCCGGCACGCAGCCGATGACGATCAAGCTGATCGCCGAGGATCCGTCCGGCCGGTTGCTGGGCGCCCAGCTCGTCGGACGCTCGGGTTCGGCGAAGCGCATCGACGCGCTGGCTATCGCCTTGTGGAACGGCATGACGGTCTCCGACCTCACGATGGTCGACCTGGCCTACGCGCCGCCGTTCTCGCCGGTGTGGGATCCGGTGCTGATCGCTGCGAGGACCGCAGCCGACGACCTCGCCACCGCCGATCGCCGATGAGCACTCAAGCGTCGTCGCGTGCCCCCGTGGTTGGGCGGCGGGTCAGCGGCTCACGGACGAGCTGCTCGTCGACGTAGCAGTAGCGCCAGTCGTCTCCCGGCTCCAGCGTCATGATGATCGGGTGGTTGCTCTCGCCGAAATGTGCGGTGGCATGCCGGTTCCGCGAGTCGTCGCAGCATGCCACGTTGCCGCAGGTCGTGCAGAGCCGCAGCTGCACCCAGTCGTCGCCGATCTCCACACACCGGCGGCATTCGTCGATGTCGGTGTCGGTCACGACGATCTGGTCCAGATGCATGCACGATGTGCTGATCGTCTCTTCGCGGACGTACCGCCAGCCCGACCTCAACAGCCGATCCGGGATCAGCCGGGCGAACACGTGTGACCGCGCGGCCAGAAGCGGACTGAGCACCGCCAGGACGAGCACGTACAGGGCGATGAACGGGCCAAGGCGGTCGTCCAGGCCAGCGGCGAGAGCCAGCGTCGCGAGGATCAACGAGAACTCCCCGCGGCCCAGGACCGTGAGGCCGACGTTGGCTGCCGCCCGCTGGTTGAAGCTGAAGAGTCGGGCGGTGACGATGCCCGCGGCCAGGTTGACGACGAGCGTCGTGGTCGCCGCGATCGCGACCGGTACGGCCACCGGGCCGAGGTCGGCGATGTCGATGCTCATACCGAACGCAATGAAGAACACGGCGGCGAACACGTCGCGCAGGGGCGTGACGACCCGTTCCGCGCGGTCGCGGACCTCCGTGCGGGACACCACCAGGCCGATCATGAGCGCACCGATCGCGTCCGAGACCCCGACCTCGCCCGCCAGTCCCGCGACCAGCACCACGAGCCCCACCATGAGAACCGCGAGCAACTCGTCCTCGCGGCTGCCGATCACGGCACCGATCAGCCGGGCGCCGTACCGCGCGAGGGCGAAGAGCGAGGCCAGGAAGACGAAGCTGACGGCCATGTCGCGGGCCAGTTCGAGGGCGGTCTCGGCTTCGGAGAGAACGGGGTGGAGCAGAGCGAGGTAGAACGCGAGGAACAGGTCCTCGATGACGATGATCCCCAGGATCACCGGCGTCTCGGCGTTGGTTAGCCGCCGCAGTTCGATGAGCAGCTTGGTGGCGATCGCTGACGACGAGATACCCAGCGCTCCGGCGATGACCAAGGCCTCCGACGTCCCCCATCCCAGCGCGAGGCCGAGCACCAGCCCCGCTGTGACGTTCAGTCCGATGTAGGAGCCCGCCGCGATGAACAGCCGCCGACCGCTGGCGAGCACTTGCTCGACCGGGAACTCGACACCGAGGTGGAACAGCAGCAACACCAGGCCGAGCGAAGCGAGAAGTTGGAGGTCTTCCGGCGACTCGACGAGTACGGGTCCGGGTGTGCCAGGGCCGAACAGGATTCCGGCGGCCATGTAGCACGGCACGGTGGGCAGTCCGAGCCGCCGGCCGCCCCGGGCGATCAGTCCGGCGATGAGTACCAGAGCGCCGAGGCTGAGCAGTTCTCCGTGCACGGGAAATCCCCCTGGTCACACGAGCCGTCTGCGGGTGGAAGCCTCACGCCTCGAAGAAGGTGCCTCCCAACACGGCGCTCACCTTGCGTGCCTGCTCCTCGTTCAGTTCGACCACGACCGGATCCGCTGACTTCGATGTGAACACGTAGAGGTCACGGGTTCCGTCCCGACGCACAACCACGGAGACCCGGCGGTCGCGGTGGCCGAGGTCGATGTCGTACCTCTTACCGATGCCGGGCAGTTCTTGCATGTGGACGCCCTGTCCCATGGCTGCTCCCGCGTTGGTCCGATCACGAGGCCGGTGGTTCGTCGAGCGTACGCCGACCGACCGCACTCACCGACCGGCGGACAGGTCGCCGCCTTCACAGCAGGGCAGGATGAAGTAGCAGCGGGGACAGACCCACTTCGAACCGTTGCCGTAAGGGTGTAGGTCCGCCTGACTGCATTGCGGGCAAGGCTGACCTTCGGTTCGGCAGGCCGTCCCCATAGGACCGACCGTAGCGCCGCCCCACCGAACAAAGGGATGTGTACGCGCCGAGGCCGCAGGTCCTGCTGGATCTCCGGTCAGAACGGTGGTGGGTCGGGGTCGGCCGCCGTGGGATCGGCTGGTTGATCCTCGCCCCGGTGGTGCCAGTGGGGCTTGACAGCAATAGGAGCCCCACCAGAGATCTGATATCCACAGCAGCCTATGGGCGACGCCCATGTCGGGAGTAATCGGCGGAGTCGTCCGGTTACCTCGGAAGACGAGGGAGTGCGAGCAGATGCTGTACGGGCGAGAGCACGTGCGCCGTTACGTCGAAACCGAGGGCGACGAGGGATACATCTGGCGCAGAGGAACAACGATCCTGATCCTGACGACGACCGGCCGCGTCTCTGGGGTCGAGCGCAGCACGGCGCTGATCTTCCGGGAGAACGACGGCCGTTACCTGGTCGTCGCCTCAAATGGAGGCAAGGAGGACCACCCGGGGTGGTTCAAGAACCTGTGCGCGCACCCCGACGTGACCGTTCAGGTCAAGGGCGATCGGTTCGCTGCCCGAGCCCGCGCCGCGAACGCCGACGAGCGCGCCCGCCTCTGGCCGGAGATGACCGAGGTCTGGCCCGACTACGACGAGTACCAGAAGAGAACCGACCGGGAAATCCCCGTTGTCATCCTCGAGCGCGTCACCTAGCGGGAGATCAGCTCGGAGAGCGAATCGGCAACCTGATGGGCGCCCGCGTCGCGGAGGAGGCGCGCGTCCGATGTCGTGGTGACGGCGATCACCCGACCGACTCCGGCCGCGACTGCCGCCGTGACACCTGCGACCGAGTCCTCGATGGCGACGGCCTTCGACGGCTGGATGTGCAGCGCCTGGCAGGCGGTCCGGAAGGGCGCTGGGTCAGGCTTCCCGTGGGTCACGTCCTCCCAGGTGATCAGTGCGGAGAAGCACTCCCGTACCCCGAGCACCTCCTCGACCGCGTACTCCGCCCATGCCCTCGTGGCCGAGGTCACCAGGGCGATCGGGACGCCATGCGCGTGATACGACCGGATGAGTTCCGTCGCGCCTTCGATGGGCACGGGCATGGCGGTCGAGCCGGCCAGCTGCCCCAGTACCTCGGCGACGAGGGCATCCGGATCCTCACCGGCCCACGGCCCCGGCAGCGTCGCGAACACGTCGGAACCGCGTCGACCGACGAAGTGCGCGTACGTTCCCGCGTCGACGCTCCAGCCGCGGGCCGCGAAGAACGATTCGTAGGCGGCCCGGTGCACGGGCTCGCTGTCGAGCAACGTGCCGTCGAGGTCGACCAGCAGTCCGCGGGCGCGGCCTAGCGCGACCACGTGAACAACGGGTCCCCGGCGGCCAGCTCACCGGAGTCGCGCAGGTCCGACAGGGCCTTGGCCGACGTGTCGAGTGCCACGACAGGGCACACCGGGGACCGCCCACCGGCCTCGACCGCGGCGGGGTCCCACCCGACGATCTTCTCCCCGGCCGCGACCTCAGTTCCCTCGGTGGCCATGAGCTCGAATCCCTCACCGGCCAGCTGGACGGTGTCGATGCCGAGATGCACCAAGACGCCGGCGCCGTCCGCCGTCTGCACGACGTAGGCGTGTGGGTGCAACTTGACGATCTTTCCGGCTACCGGGGAGACGGCAACCGCCGGTTTGTCACGCGGTGGATCGACGGCCACTCCCGGGCCGACGAGGGCGGCCGAGAACACCGGGTCGGGGACCTCCGCGAGCGGCATCGCCCGTCCAGCCACGGGCGCCAACACTGTCAGGGCGGTCACGGCCAGGCCTTCGGGACGCTCGCCGGTCGCACTCACATCAGGTCTTCGATGTCGGAGGCGATGGTGTCGGCCTCCGGCCCGACGACGACCTGGACCGCGCTGCCCGACCGGATCACCCCGTGTGCCCCGGCGGCCTTCAGCCCGGGTTCGTCGACCAGGCCGGGATCCTCGACCTCGGCCCGAAGGCGGGTGATGCACGGCTCGATCTCGATGATGTTGTCGGCCCCCCCGAGGGCGGCGAGGATCTGTTCCGCGTTGCTCATGCGATTCCTCCGATGGTGTCGTCGGCGGGGTCCGTCTGAGTGATCTTGGACAGGCCGCGTGGTTTGTCGGGATCGAGGCCGAGCCTACGGGCAAGCGCCTCCACCATCAGCTGCGCCGGCACGATCAGGCCGATCGGTGCGACCACCTCGGCCAGGTCCGGCCCGCCGACCGGAATGTCGCACGCCTCAACGAAGCGGGCATCACCGCCGATCCCGACGATGGCGGCCGCACCCCGCTGCCTCAGGTCGTGCGCCAACTCGGTCATGCCCTCGACCATCGGACCGTCGGCTGCCGACACGAGGACCGCAACGTGGTCGGCGTCGACGACGGCGATCGGACCGTGACGGAGGTCGGCGTAGGACAGGCCGCGGACCGGGCGCAGGCAGGTCTCCTCGATCTTCAACGCCGTCTCCAGTGCCGTACCGAAGACGATGCCGCGCCCGCTCACCAGCGTCTCGACGCTCGCCGCCAGCATCTCGGCTGCCTCGTCGATGCCCGACCGTGCCGTGATGAGGCGCTCGACCTCGGCGGGCACCCGGTCGAGGTGGGCATCGAGGGCCGTCGGCTCGGGCGAGAGCGCCCCCGCCAGCACGGCCATCGCCGCGAGTTGGGTCGTGTACGACTTGGTGGCGGGCACGGCGTACTCGGGACCGGCCTGGGTCACGAGCGCCACGTCCGCGGTGGTCGCCAGCGCGCTGTCGCCCTCGTTGGTGACGGCCACGGTCCGGGCGCCGCACCGCGCCGCCCACTCCTGGGCTTCGACGATCTCCTGTGTCTCGCCGGACTGCGACACGGAGACGACGACAGCGTCGGACAGGTCGAGGCGAGCGTGGTAGTGGGTCGCGACGCTCGGGGCAGCCAGCCCGGCCGGATGGCCGGCGTGCACCTCGAGCAGGTAGCGACCGTAAACGGCCGCGTTGTCCGACGACCCACGGGCGAGGAACAGCACCGCCCGGCGGCCCTCGGCAAGGGTGGCCAGCTCACCGCGCAGCGGGCGAAGGGCGTCGAGAGTACGGGCCAGTGCCGCAGGTTGCTCGGCGACCTCGCGGGCCATCGTCGTCTCGCTCACGCGCGGACCGTACCAGTCGGCTGTCACCGCGGACGGTGGCGTGGAACGACCGCCGGGTTGGGTCGGGCCAGCGGCACCCACAGGGTGTAGCGGTCCGAGCGGTAGACCGAACGCGAGTACTCGGTGGCGACGTCCCGGCTGAAGGCGCGTCGCGCGATACGCAGGACGGAACGGCCCGGCGGGATCCCGAGTAGCCGCGCCTCTTCGACGTCGGCGTCCCCGGCGTCGACGGTGTCCTCGCCCCACGTCGGCGGCACGCCGCGGGACTCCAGTTCCGCGTAGAGACTGATCGGCGGGCCCCCGTCGAGCATCCCGGGCACCAGGCCCGCCGGGAGCCACGTGTGCTCGACGGACATGGGTTCCTCGTCGGCCAACCGGAGTTGGTGCAGGTGCACGACAGGGTCACCCGGTGCGATCTCGAGGGCGTGTGCCACGGCCGCGTCCGCCGGCACCGTCTCGGCCCGAAGGTGGCGAACCGACGGGCTCATGCCCCGCCGGCGCATCTCCTCGGAGAACGAGGTCAACCGGACCTGGAGATCGATCTTCGGCCGTGCGACGAAGGTGCCGCTTCCCTGCACCCGTTGCAGCAGGCCCTCGACGACGAGTGCATCGACCGCCTGCCGAACGGTCATCCGCGATACGCCGAACCGGTCGCATAGATCGCGCTCACTGGGGACGGGGTCGCCCGGTTGGAGCTCCTGCTCGGCGACGATCCGCAGGTAGTCGCGCACCTGCAGGTACTTGAGTGCGGACCGGCGTCGCACGAGCTTCGACACGGCTGGTTGGACGTCCTTCCAAGATTGGGCGGAATTGGGCGCGTGGGGCTTGACACCGCAGGCGCGTGACCCGAGGGTAAGCCCCGCACGCGCACTCATCTAGACCAGTTATGACCAGTCGGAGGGGAGCCGTGGCGTGTCCGTCGTCGACGGTCCGGTACCCAAGCATCGGCAACTCCGCGAGATATTGCTCGCGCTGGTCGACGGAGAGCTCACCCCCGACTCGCCCATCCCGTCCGAGCGCGAGTTGGTATCGCGCTTCGGCATCAGCCGGGCCACTGTGCGCGAGGCGGTGGGGCGGCTGGTCAGCGAAGGCCGGCTGTACCGCGTGCGCGGCAAGGGGACGTTCGTGGCGGCGCCGCGGGTCGAGTCTCTGCTCCACCTTGCCTCGTTCACCGAGGACATGCGCCGGCGTGGGCACAAACCCTCCACGGTCGTGCTCGGCGCCGACGAGTCGGTGCCGCCGCCGCCCGCGCGCGCTGCCCTGGGGCTCGACGTCACCGACCGGGCCTACCGGATCGAGCGTCTGCGGTCCGCCGACGGGTCGCCGATGGCGCACGAGGTGTCGTGGCTGCCGGCTCGGCCGTTGCCGGGCCTGCTCGAGCACGACCTGTCCGGATCGGTCTACACGCTGCTCACCCGCGAGTACGGGCGCACCCTCGACTCGGCCGCCCAGACCGTGTGGGCCGAAGGTGCCGATCCGCTGCGGGCCCGGCTTCTCCGGGTGGCCCCCGCCGCACCGCTGCTCGTCTTCCGGCGGACGTCCTACGCTGCCGGTCGGCCCATGGAACACGTGACGTCCTGGTACCGGGCGGACCGGTACCAGGTGCACATGACCCTCGATCGCACCTCTCCTGCAGGGTCGGCGTCCGCCGGCCCGAACCGTCCTTGAAGGAGTCACATGAGTACCGCAAGTGCCACCGCTTCGACGACCGGCGAGCGGCGCGGCTTCCCCGGGCTTGCCCAACTGCAGCGGCTCGGCCGCAGCCTCATGCTGCCGATCGCCTCCCTGCCGGCCGCAGCTCTACTGCTGAGGTTCGGTCAGCCGGACATGCTCGGCGAGGACGGTCTCGCCAGCGTGCTCGGCGACTGGCTGTTGCCGGTCGCTGCTGTCATCGGCGCGGCCGGCGGCGCGCTGTTCGCCAACCTGCCGCTCATCTTCGCCGTGGGTGTGTCGTTCGGCTTCGCCCGCAGGTCGGATGGGTCGACCGCTCTGGCCGGCCTGATCGGCTACCTCGTGTTCAAGGGCGTCACCGACGCCATGTCGCCGTACATCCTGGGCGAGCCCGCGGAGGGCGTCGACCAGGAGTTGATCAACTTCGGCGTCCTCGGCGGCCTTGTCATGGGTATCACTGCTGCGCTGTTGTGGCAGCGGTACTACCGGATCAAGCTGCCGCCCTACCTGGCCTTCTTCGGTGGCCGCCGGTTCGTTCCGATCATCACCGGCCTGGTCGCGATCATCATCGGCGTTCTGATGAGCTTCGTCTACAAGCCGTTCGACGCCGGCATCACGAACCTCAGTGAATGGGTCACGGAGAACGAAGTCGTCGGCGGTGGCGTGTACGGGACGCTCAACCGGCTGCTGATCCCGTTCGGCCTGCACCACATCCTGAACTTCACGCCGTGGTTCGGATTCGGTGAGTACACGACCGAGGACGGGACCGTGGTGACTGGTGACATCGCGCGGTTCCTCAACGGCGACCCGACCGCGGGCGCCTTCATGACCGGGTTCTTCCCGATCATGATGTTCGCCCTGCCGGCCGCCGCGCTGGCGATCTGGCACACGGCCAGGCCGGTCGAGAAGAAGATCGTCGGCGGCATCATGCTCTCGGCCGCGCTGACCTCCTTCATCACCGGTGTCACCGAGCCGCTGGAGTTCTCGTTCCTGTTCGTGGCGTTCCCGCTGTACGTCATCCACGCGATCCTGACCGGCACGTCGCTCGCCCTGGTGAATGCGCTGGAGATCCGGGACGGGTTCGGCTTCTCGGCCGGTGTGATCGACTACCTGCTCAACTTCCGGATAGCCACTCTGCCGTTGCTCCTGATCGTCATCGGCCTGGGCTACGCGGTGATCTACTACTTCCTGTTCCGGTGGGTCATCACCAAGTGGAACCTCCGGACACCTGGGCGTGAGGAGAGCGCCGAGGCCGTCCAGGCATCCCTCGGCGAGGAAGCGGTGGAGCTGGTCGGGGCCGGTGTCGGTGCGGACCGGACTGGCGCCACGGTCACCGAGGGCGGCGCGGTACGTCGAGACGTGAGCACCGCCGCCGAGCCGCTGCCGCCGGATCGGCCTGGGCCGGACCTGACGGCCGAACAGCCGCCGCCCGAGCGGCCAGGGCCGGACGTGACGACCGAGCCGCCGGCACCGGATCGACCCCGGCCGGACGAGCCTGGTCCGGACGAGCCGCCGCGCGGGTCGGTCGTCTGATCCCATCCTGTGGCGGGTTCGACACGTCATCCACCTCGTCGAGACGTGCCGAACCCGCCACATGTGGGGCGGTGAATGGCGAAGCGGAGGAGGAGTCGGTGACCGAGTTCACCGGAGTCGGTGTCAGCCCCGGGCGCGCCGTCGCCCGCCTCGTGCACATGCCCGCACCCGTGGCCGAGCCGGCGCCTGAAGACCGGCTCACACCCGATGCGGACGTCACGGTCGAACAGGAGCGGATCGCCACAGCGGCGACCCGAGTCAGGGACGACCTGGAGGCCCGGGCCCAGCGAGCCCAGGGCGACGGCAAGGCGGTGCTCGAAGCCACCGCGATGATGGCTGCGGACCCGACGTTGGTCGCCGCGGCGCAGGGGAAGGTGGCCGAGGGAGCCCGGCCCGAGCGGGCCGTGTGGGATGCCGCCGCCGAGGTGGCCGAGACGCTCGCCGCCCTGGGCGGCTACATGGCCGAGCGGACCCGTGACGTGGCGGACGTCCGCGACCGGATCGTCGCCGCCCTGTCCGGCCTGCCCGCCCCCGGCGTGCCCGAGAGCGCCGAGCCATATGTATTGGGCGCCGTCGACCTCGCGCCGGCCGACACGGCCACGCTCGACCCGGCGAGCTGCGTCGCGCTCGTCACGGCGGAAGGCGGCCCGACCTCACACACGGCGATCCTCGCGCGGGCGCTCGGACTTCCGGCCGTGGTCGCCGCACCGGGGGTGCTCGACGTACCGGCCGGCACCCTGGTCCTCGTCGACGGGGCCGCTGGCGTCGTGCGGAGCGATCCGACCGAAACGGAGATCGAGCAGGTTCGGGCGGTCGCGGCGCGCGACCGCACGTTTGACGGGAATGGCCGCACGGCCGACGGCCGGCGCGTCCAACTGCTGGCCAACGTCGGCGATCCAAGGGGTGTGGCTGCCGCGGTCGAGGCGAACGCGGAGGGGGTGGGGCTGTTCCGGACCGAGTTCTGCTTCCTCGGGCACACGGAGGCGCCGAGCGTCGACGAGCAGGTCGCCGCCTACCGCGCCGTCCTCGCGGCGTTCCCGGGGAAGAAGGTCGTCGTCCGAACCCTCGATGCCGGTGCGGACAAGCCGCTACCGTTCCTCAACCCGGCTGCGGAGGCGAATCCGGCGCTCGGTGTGCGAGGGCTGCGCACCTCCGTCCGCTTCCCCGCGGTGCTCGAGGACCAACTCGCGGCCATCGCTCAGGCGGCCGCGGCGGAGCAGGCCACCGTGTGGGTGATGGCACCGATGGTGGCAACCGCGTCCGAGGCGGCCGAGTTCGTCCAGCGCTGCGCGGCGGCAGGCCTCGAGACCGCCGGCGTCATGGTCGAGGTTCCGGGCGCGGCCATCAGCGCCGCGCACCTGCTCGAGTCGGCCCGGTTCGCGAGCCTCGGCACGAACGACCTCACCCAGTACACGATGGGCGCGGACCGGTTGCTCGGCGAGCTCGCCGCGCTCAACGACCCGTGGCAACCCGCGGTCCTGCGCCTCGCCCAGCTCACCTGCACGGCGGGCCTCGAACGTGACCGGCCCGTGGGCGTGTGCGGTGAGGCCGCGGCGGACCCGGCGTTGGCGTGCGTCCTGGTGGGGCTCGGGGTGTCCAGCCTGTCGATGACGCCGAGATCGATTCCCGACGTGGCCGACGTCCTGCTCGCGACGACGTACGAGCAGTGTGTCCACCTCGCGTCGCTCGCGGTCGAGGCGCCGGGCGCCGCCGAGGCCCGCGCCGCAGTGCGGGCGGGACTGCCCGTGCTGGGCGAGCTAGGCCTCTGACGGCATCCCGGCCAGGACCATCGCTGCGCGGCGGCGCGCGATGGCCGGTGCCATGGCGGCGATCAGCCCAGCCGACACCACGGAGGCGAGCAGGCACGAGGTCCACAGCACCTCCTCGCCGAAGTCGTCGAACAGGCGGGTTCCGATCAGCGGCCCCACCAGCGCGGCCGCGCCGTATGCCATGCCGACCACCCCGTTGTAGCGGCCACGCAGGTGGACCGGTGCGATGTCGGCGACGAGGGCCGGCCCGACCGCGTTGAAACCGACCTCGCCGAGAGTCCATACGACCACGGTGAGCGCGAAGGCGGGCACCGACGACGCGAACGTCGTGAGCCAGAATCCGAAGCCCATGACGACGAGCGAGGCCACCAGGATGCGAACGCCGGCGATCCGGTCGATGATCCGCAGCACGAACACCTGCGAGACGATCACCACGAGCGGATTGACCGCGTATATGAGGCCGAAGGCATCGGGCCCGAGTCCGTCCGCGGCAACTGCCAGGGGCAACGTGACCAGGCTCTGCATGTAGACGACCGCGCCGAGCAACAGGCTGACGCTGAGGCCGATGAGCAGGCGGTCTCGCAGGGCCCGGCCGAACCCGCCGGTGTGGGACGGGTCGCGCGGCGGTCGGGTCTCCGGCACCTTCCGCGCGATCAGGACCGCGAAAGCGAGGCAGGTGGCCGCGTCGGCGACGAACAGCAGCCAGTACGACCTCTCCGCCAGCAGTCCACCGGCGACTCCGGCGACGGCGACGCCGAGGTTGATGGCCCAGTACAGCAAGGCGAATGCACGTGGCCGGTTCTCCGGCTGGACCAGGTCGGCGATCATCGCCGACACCGCCGGCCGGTACATGTCGACGGCCAGGCCGCTGAGGGCCGCGGCGACGGCGATCCAGACCAGGTCGCGCACGGCGGCCAGCAGCATGAAGCTCGCGGCCGTGGCCACCATTCCGATCACCAGGGTCGTGCGCCGGCCCACCCGGTCGGCCAGGAAACCGCCGACCGGTTGGGACGCGAACGAGCCGGCTCCGAGGCAGGCCAGCACGACGCCCACGGTGGAAGCGCTGAAGTCCCTGGGGCCGGCCAGGTACAGGGCGAGGAACGGCGTGACCATATGGCCGAGCCGGTTCACGAACGTGCCGGCCAGCAGGTACCAGAACGGCTGCGGCAGGCCGCGCGAGGTGTCCGCCCACCACCGCCGGAGCGGGCCCGGGGCCGCTGTCTCCACGAGGAGCGACGCTAGCGGCCCGCTCCGACAAGCCGACCCGACCAGGCCGTGTTTCAGAAGTCGGTTCGGAGCCAGATGTTGATCGCGGCGATGCTCACCGTGGCGGTGTAGCGCACCGTGGCTTGGTCGAGCTTGACGGGGATGACTGCGGTAATGCGGCGTCGGCGCAGCAGCCGACAGTTGGCCCGCGAGCTGTACGACTTATCGGCCAGGACCCGCCGCGGGCGGTACAGGGCCGACCGACGCCGAGGTGGACGCGGATGCCGTCGAGCACCGGGGCGACTGCGGGCTGTCGCCGCTGTCCGGCGGTGATCAGGATCGACAACGGCGTGCCCGGCCTCGCAGACCAGGTGCAGCTTGCTGGTCCAGCCCCCGCGCGAGCTGCCTTACCCGTGGTTGGCCGGCTCGACCTCGACGCTACCGGGTGGTTCCTTCCTGTAGATCCCTTCTGCGCGCGCGGGCGGCGTGCTGGTGCGCCCGGGGTGATCGTGGTCGACGCGGACATCCCAGCAGATGAGTCCGGCCGCGTCGGCGCGGCGCCTGCAGTCGGGTCAGGATGCGCCGCCGGGTTCCATCGCGCTGCCAGCGCCGGAACAGCCCGTAGACGGTCTGCCACGGCCCGTAGCACGCCGGCACTTCGCGCCAGGGCCCCGACGCGGATGCGCCATCGGATGCCGTCGATGAGCTGTCGCCTGCTCCACTTGGGCGGCCGACCGGTCTTCGTGCCCGCCGGCAGCAGCGGCGCCAGCAGCGCCCACTGCGCGCGGTCAGGTCGTGCCGGCTCGTTGCCGCTCGCTGGCCACGAGGTCTTCGTACCGATGATCTTCTTGGTCGATGAACCACTTACCGGAGACCTCGCTGCGTATCGACCACCGACACGCCGCCGGTAGCGGCTTTGCTGGTCGGTGTCGCGCGTCAGACTTTGTGGCAGGGCGGTTGAGTCAGTCCTGTAGGAGAGTCTGAGACATGGGTGGACCCCATCGATTCCTGCTGAGGAGAAGACTCGGATCGTGTTGAGCGTGCTGGCGGGCGAGATGACGATCGCCGAGGCGGCTCGGCGGGAGAAGGTCAGCGAGCAGTCCATCGGCCGGTGGAAGGCCGACTTCCTCGAGGCCGGTAGGACCGCGTTGGCGGCGGGCAAGAGCGGCTCCTCGACCCGGGAGGAGCAGCTCGAGGCCGAGGTCGCTGACCTGACCCAGGCGCTGGGTGAGGCAGCGGTGGAGATCCGGGTCTGGAAGAGGTCAGCCGAGGGCCGGCTGGGCCCTTCGAGGACCTCGAGGTGATCCGCGTCGAGGCGGGCATGTCGACCACGAGGTTCTGTGAGCTGATCGACATGCCCGAGCGGACCTGGCGACGCTGGCAGGTCAAGGCCCGAACCGGCGGGCAGCCGAAGGGGGCCGTGGCCGCGTCCGGCCCGGGCCGCAGCGGGCGAGCTGGCCCGGATGCATGCGTTGGAGCATCCGGTCTGGGGTCATCGCAAG
>DASRTE010000201.1:0-2018 GCA_035656095.1 Jiangellaceae bacterium
CCCGGGAACCGCTCGGCGGCCGTCTTGGGCCCGACGAGCACCGGGATGGCCAGGACGTTGACCATGAAGTCCTCGTAGACCTCGTGGAGGATCAGCTCGGCGTAGGCGCGGGCGTCCTCCCGGCTCGCGTGCGCAGTGTGGCCCTCCTGCCACAGGAACTCGGTCGTGCGCAGAAAGAGGCGCGTCCGCAGCTCCCAACGCACCACGTTGTTCCAGAGGTTCAACAGCAGGGGCAGGTCGCGGTAGCTCTGGACCCACTTCGCCATGTACTCACCGACCATCGTTTCGCTGGTCGGCCGGACGACGACCGGCTCGTCCAGCTTCTTGCCGCCGCCGTGGGTCACCACCGCCAGCTCGGGGCTGAAGCCCTCGACGTGCTGGGCCTCACGCCGCAGGTAGCTCTCGGGGATGAACAGCGGGAAGTACGCGTTCTCGGCGCCGGCGGCCTTGATACGGGCGTCCATCTCGGCCTGCATGCGCTCCCAGATCGAGTAGCCGTACGGCCGGATGACCATCGTGCCGCGGACGGGGCCGTTGTCGGCCAGCTCGGCCTTTGCCACCACGTCCTGGTACCAGCGCGGGAAGTCGTCGGCCTGCGCCGTGAGCACCTTCGCCATAGGCGACGGATCGTACTGGTCCGGTCGGTCGAGACCCGCAGCCGTTGCGGGGCGGTCGTCAGCCCGCGGCGCGGGTGACCGGGCGACCGACGCGGTCGAGTGCGTCGCCGTCGAGCTCGTACGTGACGGTCGCGAGCTGGCTGGGGCAGCAGTTGGGGTCGTCGGCCCGATAGCGGGTCCACGTGACATCGACCTGCGACCCCTGCACCGTGACACCGGCCACGGCCGGTGGCAGCGCCCCGGTGACCGATCGGGGCGGCTCCGTCACGCTCGCAACGTGGACCGTGCGCCCCCGGTGCTGCGTCCACACGTGGACGGTGTCCTCGGCGCCGTTGGCGCCGTAGGTGCAGACGACGTGGACGACCGCCTCGTCGTTGCCGTTGCCGTCGAGGTCGCCGTACGCGACATCGGGATCGACCTCCAGCCGGGTGACGCGGCCGATGTCGAGCACGGAGCTGCGGCCCCGGGCGACAGGGATCGCCGACGGCGGGGTGAAGCGCAGGCCCTCGGCGCATGCGGACCCCGGCGGAGCCACCTCGCCGAAGTCGACGGCGTGGATGTCGGCCAGCGCGTCGGCGGCGGCCGACGCTGTCGGGGAAGCGTCGGCGCGCGGCGACGAGTTCCCGCCGCTGGAGGCGGCGAAGACAGCAGCGGCCAAGCCCAGCCCAGCCAGCCCCAGCCACGAGGCACGCGATCGCGAGTCACTGCGCACGACCGGCGGAATCTACCGCAACGGCGTGTGTCGAATGCGTTGCGTTTTACCGGCAGGTTTCCCGCTCTTCGCGCCTGCGGCGCCGGCCGCTCGGATCGCGGCTGCGCTCTGGGCGCAGCCTTAGTCCTGGCGGTCCGGGGGACCGACCAGCACGAACCAGGCGACGATCGCGAACAGAGCGATGAAGAGGAGCGTTCGGATCAACGAGAAGACGAAGCCCAGGACCGCCGAGACGAGGAACCAGACGACCAGCACCGCGAGCAGCACGAGGCCGACGCGGCCCAGCCAGCCCTCGCTGCGCCGGACCTGTCGTGCCATGAGCCGCCCTTTCCTCAGTCCAGCTTGCGGATCAGCTCCACCCGCTGCTCGCTCCGGTTGACGTCGTCCCCGTGGGCGCCGGCAAGCGCCGCCCGGTCGCGCTCGGCCTCCCGGCGGGCTTGCTCCCGCGTCGACCGCGCCCGCTCGAACGCGGCGTCGAGTCCGTGGTCGTTGATGAACGTGGCCCACTCGACCAGCGCGTCGACCATCTGGTCCTCGGGAACCACCGCCACGTTCTGCCCCCGGACGAAGAGGTGGCCCTTCTTGTTGCCGGCGGCGATGCCCAGATCCGCGTCGCGGGCTTCACCCGGTCCGTTGACGACGCAGCCCATCACCGCCACCTGCAGCGGGATCTCGCGCTCGCCGAACGC
>DASRTE010000202.1:0-28195 GCA_035656095.1 Jiangellaceae bacterium
CGTGCAGCGTGCGGCCTCGTGGAAGCCTGCCCGGTCCTGCACGACGATCTTCACGACCGGTTGCTGCCGCTTAGGCTGCGAGGCGTGGCCACCGACAGCGTCGAGCGTTACCCACGTGGGCGCGCCGACATCTTCGGTGAAGTCGCGGACGCTTACGAGCGGTCCCGTCCGGGCTACCCGTCGCAGGCCATCACCTGGATGGTGGGACCGGATCCGCGCCGCGTCCTCGACCTCGGTGCCGGGACCGGCAAGCTGACCCGTGCCCTCGTAGCGGCGGGACACGACGTCGTCGCCGTCGACCCGTCGGCGCCCATGCTCGACATGCTGCGCCGCAACCTGCCGGCCGTCGATGCGCGGAAGGGCTCGGCGGAGGTGCTGCCGGTCGCCGACGCAGATGTCGACGTGGTCGTGGTCGCGCAGGCCTTCCACTGGTTCGACCAGGACCGGGCGCTTACCGAGATCGCCCGAGTCCTCCGCCCCGGCGGGCGGCTCGGCATGGTCTGGAACCTCCGCGACGAGACGGTGCCGTGGGTAGCCGAGCTCTCGCGCGTGATCGGCAGCAAGGACGCGTTCCCGGAGGACGTCGTGGGTGGCCGCTTCACCGCCAGCACCCGTGTTGGCTTCGTCGAGGCGGCGAGATTCAGCCACAGCCAACGCGTCGACCGCGAGGAATTGCTTGCGCTCGTCAGATCCCGCTCGTACGTGGCGGAGCGTCCGGTCCAGCAGCGCGAAGAGATCCTCGGCGAGGTCGACCGGCTCTTCACCCGGCACGCAGGCGACGGGAGCCTGCTGCTTCCCTATGTCACGCAGTGCTACCGCTGCGAGGTGCCACAGTCGTCTGCATGTCGAGCGCACGGGTAGTGGGTCGGCGCCGCTGAGCATGGCGAACGCGGGCTCGGAGCGCATCCGGTCCGGTTGTCGCCGGCGGTGACGAGCAGCTGCCCGGCGATCTCGATCCCGATGCCGTTCGTTCAAGCACGTGTGGCGCGAGGTCGTGGCGATCGGGCGATGAGCTCGACCGCCGTTCTCCTGGGCGGCGGTGGCCCACGAGCCTGCTTGCGCTCGTGCGGGCGGTTCGGCGCCAGTGCTGCCGTCGAGGGCGGCCGGGCCCTTGTCAGGCGCCCGAGTTGTGGGGTCTGGTCCGGCGCGCATTCATGCGCAACTGCGTGACCCGGGCAACTCCGGCGATGGCCACCACCACACCCCCTCCGACGGCGGCGATCAGCAATGCCATTCCCAGCGGGAGGGAGCCCGCGAGGCCGAGATAATGAACCTCGACGCGCGTCGAGTTCTGCAGAATGAAGACAATGAGCATCACCAGGAGCAGGACCGCCACAGCGGTGGCCACCCAGGCGGCGCTGACGCGGGTCAGCCGTGGAGCACGGTCCGTGGGCGTAGGGCTGGGCACGGACGATGCCTCCTTCGGAGTCTGAGGTCGCGAAGAGGTCGGGTCTGTCGTCACGATTTCTGCGTCCCCTCGAATCCCGTTCGGGTCTGTCGGAGCCGATGTCCTACCGATGCCCACTGGCCGCCCGACGCGGCGCGGAGCACGCTGGATCCCATCGTGAACCCGGTGCGCTCGCCGGTGCAAGGGACGAAGGTCATCGGCCGTACAGGCCCGGTCGGGATTGTCCTCCACGGCCCCCACGCCGGGGCGGGCCCGGCGTTGGTTCGAGCGGGAAGATCAGGTGTCGAAGCTGTGCACCACGGGGAGGATGACCATGGCCACCGTTCTGTCCGGAAAGACCATCGCGTTCGTTGCCACGGACGGTGTGGAGCAGGTCGAGCTGACCGAGCCCTGGCGAGCCGTGGCGGAGGCCGGTGCGACGCCACTGCTCATCGCGCCGAAGGCCGGCCGGATCCAGGGCTTCAACCACGACGACAAGGGCGACACGTTCGCGGTCGATCGCACGGTGGCCGACGCCGATGCCGACTCCTTCGACGGCCTGGTCCTTCCCGGCGGGACCAAGAACCCCGACCGCCTGCGCACCGACACGGGTGCGGTCGATTTCGTCCGGGCCTTCGTCGACGCCGGCAAGCCGGTCGGCGTCATCTGCCACGGCCCTTGGACGCTCGTCGAGGCCGACGCCGTGCGCGGCCGCACGCTCACGTCATGGCCGTCCTTGCAGACCGACCTGCGCAACGCCGGCGCGAACTGGGTCGACCTGGAGGTCGTCGTCGACGCGAACCTCGTCTCGAGCCGCAAGCCCGACGACCTTCCGGCCTTCTGCGCGAAGCTCGTCGAGGTCATGGCCTCGCACCGACGCTTGACGGTGCCGGGCGGCTGACCCTGGGTTGATGCATCCGGGGTCGCGATGGTGAGGTAGGCCACAGCGGGCGCCCGCGCCGACACGAGGCACTGGAGTTGACGACGTGACCAGCGAAGCACTGTCCAACCTCCTCCGCGAGGAGCGGCGCTTCCCGCCGGCCGACGAGTTCGCGGCGAGGGCCAATGCCGACGCCGGACTGTACGACGAGGCAGCCACCGACCGGCTGGCGTTCTGGGCGCGCCAGGCCCGGGAGCTGGTCACCTGGGAAACCGAGTGGGATCAGGTGCTCGACTGGACGAACCCGCCGTTCGCGAAATGGTTCACCGGCGCGAAGCTCAACGTCGCGTACAACTGCGTCGACCGCCATGTCGAGGCAGGACACGGCGACCAGGTCGCCATCCACTGGGAGGGCGAGCCGGGCGACACCCGCACGATCACCTACGCCGACCTGTACCGATCGGTCTGCCAGGCCGCGAACGCCCTCACCGAGCTCGGCGTCCGCAAGGGCGACCGGGTCGCCATCTACATGCCGATGATCCCGGAGACCGCCATCGCGATGCTGGCCTGCGCCCGGCTGGGTGCGCCGCACTCCGTGGTCTTCGGCGGCTTCTCGGCCGATGCTCTGAAGGGCCGCATCCAGGATGCCGACGCGCGGGTCGTCGTCACCGCCGACGGCGGCTACCGGCGCGGTTCGGCCAGCGCGCTCAAGCCGGCAGTCGACACCGCGCTGCGCGAGTGTCCCGATGTCCACAGCGTGCTCGTCGTCCGCCGCACCGGACAGCCCATCGACTGGACCGACGGCCGCGACGTGTGGTGGCACGACCTGGTCGAGTCACAGAGCGAGCAGCACACCCCCGAGGCGCACGACGCCGAGCACCCGCTCTATATCCTCTACACGAGCGGCACCACCGCGAAGCCGAAGGGCATCCTGCACACGACCGGCGGCTATCTCACCCAGGTGGCCTACACCCACCGCAACGTCTTCGACCTCAAGCCCGAGACCGACATCTTCTGGTGCGCGGCCGACATCGGCTGGGTCACCGGCCACAGCTACATCGTCTACGGCCCATTGACGAACCGCGCGACGACGGTGATGTACGAAGGCACACCGGACACGCCGCACAAGGGTCGCTGGTGGGAGATCGCCGCCAAGTACGGCGTGACCATCCTGTACTGCGCGCCGACGGCGATCAGGACGTTCATGAAATGGGGCGACGACATCCCCGCCCAGCACGACCTCTCGTCGCTCCGGCTGCTCGGCACGGTGGGTGAGCCGATCAACCCGGAGGCGTGGATCTGGTACCGCCGCCACATCGGCGGCGACCGGACGCCGGTCGTCGACACCTGGTGGCAGACCGAGACGGGTGCCATCATGATCAGCCCACTGCCCGGAGTCGCCGCTGCCAAGCCGGGCTCGGCGATGAAGGCGCTGCCCGGCATCGGCGCCGACGTCGTCGACGACACGGGGACGCCCGTGCCGAACGGCGGCGGCGGATACCTGGTCCTGACCGAGCCGTGGCCGGCGATGCTCCGGACGATCTGGGGCGACGACACGCGGTATCGGGACACGTACTGGGCGCGCTTCGCCGATCAGGGCTACTACTTCGCCGGCGACGGCGCCAAGAAGGACGAGGACGGCGACATCTGGCTGCTCGGCCGTGTCGACGACGTCATGAACGTCTCGGGTCACCGGATCTCGACCACCGAGGTCGAGTCGGCTCTGGTGTCGCACGCGAAGGTCGCGGAGGCCGCGGTCGTCGGGGCGACCGACCCGATGACCGGTCAGGGCATCGTCGCGTTCGTGATCCTGCGTGCCGAGGCGGGTGACGGCGGGGAGGGTGTCGTGGGCGAACTTCGCGAGCACGTCGCGAAGGAGATCGGGCCGATCGCCAAGCCGCGGCAGATCATGGTAGTGCCCGAGTTGCCCAAGACCCGGTCGGGCAAGATCATGCGCCGGCTGTTGCGCGACGTCGCCGAGAATCGCGACCTCGGTGACGTCACCACACTCGCCGACCCGACCGTGATGAACCTCATCGGCGAGGGACTGGCCAAGGGCTCCGCCGAGGACTGAGCCACGGGCTATCGCCTGGGGACCGCACGGGTGTCGGGTGCGAGCATCCGCGCGGCGACGGCCGCGATGTCGTCCGGCGACTCCTGCGCCCGCAGCTCCGCCGCCACGGCACCTGTGTAGACGTCCACCTCGGCGGCCTGGCGCGACGGCGACCAGCCGAGCACATCGGCGACGCACTCCGCCGTGTCGGGCGCAGCGCGAACCCCTCGATCGGCGACCTCGATCGACACCCTTGTCCGCCGGGTCAGTAGGTCGTCGAGATGCAGCGCACCCTCGTGGGTGGCTCCGTACCGGATCTCGGCGCGAAGGTACTCGTCGGCATCCGGCAGCGGGTGAAGCAGCGCGGGGTCCTCGGCCGCCGGATCGAGCACTTCGAAGACCAACGAGCCGTACCTTCCCAGCAGCCTGCGGATCCGCCAGGTCGGCAGCGCGTACCGAGCGGCCAGGTCGTCGACCTGGTTCACCAGCGCCGGGTAGCCCTCGGCCCCGAGCAGTGGCACGTCGGCAGTCACCGACGCCGGAACGGCGCGGTCCAGGTCGGACGCCGCGAGGTTCACCGCGTCGGCCGCCATCACCCGGTAGGTCGTGTACTTTCCGCCGGCCACCATGACCAGACCGGGCATCGGCCTCGCCGCGGCGTGCGAGCGTGAGAGTCGAGAGGTCTCGTCCGACTCGCCCGCGAGCAGCGGGCGCAGGCCTGCGTACACACCGGAGACGTCGGCCCGGGTGAGCGGCCGGGTCAGGACCCGGTTCACCTGGCCGAGCAGGTAGTCGACGTCGGCCCGGCTCGCCGCGGGGTGAACCAGGTCGAGCGTCCAGTCGGTGTCGGTGGTTCCGACGATCCAGTAGTTCCCCCACGGGATCACCAACAGCACCGAGGTCTCGGTCCGAAGAATGAGCCCGACCTCCGATGCGATCCGGTCGCGTGGGACCACCAGGTGGACGCCCTTGGACGCGCGCACGTCGAACCTCCCGCGGACCCCCGCCAGGGCCTCGACCTCGTCGGTCCAGACGCCCGCGCAGGCGACCACCACGGCAGATCTGATCACCGTCGTCGAGCCGGTCTCGGTGTCGAGAACCTCCGCTCCGACCACCCGTCCGGCGTCGCGGACCAGCCGGATAGCCCGCGTCGAGGTCCGCACCACCGCGCCGTAGTGCGCAGCCGTGCGAGCCACGGTGAGCGTGTGCCGCGCGTCGTCGGTCTGCGCGTCGTAGTACCGAACGGCCCCGACGAGGGCGTCGCGACGCAGTGCGGGACACAGGACGAGTGCGGCGCGGCGCGACAGGTGCCGGTGCCGAGGCAGTGACCGGGTGCCGCCGAGGGTGTCGTAGAGCCCGAGACCGGCGCCGACGTAGGGCCGCTCCCAGCCGCGGTGGGTCAACGGGTAGAGGAACGGCACCGGGTGCACCAGGTGCGGCGCCAACCTGCTGAGCATGAGCTCGCGTTCGCGCAGCGCCTCGCGGACCAGCGTGAAGTCGAGCTGTTCGAGGTAGCGCAGGCCGCCGTGGATGAGCTTGCTTGACCGCGACGACGTGCCGCTGGCGATGTCGCGTGCCTCGACCAGTGCGGTGGACAGCCCGCGGGTGGCCGCGTCGAGCGCGACCCCAGACCCGGTGATACCGCCACCCACCACGAGAACGTCGAAGGCGTGCTCCTCGAACCGGCGCCAGGCATCCGCCCGACGGGACGGGTCGAGCCGGGCTGGCGTTGTCACCCGTCGTCCTCCACCCAGTCCAGGCTGCGTTCGACCGCCTTGCGCCAGCGGTGCAGCTCCCGGTCGCGCCACGCGTCGTCGCGGGCCGGTTCGAAGCGCCGATCCTCGGCCCAGCGCCTGCGCACGTCGTCCAGCCCGTCCCAGAAACCCACCGCGATTCCGGCGGCGTAGGCCGCGCCCATGGCCGTCGTCTCGGTCACGACGGGACGAACGACGGGCAACCCGAGCACGTCGGCCTGGATCTGCATGAGCAGGTCGTCGACCACCATGCCGCCGTCGACCCGCAGCTCGCGCAGGTCGACGCCGGAGTCGGCTCGCATCGCGTCGACCACCTCCCTGGTCTGGAAGGCGGTCGCCTCGAGGGCGGCCCGAGCGAGGTGTCCACGGTTGACGAATCGGGTCAGTCCGACGATCACCCCCCTCGCATCCGGCCGCCAGTACGGCGCGAACAGCCCCGAGAAGGCGGGGACGATGTAGGCACCGCCGTTGTCGTCGACGGTCCGGGCCAGAGCCTCGATCTCGGACGCGTCGCGGATGAGGCCCAGGTTGTCGCGCAGCCACTGCACCAGCGAGCCCGTCACCGCGATCGACCCCTCCAGGGCGTAGACCGGATCGGCCGTGCCGACCCGGTAGGCGACCGTCGTGAGCAGGCCGTGCTCGCTCGGCACCGGCTCGGTGCCGGTGTTGAGGAGCAGGAAGTTGCCCGTCCCGTAGGTGTTCTTGGCCTCCCCCGGCTCGAAGCAGGCCTGTCCGAAGGTGGCAGCCTGCTGGTCGCCCAGAATCCCCGACACCGGGACACCGCCGAGCGGGCCCGACTCACGAGCGTGCCCGTAGATCTCTGCGGACGAGCGGATCACGGGAAGCATCGGCAGGGGAACGCCGATCTCCGCGCAGATCTCCGCGTCCCAGGCCAGCGTGCGCAGGTCCATGAGCATCGTCCGCGACGCGTTCGTGGCGTCGGTGACGTGGACACCGCCGTCCGGGCCGCCGGTGACCTGCCAGAGCAGGTAGGTGTCCATCGTGCCGAACAGCAGGTCACCGCGACCTGCGGCGGCCCGGGCGCCGTCGACCTCGTCGAGGATCCACGCCGCCTTGGGGCCGGCGAAGTACGTGGCGAGCGGGAGGCCGGTCGTGCGGCGGAACCGGTCGACGCCGCCGACGGCGGCCAGCCGGTCGCAGATCCGCTGTGTTCGGGTGTCCTGCCAGACGATGGCCGGATGGACCGGCTTCCCGGTCGACCGCTCCCAGACGACGGTCGTCTCCCGTTGGTTGGTGATGCCGACGGCGACGACGTCGGCGGCGCGGGCGTCGGCACGGGCCAGAGCCGCGGCGACCACCTGGCGCGTGTTCGCCCAGATCTCGTCGGGGTCGTGCTCGACCCACCCGGGATGCGGCAGGTGCTGGGTGTGCTCGAGCTGGTGGGAGGCGGCGGGCCGGCCGTCGTGTCCGACCAGCAGGCAGCGGGTGCTCGTCGTGCCCTGGTCGATCGCGGCGACGTACCCCTTCATCCCCGACCCCTCCGGCGCGGCGCTCTGCGCCGCCAGCCTATGAGGTCGCACCGGCGATCGGAGACCGATGGACCCCCTAGGGTGCTGATGTGCGCGCACGCGACCTGGCCGAACAGTTCCCCGTGGTCCACCTGGACACATCCGCCATGGATGCCAGCCGGCTGCTCGTCGACCGGACCCTGCCCGGCCTGGTCGTCGTCGACCGCGACGGCATGCCGCTGGTCATCCTGCCCGGCTCCCAGGTGCTGAGATTCGCCCTTCCCGAGTACGTCGAGGAGGACCGTACGCTCGCGGCCGTCTACGGCGAGAGCGACGCCGACGCCTTCTGCGAGGAACTCCGCGGCCGCACGGTCGAGGAGCTCATGCCGTCACGTCAGTTCCTGCCCAAGAAACCCTCCGACCGGCCGATCGTCGACCCCGATGCCAACCTGATGGAGATCGCGGCCGTCATGGCCGAGCAGCACTCGCCCGTCGTGGCCGTCGTCGACCAAGGCCGGATCGTCGGCGTGATCACCGTCCACCGCCTGCTCGGCGCGGCACTGCCCCGATGACGGGGCTGGCTGCCGCAGCCCTCGTCGCGGGCGAGACGACCAACGGAAACGAGTTCTCGGCGAGCACCCCCGTCGTCGTGCTGGCGATCGCCGTCTTCGTCGGCGCCTATGTGTTCATCGCGACCGAGTGGGTCCACCGGGTAGCGGCGGCACTCAGTGGCGCGGCCCTCATGGTGGTCATCGGTGCCACCGACGCCGAGGCCGCGTTCTTCAGCGAGGAGACCGGCGTCGACTGGCAGGTGATCTTCCTGCTCCTCGGCATGATGATCATCGTCAGCGTCGTCAAGCAGACCGGCGTCTTCGAGTATCTCGCGATCTGGGCCGCGAAGAAGGCGAGAGGCCGGCCCTACGCAATCCTTGCCATGCTGTGCACGATCACCGCCGCCGCGTCGGCGCTGCTGGACAACGTCACTACGGTGCTGCTGGTGGCGCCGGTCACACTGCTGGTCTGCGACCGGATCGGCGTCCGCCCCGAAGGCTTCCTCATCGCCGAGGTGCTGGCCAGCAACATCGGCGGTACGGCGACGCTGATCGGTGATCCGCCCAACATCATCATCGCCAGCCGGGCCGACCTGTCGTTCAACGACTTCCTCCTCAACCTGGCGCCGTTCGTCGTCGTGGCGTTCCTCGTCTTCCTCGTGCTGGCGCGATGGCTGTTCCGCCGGTCGTTCACCTACGATCCGGAGCGCGTGCAGGCGATCATGATCATGGACGAGCGGCGGGCCATCCGCGACCCCGCCCTGCTCCGCCGCAGCTTGATCGTCCTCGGGCTGGTCATGCTCGGCTTCGTCCTGCACTCGGCCTTGAACCTCGAGCCCAGCATCATCGCCCTGCTCGGTGCGGGCCTGCTCGTCGTCGTGTCGCGGACGTCGAGCAGCGAGTACCTCGAGGAGGTCGAGTGGCCGACGCTCGTCTTCTTCATGGGCCTGTTCATCATGGTCGGCGCCCTGGTCAACGTCGGCGTCATCGGTGCGCTCGGAGAGGCCGCCATCGAGGCGGTGGGCGACGACTACTTCCGGGCGGCGTCGGGACTGCTCTTCGGCTCCGCGGTCCTGTCCGGGATCGTCGACAACATCCCCTATGTCGCGAGCATGGTTCCCCTCGTCAGCGACCTGGTCGCGGCCGGCGACGGTGCGCCCGGAGCCGACGCCCTGTGGTGGGCCCTCGCGCTCGGAGCCGACCTCGGCGGCAACGCGACCGCGATCGGTGCCAGCGCCAACGTCGTCGTCATCGGCATCGCGGCCCGCAACGGCTACCCGATCTCGTTCTGGCACTTCACCCGGTACGGCCTGGTGGTGACGACGGTGACCGTCCTGCTGGCCTGGCCATATCTCTACTTCCGCTACTACGCGTTCGGCTGACGACACCGGGCATCGGCTGCCACCGGGGGCTAGAGTCCCATCACGGGAAGGTCCGAACCCCGAGGAGATCCGCGCATGGCGACCAGGCCGACGACCACCCGCTCCGACGCCGACGCCTCGATCGGCGAACTGGTGGCCGGCATCCAGCAGGACGTCACCGGGCTGGTGCGCGGCCAGATCGAGCTCGCGAAGGCCGAGCTGCGCGAGAGTGCGGCCCGGGCAGGCCTCGGCGCGGGCATGATTGCCCTGGCGGCCTTCCTCGTCCTGCTCGCCATCGTGCTGATCTCGATCGCGCTCGGGTACGGTCTGGTCGCGTTGGGCCTGCACCCCGGCTGGGCCTTTCTGATCGTCGCCGTCTTCTACCTCCTGCTGGCCGTGGTCCTCGGCCTGCTGGCGCGCAGCCGGCTCGCGCAGATCGAGCCGCCTGTACGCGTCCGGCGGGTCGCCGCCAGGGCCGGGCAGGCGCTTCGGCGCGGCAACAACGCGTGAACGGCAACGGCTCCCTGGCCGACACCGTTGACGTCCCCGGCCCCTGGGAGCACCGGCACATCGCTGCGAACGGGGCGCGCTTCCATGTGGCGACATTGGGCGACGGCCCACTGGTACTCCTCCTCCACGGATTCCCCGAGTTCTGGTGGGCCTGGCGCGACCAGCTGCCGTCGCTGGCCGAAGCCGGCTGGCGAGCGGCTGCGATGGACCTGCGGGGATACGGCGGCAGCGACAAGACGCCGCAGGGCTACGACCCGGCGACCTTGACCGCCGATGTCACCGGTGTCGTCCGGTCGCTCGGCGAGCGGCAGGCGGTGCTCGTCGGGCACGGGTGGGGCGCCTACGTCGCGTGGGCCGCCGCCGTCATGCGACCGGCCCACGTGGCCGCGCTCGCCACGCTGTCCATGCCCCACCCGCTGGAACTGCGCCGCCACCTGCTGCGGGGACGCCGCCAGGCCGGTCACCTGCTCGGTGTCCAGGCCCCAGCAGTGCCCGAGCGCCGTCTCGTCGCCGACGACGCGGCCTACGTCGAGACGCTGCTACGGCGATGGGTGGGCAACGGCTCCACCTTCCCCGACGCCGAAGCCGCTGCCCGCTACCGGGCGGCGATGCGGCTGTGGCCGGCTCCGCACTGCGCGCTGGAGTACCACCGGTGGGCCGTACGTTCCCTGGCCCGGGCCGACGGGCGCCGCTTCGCCCTGCGGATGCAGGAGCCGATCACCGTCCCCGTGCTCCAGGTCCACGGGGGCGCCGACCGGACGCTGGTACCGCGGGCGGCCGTCCGGTCCAGCCGCCACGTCACCGGACCACACCGATGGGTGCAGCTCGAGGGGGTCGGACATTTTCCGCACGAGGAGGCACCCGACCGAGTCACCGCCGAGCTGCTCGACTGGCTCCGCGAGGTGGTCGCGGCCCGGTGACCACGAGGGTGCGGGCGGAGGCTCAGGTGCATTCCGCGGTGGACACGGCCTCGACCGCCGCCGGTGCGTCATCGAGCGCCGGGCCGAGTTCGCTGACGGCCAGGGCGTACCCCGTCTCGGGATCGGTGAGCGACGCGGCGAACACCACGCCGTAGACGGCACCGTCGTCGGCCACAAGCGGTCCACCCGAGTTGCCCGGCCGCACGGTGCCTCGGATCGAGATCACGTCACGGTTCACCGTGTCGTCGCCGTAGATGTCCCGCCCCAGCAGGGCATGCTCGCCGCGGACGCGTACCGGCTCGGCGCTGAGTGGACCGTTGTCCGGGTAGCCGAGGACGGCGGCGTCCGCCCCGCGTGCGAGGTCGTCCCGGAAGGTGAGCGCGGGCCGGTCGAGACCCGGCACGGCCAGCACGGCGATGTCCGCGCGTGGGTCGTACAACACGACGCGAGCCTCGAGCGTGTCGCCGTCCGGCACGGTGACCACCGGAGACGAGACGCCCGCGACGACGTGCGCGTTGGTCATGACCCGTTCGGGTGCCACCACGAAGCCGGTGCCTTCGACCAGCCGGTCGCAGGACGGGGCCTGACCGACGATCTTGACCACGCTTGCCGAGGCCTCCCGGATCTCCGGATCGCGGCTCAGAGCGGCGCGGGGTGCGTCGACCGTGAGGATCGGCTCGGGCACCCACGGGCCGACCACCTCCGGGAACCGGCCGGCCGCCACGACCGACTCGAACGCCTCGCGTAGCACGTCCGGTGAGATGGGCACGACCTCGTCCACCGCTCGGAGGATCTTCGACTCACGCACGGCCGCCGACGCCTGCGGGATCGCCGCCGACGAGACCGCGAGCCCCACGGCCCACGCGGCCAGCAGGAGACCGACGACGGCGAGCAAGGCACCGCCGGCCGCATCGAACCGGTGCGCCGGCTCCGAGGAGACACGGGCGCGGATCGCGCCTGCGCCCCATGCCAGCAGCCCCTGACCGATCACCGCGACCGTCAGCACGATGAGGACCGCGAGCACCGACACGCCCAGGCCGGGTTGCAGGTCGCCGAGGACGACTGGCGCGAGCAGCAGCCCGCCCACAGCGCCGCCGACGAAGCCGACGAACGAGAGCAGACCCACGAGGAAGCCGTGACTCCATCCGGTGTACGCGACGACGACCACCAGCAGGATGACCAGCCAGTCGACGACGTTCAGCCAGAGGATCACCGGTGCTCCGCTCGTTCGGCCAGCGGCATCGGCTCCACCCGGCTACGGTCCCATGGCCCGGCGAGCCCGGCGACGTCGAGCAGCCAGCTCAGCACCCCGGCCGTGAAGCCCCACACGAGCAGCCCCCCGACCCGGAAGGCGGAACCGGTGTAGCCGCTGGGATGTCGCACGCGCAACCGGTTGGCCGGATCGACCAGGTCGACCACCGGCACCCGCTGTACCGACGCGACCTCGGCCGCGTCGACGACGCCCACCGGTGACGGCTCGCGCCACCACGCCAGAATCGGCGTCACGACATAACCGCCGGCCGGCAGCCACAACTGGGGCAGCGTGGCCAGCACGTCGACACCTGACGGGTCGAGGCCGGTCTCCTCCTCCGCTTCGCGGAGCGCGGCCGCCACGGGGCCGTCGTCACCGGGATCGATGACACCGCCCGGGAAGGCCGGCGTCCCCGCGTGGTTGCGCAATCCGTAGGCACGCTCGATGAGAAGCACGTCGAAACCGGCTCCGGACTCGCCGAACAGGGCGAGCACCGCCGAGGCGCGACCCGTCCCGGGGTCGGGCGGTGAGTGCCGGGAGAGCTGTTCCACCCCGACCCCGTCGACCGCGCCGACGATCGCGTGCAGCCATGGCGGCGGCGACGCGGCCATGCTCATTCAGGCCCTCGGAGCAGCTTCGCGGCGACCTCGGGGTCGGTAGGTCCCTCGCCGTACGAGGGACACAGCCGCGCGAGCGGGCAGGCGCCACAGGCCGGCCGCCGGGAGTGGCAGCACCGGCGGCCGTGCCAGATCAACCGGTGCGAGAGGATCGTCCACTCCCGCTTCGGGATCAACGCCGCCACGTCGGACTCGATCTTCACGGCGTCGGTGTTGGCGGTCCAGTCGAACCTGCGCGCGAGCCGGGCGAAATGCGTGTCGACGGTCAGCCCGGGCACGTCGAAGGCGTTGCCGAGGACGACGTTCGCGGTCTTGCGCCCGACCCCGGGCAGCGTGACGAGGTCCTCGAGCCGGCCGGGCACCTCGCCACCGAACCGCTCGACGATCGCCTGAGACAGCCCCATGATCGCCTGTGTCTTCGCCCGGAAGAAGCCGGTCGACTGGATGATCGACTCGACGTCGTCGCGATCGGCGGCAGCGAGATCCTCTGGAGTCGGGTACTTCGCGAACAGCGCCGGCGTCACCATGTTGACGCGGACGTCGGTGGTCTGTGCCGACAGGACGGTGGCGACCAGAAGCTCGAACGGAGAGGTGAAATCGAGCTCGCAGTGCGCGTCGGGGTAGGTCAGCGCCAGCTCGCGGTTGATCCGCCGGGCGCGACGGACCAGGGCAAGCGGCGTCTCCGGGACGGCGGTTCGCACCGACCCAGCCTAGGAGGTCGTCGTGACGATCGGCGCCCGCAACGGTCCGGATCCGCGCTCCCCCGCCCGCTGAATCCGCCATGATGAGGCGGCACACTGTGACGTACGACACTTCGGCGCGCCCGGATCGTGCGAGTGACCCGGTGGCGGCGGATCGCGAGGAGGCTTGCGTGGACGACGTGTTGCGGACCGCACCGCTGTTTCGGGAGCTCGACGACGAGGCCGCGTCGGCACTTCGGGCTTCGATGAGCGAGGTCGTCCTCAGCCGTGGAGACGTGCTCTTCCGCGAGGGTGACGAGGGCGACCACGTCTACGTCGTCATCCGCGGCAAGATCAAGCTCGGCCGCACGGCCCCCGACGGTCGAGAGAACCTGCTGGCGCTGCTCGGGCCGGGACAGATGTTCGGCGAGCTCTCGCTCTTCGACCCCGGACCGCGGTCCGCCACCGTCACCGCCGTCACGGACACGACCTTGCTCGGCCTCGGCCACGCCGACCTCCTGCCCTGGCTGACCGGCCGTCCCGAGGTCGCCCGCGGGCTCCTGCTCCAGTTCGCACAGCGACTGCGGCGATCCAACGACACGCTGGCCGACCTGGTGTTCTCCGACGTCCCGGGCCGGGTCGCCAAGCAACTGCTCGACCTGTCCAGCCGTTTCGGCGTGCAGTCCGAGGAGGGCGTGCGGGTGGTCCACGACCTCACCCAGGAGGAGCTGGCACAGCTGGTCGGAGCCTCACGCGAGACGGTCAACAAGGCCCTCGCCGACTTCGCCGGCCGGGGCTGGCTGCGCCTCGAGCAACGCTCGGTCGTCCTGCTCGACATCGAGCGCCTCCGCCGCCGCGCCCGCTGAGGCACCTGCGGCCCCCACTGCAGTCGACCACGTGATCAACTGCCATCGTCATCGGCGAGGTAGGCGAGCTGGGCCCGGACGGAGAGCTCGGCGGCCGGCCACAGGGAGCGGTCCACATCCGCGTACACCACCTCGACGACCTCGCGGGCGGTTGCCGCGCCGGCAGCCAGCGCCTCGCGGACCCGGGCGAGCCGCTCGGCCCGGTGGGCGAGGTACTCGCCGGCGACGGCGGCGAGGTCCGGTCTGACCGGACCGTGACCGGGCAGGAGCAGGACGTCGCCGAGCTCTCGCAGGCGCGCGAGCGAGTGGAGGTACGGGCCTAACCGTCCGTCCGGGTAGGCCACCACGGTCGAGCCACTGCCCAGGATGGTGTCACCCGTGAGAGCTCCGGCGACACCGCCGGAGCTCACCGTGAACGAGACGGAGTCGGCCGAGTGCCCCGGCGTGTGCAGCACCCGCAGGTCGAGACCGGGCGCCTCCACGGGTGCGCCGTCGACGTCCAGGGGTTCGCCGTCCAGGCACAGTGCGGGATCACGGGCACGCACCGGCGCGCGGGTGATCGCGTGGAACCTGCCCGACGACTCGGCATGGTCCGGGTGCCCGTGGGTGAGCAGGGTGACAGCAACCGGGCCCAGTGCAGACACCGCCTCCAGGTGGTCGTCCAACAACGGGCCGGGATCCACGACCACGGTGCCGGCAGACGTCGACAGGACGTAGGTGTTCGTACCCTGCAGCGTCATCGGCCCCGGGTTGTCGGCCCGAACCAGCCGGCACCACGGCGGCAACGTGGCTGTCATGCCTCTCCCGGGTCGTCGCCGGGATACCCCGGGTCGCCGGGGAGCAGCAGGCGGATCCCGGCGCCGTCGTCGACCCACCCGGGCGTGACCGTGGCGAGCGATCGCGCCTCGGCCGCGTCCAGAGCCTCGGCAACGGTGCCGTACGCCACGAGATCCTCCAGCACCGACCACGTCGGCGGCAGCATCACGACCTCGCCCCTCTCCGCCGCGGACACGGCGTCGACCGGCCGCATCCAGGTGACCTGGTCGGCCTCACCGGACAGGTCGCGGGCCCGTTGCCCGAGAGGCAGCGCGGCAAGAAAGAACCAGGTGTCGTACCGACGCGGCTCGAACCGGGGAGTCACCCAGTGGGCCCACGGTGCGAGCACGTCGGAACGGACGGCC
Source organism: Jiangellaceae bacterium (assembly GCA_035656095.1). Classification (GTDB taxonomy): domain Bacteria; phylum Actinomycetota; class Actinomycetes; order Jiangellales; family Jiangellaceae; genus DASRTE01. The sequence goes on from DASRTE010000202.1 coordinate 15,482, forward strand.
AGGCCGCGTCGGTCCAGCAGGTCGGACAGGGCGAGCCGCCGTTCGACCAGCGCCCGCCGGTCGGCCTCCCAGTCCGACCCGGCCGGGGGCGCCGGAACGCCGTCGTCGCCGGTCACGAGCAGTACGCCGGACTCCTCGAACGTCTCCCGCACGGCAGCGCAGACGAACCCACGCGCCGCCGCCTCCGAGGTCGCGAGCCGGTCCGCCCACCACGACGGCGGTCGACCCAGCCAGCCGAGTCCCTCGTCGTCGCCGTCGCGTGGGTCGACCGCACCACCGGGGAAGGCGTGCATGCCGCCCGCGAACGCCATGCTGGTGCGGCGCCGCAGCAGGTAGACCTGCAGGCCGGCGCCGGAGTCGCGGAGGAGCAGGACCGACGACGCCGGACGCGCCTCCACCGGTGTCAGCCGACTCGCGACGAACTGCCGGGCGTGATCGACGAGAGCGGTGGGCAGGGTGCGCGGCGCGGTCACCCGGTCAGCCGACCTCGACGATCATCTCGACCTCGACCGGTGCGTCCAGAGGGAGCACGGCCACACCCACCGCACTGCGGGCGTGCTGACCCGAGTCGCCGAAGACCTGCCCGAGCAGCTCGCTGGCGCCGTTGACGACCTGCGGCTGGCCGGTGAAGCTCGGAGCCGAAGCCACGAAACCCACGACCTTAACGACCCTTGTCACCGCGGAGAGGTCACCCACCTGCGAGCGAACGGCGGCGAGCGCGTTGAGCGCACACTGCCGCGCGCACTCGTTCGCCTCGTCCACGCCGACCTCTGAACCGACCTTGCCGGTACGCATGAGCTCGCCGTCGCGCACGGGCAACTGGCCCGCGGTGTAGACGTACGATCCCGTGCGGACCGCGGGGACGTACGCCGCCGCGGGCGGGACCACGTCGGGAACGACCAGGCCGAGCGCAGCCAGGCGCTCCTCGGGAGTCACGCGTCCTTCTCCCGCTTCAGATAGGCGACGACGTTTTCGGGGCTGGGACCAGGAACCACCTGGACAAGCTCCCAGCCGTCGTCACCCCAGTTGTCGAGTATCTGCTTGGTCACGTGCACCAGCAGTGGCACCGTCGCGTACTCCCACTTCGCCATGACCGCGAGAGTACTGGCCCCGGTCCGGGATGATTCCGGGTATGTCCGACCCCCGCGAGGTGCTGAACCGCACCGGGTCACCCCCCGACGCGGAGATCCGGTACGGACCGGGACCGGAGCAGATCGCCGATCTCCGATTGCCGTTGCGACGGGGACCGGTATCCACGGTGGTTCTCCTGCACGGCGGGTTCTGGCGCAGCGAATACGACCGAAACCATGTGCGACCGATGGCCGATGGGCTCGCGGAGGCCGGGTACGCCGTCGCGACACCCGAGTACGCGCGAACCGGTGCCGGCGGTGGTTGGCCATCTACGTTCGACGACGTACGGCTCGCCGTCGCCCGGTTGCCGGAACTCGTCGGCGACTCCGTCGACTGCAACGACGTCGTCCTGGTCGGGCACTCCGCCGGAGGACACCTCGCGCTGTGGTGCGCCGGTCTCGACCTGCTCGACGCCTACGCGGGCGTCGTCGCACTCGCTCCGGTGGCGGACCTGGTGGCGGCCTTCCGGCTGGATCTCGATGGCGGGGCGGTGCGAGCCCTGCTCGGCGGCTCGCCCGAACAGGTACCTGACCACTACGACGCCGCCGACCCGTGCCGGCTTCCGGTGCCGACCGGCCGGGTCGTCGTCCTGCACGGCGAGGAGGACGCACAGGTGCCCGTCGCCGGCTCGATCCGCTACGCGGCCCGCACAGGTACCGATCTGCGCCTGCTGCCGGGGGTCGAGCATTTCGGCCTCATCGACCCGACATCGGCTGCGTGGCCGGCAGTGCTCAGCGCCGTCCGAGCCGTTCGAGACGGCCGGCACCCCCGGGGCCTAGCGTCCTCACCATGACGATGCTCACGCCGGAAAGGCTGGCCGCTGCCGAGCGCTACCTGCTGCTCCACGCCCGGCTGATCGACCGCCTCCGCTTCGCTCACCTGTTCCGTGCCGGCTCCGCAGCGGCGGTCCGAAGCGCATTGGCCGCGTATGCGAACGACGACGGGGGCTTCGGCAACGCGCTCGAACCCGACCTGCGCGGAGCCGGCAGCCAACCACAACCCGTCGAGGTCGCGTTGCACGTGCTGGACGAGACGACGGATCCGGACGACCCGTTCGACGATCCGATCGTCCAGGCCATGTGCGGGTACCTGGCCCGGGTCAGCACGTCCGACGGTGGTGTTCCCTTCGTCCTGCCGTCCGTCCGCGGAACCCCGGCGGCACCGTGGTGGCAGACCCCCGACGATCCGCCGGGCAACCTCAACCCGACCGCCGCGATCGCCGGGCTGCTTCACAAGCACGGCGTGTCGAACGGCTTCGTGGACACCGCGACCCGCTTCTGCTGGAACCGCATCGACGGGCTGGCCGAGACCAGTCCCTACCTCGCCATGGCCGTCCTGACCTTCCTCGACCACGTTCCCGACCGAGCCCGGGCCGAGGCGGCGTTCGACCGGCTCACCCCGCTGATCACGAACGATGTCGAACTCGACCCTCACGCGGCGGGCGAGGCGCACCTCCCCCTCGACTTCGCGCCGCACCCGGACGGGTTCGGCCGTCGGTTGTTCACCGACGAGGTCATCGAGCAGCATCTGGACGCCGTGGTGAGCGGGCAATCCGAGGATGGATCGTGGGCGTTCAACTGGCCGGCCTGGACGCCCGTGGTGCGGCACGAATGGGGCGGGTTCGTGACGGTGGCCCGGCTGATGACGCTGCGGGACTACGGCCGGCTCAGTGCCTGAACTCGAGTGCCCGGGCCGGCACACCGAGCACCTCCGCCGCGGTACCGAGCCGAAACCGCACCCGGCGCGTTCGCCAGGCAGCAGCGTCGCCGTGAAGGGCCCGGTGTCGGGTCCGGCGACCGGTCCACTTCGTTGGTCGCACGCCGGCAGGTTGGATACGTACGTGCCACCATGTGCCGTCCACGTATCGTTCCCACGAGGGTCACACGTCGGGCCGAGCGCTGCGCGGCGTGAGCCATCGAGTCAGACGGCGCCTGATCAGCGCCAGCCGACCCGACCCTCGTGCTCGTCGAAGACCAGCCAGGTCCGGGTCCCGCGCACGCCGGGTACGTCCTGGATGCGCTCGAGAACCACATGCCGCAACTCGGCGTTGTTCGGCGCGCGCACCAGCGCGAGCACGTCGAAGTCGCCTCCGACCAGTGCGAAGTGCTCGACGTACGGCAGGGCCTCCAGCGCCGCCGCCACCTCGCGCCACGTGTTCTGCTGGATGGTGAGCAGGACGTAGGCGCTCGTGCCGAGGCCGGCCCGCTCCGGGTCGATCTGTGCGGTGAAGCCGGTGATGACGCCGTCGCCGAGCAACCGGTCCACCCGCGCATAGGCGTTCGCCCGGGATACGTGGACCCTCTCGGCCAAGGTCCTGATCGAGATCCTTCCCTCGCGGGTGAGCTCGGCGAGGATCCGGCGGTCGACCTCGTCGAGGGCGCGGGCCGATCGTCCGGTCCGCCAGGCGTGACCCTCCCCTGGCAAAGACGTCTGGTCGCTCACTGGCCCTCACCGTAGCCATCTGTCACAGATCTCCGCCACATGTGGAGATGACCATCTCATCCGGCGGAAGATCAGGAGTCAAGCCGGGGTCGACACCGACCAGGGGTGAACACGTCATGACCGCACAGGCCGAGCATCGCACCGACGACGTCGCGCTCCCGGGTACCGGCGACACCGGCGGTGCCGCAGCCCGCCTGTTGCCGTCCGCGACCCCGATCCGCTTCCTCGACGACTCGGGCGCTGCGGCACCCGAGTCCGCGCACGGCACGTACCAGATGCCACCCACCGACGTTCTGGTCGACGCGTACCGGCGGATGGTGCTCGGACGTCGCTTCGACGCCCAGGCGACCGCTCTGACCAAGCAGGGTCGCCTCGCGGTCTACCCGTCCAGTCACGGCCAGGAGGCCTGCCAGATCGGCGGCGTGCTCGTACTTCGCGACACCGACTGGATGTTCCCGACCTACCGCGAGTCGATGGCGCTGGTCGCTCGCGGCATCGACCCGGTCGAGGCGCTCACGCTGCTCCGTGGCACCTGGCACTGCGGCTACGATCCCGTCGCCACCCGCACCGCGCCGCAGTGCACCCCGCTGGCCACCCAGAGCCCGCACGCGGTCGGCCTCGCGTACGCCGCGCGCCGTCGCGGGGAGGACACCGTCGTGCTCGTGTTCGTCGGCGACGGCGGCACCAGCGAAGGTGACTTCCACGAGGCGCTGAACTTCGCCGGCGTGTTCAAGGCGCCGGTCGTCTTCCTGGTCCAGAACAACCGGTATGCGATCTCGGTCCCGCTCGCGAAGCAGACGGCGGCGCCGTCGCTCGCCTACCGGGGCGTCGGGTACGGCATCCGCAGCGAACAGGTCGACGGCAACGATCCGATCGCGGTACTCGCCGTGTTGCGGCATGCCGTCGAGACAGCCCGCAACGGTGAGGGCCCCTTCCTGGTCGAGGCGCACACCTACCGGATCGAGGCCCATACCAACGCCGACGACGCGAGTCGCTACCGCGACTCCGCCGAGGTCGCGGCCTGGGAGAGCCGCGACCCGCTGAACCGGCTCGAGACCTACCTCCTGGCGACCGGTGCAGTGTCCGACGAGGACATCGGTGCGGCCAGGCAGGAGGCCGAGGCATTCGCCGGACGCCTACGCACACGCATGAACGAGGACCCCGACGTCGATCCCCGATCGTTGTTCGCCAACGTCTTCGCCGAGCCGACGCCGCAACTACGCGAACAGCGTGAGTGGCTGGGCGAGGAACTCGCCGCCGGCGGCGACCGCAACGGAGGCGAGGACTGATGTCGACGACGATGGGGCAGGCGCTGAACGCCGCGCTGCGCGACGCGCTCGACCAGGACGACTCCGTGGTCGTCTTCGGCGAGGACGTCGGCGCGCTCGGCGGTGTCTTCCGTATCACCGACGGGCTTGCTCGCGATCTCGGCGAGGACCGCTGCTTCGACACCCCGCTGGCCGAGAGCGGGATTGTCGGCTTCGCACTCGGCATGGCGATGAACGGCTTCCGGCCCGTTGTCGAGATGCAGTTCGACGCGTTCGCGTACCCGGCATTCGAGCAACTCGTTTCCCACGTGGCCAAGATGCGCAACCGCACCCGGGGTGCCGTCGGCGTCCCGATGGTGATCCGCGTCCCGTTCGCCGGCGGGATCGGCGGCGTCGAGCACCACAGCGACTCGTCCGAGGCGTACTTCGTGCACACCCCTGGACTCAAGGTCGCGACCCCGGCCACCGTCTCTGACGCCTACTCGCTCCTGCGTGAGGCGATCGCCGATCCCGACCCGGTCGTGTTCCTGGAGCCGAAGAAGCTCTACTGGAGCAAGGCCGACGTCGACCTCCCGGTCACGACCGCGCCCTTCGGCACGGCCGAGATCCGCCGCCACGGAACCGACGCAACGCTCATCGCGTACGGCCCGGCACTCCCGGTCGCGCTGGCGGCCGCCGAAGCCGCCGCCGAGGACGGCCACGACCTCGAGGTCGTCGACCTGCGCACGCTGGTGCCCTTCGACGACGTCACGGTTGCCGCGTCCGTCCGCAAGACCGGGCGCTGCGTGGTGGTCCAGGAGTCCGCGGGGTTCGCCGGCGTCGGCGCGGAGGTCGCGGCCCGGGTTCAGGAGCGCTGCTTCCACTCGCTGCACGCACCCGTCCTGCGGGTCAGCGGCTTCGACATCCCCTACCCGCCGCCGATCGTCGAGAAGTACCACCTGCCCGATGTGGACCGTGTCCTCGACACGGTGGCACGCCTGCAGTGGGACGACGAGCCGGACCGCCGTCACCTCACCCGGGTCCCGGCATGACCTCGCCCCCTCCCGGCCGGCCCCACCAGCCCGTGATCATCGGCAGTTCGGGGCCGCATGGGACCGAAACTGCCGATGATCACCGGGAGGGGCGGACGTTCGTGCTGCCGGACCTGGGTGAAGGGCTCACCGAGGCCGAGATCCTGGCCTGGCGCGTGGCCGAGGGCGATGAGGTCGCCGTGGACGACATCGTCGTCGAGGTCGAGACGGCCAAGGCCGCCGTCGAGGTGCCCTGCCCGTATGCCGGCACGGTCGTCAGGCTGCACGGCTCGGTCGGCGACATGATCCCCGTCGGCCGCCCGCTGCTCACGGTGGACCAGACCAACGCACCTGCGCACTCGGCCGGCCACACGTCCTCGCCCAACGCCACGACGTCGGCCCGGGAGACCTACCGGACCGAGGAGCGGGCGGGCTCGGGAGCGGTGCTGGTCGGATACGGAACCGACGCCGCCGGCGCCCGGCGCCGACGTGGACGACGGCAGCTCCGCTCGGCTGAGCCGTCGCCCGGTCCGGCCGCGGCGCCCCAGCGTGCCGCGCCGCGCGTCATCTCTCCGGTCGTGCGAAGGCTGGCCCGCGACGGCGGTCTCGACGTCGCTCGGCTCGCCGGTACGGGCCCGGACGGTCTGGTCCTCCGTCGTGACGTCGAGACCGCACTCACCGCTGCCCCGGGTACGGACGAGGTGCCCGCACCCAGCGGGAACGAGGAGGTGCGCATCCCGTTGAGGGGTGTGCGCCGCACCGTTGCCGACAAGCTCGCACGCAGCCGACGTGAGATCCCGGACGCGACGACGTGGGTCGACGTCGACGCGACCGGACTGGTCGAGGCCCGCGACACGTTGCGAGCCGCGTACCCGGACCGTGCCATCGGCTTCCTCGTACTCCTCGCCAGGTTCGTCGTCGCCGGCCTCCGCCGCCATCCTGAGCTGAACGCCCGGGTGGAACACGACGGCGAAGCGGTCGAGATCGTCCAGCCCGCGTACGTCAACCTCGGCTTCGCCGCACAGACCGATCGCGGCCTCGTCGTCCCCGTGGTCAGAGGCGCCCACCGGATGACGACTCTCGAGCTCGCCGACGAACTGTCACGGCTGACCGGACTCGCGCGCGACGGGCGGCTCAGCCCTCGCGACCTGACCGGTGGCACGTTCACGCTGAACAACTACGGGGTCTTCGGTGTCGACGGATCGACGCCGATCATCAACCACCCCGAGGCTGCCCTGCTCGGAGTCGGCCGCATCGTCGACAAGCCGTGGGTCGTCGACGGGGCGCTCGCCGTCCGCAAGGTCACGCAGCTCTCGCTGACGTTCGACCACCGGGTCTGCGACGGGGGCATCGCGGGCGGCTTCCTGCGGTACTTCGCCGACTGCGTCGAGCATCCCGTCGGCCTCCTCGCGGAGCTCTGAGGTCGACCGCTCGCCTACGCTCGGTGCCCGTGAGCGACTGGGAGGGCGTGCGGCTGCACGTGATCACCGGCAAGGGCGGAACCGGCAAGACGACGGTGGCTGCCGCGATGGCCCTGGCTCTCGCGTCGGGCGGCCACAAGGTGCTTCTCGTCGAGGTCGAGGAACGCCAGGGGCTCGCCCAGCTGTTCGACGTGGCCCCGCTCCCTTATCAGGAACGCAAGCTGGCGGTCGCCCGCGATGGCGGCGACGTGTTCGGGCTCGCGGTCGATCCCCGGCAGGCCATGTACGAGTATCTCGACATGTACTACCGCCTGGGCCGGGCCGGGCGGGCGCTCGACCGGATGGGGATCGTCGAGTTCGCCACCACGGTGGCGCCGGGCATGCGTGATGTCCTCCTCACCGGGAAGACCTATGAGGCGACCCGCCGCCGGCGGGAGGACGGCGAGTTCGTCTACGACGCCGTCGTCCTCGACGCCCCGCCCACGGGACGGATCACCCGATTCCTGAGTGTCAACGAGGCCGTCACGTCGCTGGCGCGCGTCGGTCCGATCAGCCGTCAGGCGACGGCAATCACCGAGCTGATCAGCTCGCCGCGGACCGCCGTCCATGTCGTGACCGTCCTCGAGGAGATGCCGGTCCAGGAGACGGCCGACGCGGTCGCCCACCTCGACGACGCGGGCATCCCCGTGGGGGCCGTCGTGGTCAACCAGGTCCGGCGCCCGCTCCTGCGAGCCCGCGACCTCGCCGCCGCCCGCCGCGGGCGGCTGGACCGGGCGGCGATCGAGGCGGGTCTGCGGGCCGCCGGGCTCGGCCAGGACATGCTGGTCGAGCGGCTGACGGCCGAGGCGGCCGCTCATGCCGACCGGGTCGCGCTGGAGAAACGGGAGCGCGCGACGGTCGCCACACTGGACCGTCCGACCTATGAGCTCCCGTGGCTCCCTGACGGCGTCGATCTTGCCGGGCTCTACGAGATGAGCGCAGCGCTGAACGACCAGGGTGCCGCGTGAGCACCGGACCTGCAGCGCACTTCGACGTCGACCGGCTGCTGCGTGACGCCCGGACCCGGATCATCGTGTGCTGCGGCTCCGGAGGCGTAGGCAAGACGACGACAGCGGCGGCGCTCGCCCTGCGCGCGGCCGAGCAGGGCCGGTCGGTGGTCGTGCTCACCATCGACCCGGCCCGGCGGCTGGCTCAGTCGCTGGGTCTGTCCGAGCTCGACAACACCCCTCGACCGGTAGCCGGTGTCGACGACGCGCACGGCGGCCGGCTCGACGCGATGATGCTCGACATGAAGCGGACCTTCGACGAGATCCTGGAGGCACATGCCACCCCGGAGAAGGCCCGCCAGATCCTGGCCAACCCCTTCTACCAGGCCCTGTCGTCCTCCTTCGCAGGCACGCAGGAGTACATGGCGATGGAGAAGCTGGGCCAGCTGCGCGCCCGTGACACGTGGGACCTGATCGTCGTCGACACCCCCCCGTCGCGATCGGCGCTGGACTTCCTCGACGCGCCCGAGCGGCTCGGCTCCTTCCTCGACGGCCGCCTGATCCGCCTGCTCGCGATGCCGGCTCGGGCCGGCGGGCGGGCCTACGTGCGGATGTTCCAGGCAGGCGTCGGTGCCGTGACCGGAGCACTGACCAGAATCCTCGGCGGAGAGTTGCTGCGCGACGTCCAGACGTTCGTCGCCGCGCTCGACACGATGTTCGGCGGCTTCCGGGAACGGGCCGAGCAGACCTACGCGCTCCTCAAGCGTCCCGAGACCGCGTTCGTCGTGGTGTCGACGCCCGAGCTGGACGCGTTGCGGGAGGCGTCGTACTTCGTCGAGCGCCTCGGCGGCGACGCGATGCCGTTGGCAGGTCTCGTACTGAACCGGATGCACCAGGGTGGACCCGACGGCCTGAGCGAGCCCGAGGCCACGGCGGCCGCGGACCGACTCGACGCAACCCGCGAATACCGCCTGACGGCTTCGCTGCTGCGGCTGCACGCGGCGAATCTCAGCCTCGCCGCGCGCGATGCCCACCGCGCGGCCCGCCTCACGGCAGCGCACCCGATCGTGCCGGTCACCCAGGTCCCAGCCCTGTCGATCGACGTCAACGACCTCGGCGGCCTCCGACGGATCGCGGTGGAGCTCGTCGCCCGACCCTGACCCGGGGGCGGTCAGCCGGCGTGGGCGACCTCGTCGTACTCGAGCCGAGCCGCCTGGAGCAGTGCACGCCACGACACGACACTGGGTCGGCGGCGCAGCAGGGCCCGCCGTTCACGCTCGGTCATCCCGCCCCAGATGCCGAACTCGGTGCGGTTGTCGAGTGCGTCGGCCAGGCATTCGGTGCGCACAGGGCACCCCATGCACAGGGCCTTTGCCCTGTTCTGCGCAGCGCCTGGGACGAACAGCTCGTCCGGCTCAGCCCCACGACACGCCGCCTGGCCGGGCCAGTCGTTCACCCACCTCATGACTCCTCCCCCGTGCGGAGCACCCCACCGACGGCCCCGTCCGCCGGTCACGCCCCGCTGCGATCACGGTAGACAAACAAGGACCGGACCGCTAGGACCCGGAAGAGGAAAGCTGGATCATTCGTCAGGCGACCGCGCCCGTCTCGTCCGGGGTCACGGTCTGCTCACCGCCGCTGCAAGGGTGTCGAGGCCACCGAGCGACACCACGTAGTGTGCTCCCATGGCGCCTCTCCGCCCTGACACCGTCGTGGCAGCCATCCGCCGCAGTCTCCTGATCATCGGGGTGAGTGGTCTGGCGGGTGTGCTCGTGGCTGGTTTGGCCCTGCCGGTCACGGCGAGTCTCGGCCTGGCAGCCCGGGAGAGCGCCACCGCGTTCAACGACATGCCCGCCGAGCTGGAGACGCGTCCGCTCGCCGAACAGTCGCGGATCGTCGACGCCACCGGGAAGACGCTCGCCACGTTCTACGAGCAGAACCGCATCTACATGCCTCTGGACCAGATCGCCCCGGTGATGAAGGACGCGATCCTGGCCATCGAGGACCACCGCTTCTACGAGCACGGCCCGATCGACATCCAGGGAACCGCTCGCGCCCTGCTCGGCAACCTCGACGCCGGCGACATCACCTGTGACGAGGGTTGCACCGCGGGTGGTGGCTCCACCCTGACCCAGCAGTACGTCAAGCTCGTCCTGCTCGACCAGGCGGAAACGTCCGAGGAGCGGCATGCGGCCATCACCAGCACGGGGGCCGAGGGCTACGTCCGCAAGCTCCGCGAACTGCGCCTGGCGGCCAGCGTCGAGGACAAGATGACCAAGGACGAGATCCTCGAGCGGTACCTCAACATCGCCTACTTCGGCGGCGGGGGCGGCGACGGCGGCGCCTACGGAATCGAGGCGGCAGCGCGCTACTTCTTCTCGACCAGCGCCGCGAAGCTCACCCTGCCGCAGGCGGCGATGCTGGCCGGGCTGGTCCAGGCGCCGTCCGCGTACGATCCCACGAACAATCCGGAGAAGGCGATCGGCCGCCGCACCCAGGTGCTCGACCGGATGGTCGAGTTGGGCATGGTCTCCGAAGCCGACGGTGCCGCGGCCCGCCAGTCCGACCTGGGCCTGGAGCTCAGGCCGACGCCCGCGGGGTGCGTACCGTCCTGGGCTCCATGGTTCTGCGACTACGTCGTGCACGAACTGGCCCTCATGCCCGAGCTCGGCGACACACGACAGGCCCGTATCAACAGCCTCCTGCGCGGCGGCCTCACCGTCACCACGACGCTCGAGCCCGCGTACCAGCAGGCCGGCCAGGAAGCGGTCTCCGACCGGGTGGCTCCTACCGACTCCGCGGTCGGCACGCTCGCCATGGTCGAGCCGGGCACGGGCTACATCCGGTCCATCGCGAACTCGCGACAGTACGGGCCCTCCGGCGAAGGCAGGAGCCAGGTCAACTACGCCGTCGACAAGCTCATGGGCGAGTCGAACGGCATCCAGGCCGGGTCGGCGTTCAAGCCGTTCGTCCTTGCGGCGGCGATCCGGCAGGGCATCCCCCTGAACACGACCATCAACGCGCCGCAGACGCTTCCCATGGGGGGCGAGAAGTTCGAGGTCTGCTGGAACGGCAACTCGATCTACACCACCGACCGCGACTATTCGCCCAAGAACTCGACCGGGTCGGGACGGTACAACCTGCGGACCGGAACAGAACGATCGGTCAACACCTTCTTCGTCCAACTCCTGCAACGGACCGGCATCTGCGAGCCGGCGACGATCGCCCAGGAGTCGGGCATCTTCAAGCAGGTCCCGACGGAGAGCGAGGGCCAGCCGCTGGACCAGGTGGCCTCGTTCACGCTCGGCTCCAACACGGTGTCGCCGTTGGCGATGGCCGAGGGCTACGCGATGTTCGCGGCGCGCGGCGTGCACTGCGACTCCATCGCGGTTCTGCAGGTGCGCGACCGCAACGGCGAGGTCGTCGTCGACCGCGCGCCGTCGTGCAACCGAGTTCTCCCCGAGGGTGTCGCGGACGGGGTCAACATGGTGCTCCAAGGCGTCATCGAGAGCCCCGGCGCCACCGGCAACCGGATGCGTCTGGACGATGGCCGCATAGCCGCCGGCAAGACGGGAACCACGAACAACTCCATCGCCGTGTGGTTCGCGGGATACACCCCTCAGCTGGCCACCGCCGTTGCCGTCGCCGACCTCGACGGCCGTCAGACGACCCTGGACGGCCGCACCTACAACGGCGAGCGGATCAGCTCTGCCTGTGGTGGCTGCATCCCCGGACCGATCTGGAAGGAGGCGATGGACACCGCGCTCGAGGGTGCCCGCATGCTCGCCTTCCACAAGCCCGACCCGAATGTCGTCCGCGGCCTCAACGAGCCGCCGGAACGGCCCGATGGGGGCGACGGTGAGGAGAACGGCGGCGGACAGGGCGACGGCAGACCGGGCGGCGGCAGACCGGGCGGCGGGCCACCCGACGCGACCCCTGCACCGGAGACGTAACAGCCTGCCGGCGCACGCGTGGCCGAGCCCTGGTGCGCGTCTGTTCGGCTCGCCAGTGGCGGGTCTCCCGGTCCGATGAACAGGACGGACTTCGGTTCCAGTGGTGCCCAGCACCTCGGGCGGTGCGATCCGTCCTGTCGGTCGGGCCACGTGCTCCCCGTCTACCCGCGACGTCCGAACCCATCCTCGCGCCCTCGCCGGTACACCTGGACCGACCCGATCTGCGGGGATTGTCCGTTCTGAGCGGGGCGAGGTTGCGCTGGCATCCGCTACGGAAAAAGCGTCGACACGGCATCGGAACCGGCTCTACGTTCGCCCTCAGCGTCATGTCGGCCGGAATGTCAGACCCACCCGCCATGCTGAGATCGCTGTCCGACGGACAAGGAGACACCGATGGATCATGCGATCTGGGCTGAGGGCCTGGTCAAGCGGTTCGGCGAGACGACGGCTCTGGATGGGGTCGATCTGGGTGTTCGTACGGGTACGGTGCTGGGCCTGTTGGG
>DASRTE010000203.1:0-17371 GCA_035656095.1 Jiangellaceae bacterium
AGACGTTCGGCCGGTCACGGTAGAACTCGATTCCGTCGGCGGCGTCCGGGTCCCGGACGAACTCGCAGTACGCCTCGTCGAGGACCACCAGGACGTCGCCGGGAACACGCTCGAGGAAGGCGGTCAGCTCATCGCGGCCGATCACCGGTCCCGTCGGGTTGTTGGGGCTGCAGACGAGGATCAACCGGGTCCGGTCGGTCACCGCATCGGCCATGGCGTCGAGATCGTGACGGGCCCCGGCGTCGAGCGGGACGCGGACGGACGTGGCGCCGGAGATGCCGACCACGATGGGGTAGGCCTCGAAGGACCGCCAGGCGTAGACGACCTCGTCGCCCTCGGTCGCCGTGGCCTGGACGATCTGCTGGAGCACGCCCACACTGCCCGTGCCGGTCGCCAGATGGGAGGCGGGGACCTCGAAGCGCTCGGCGAGTGCGGCGACCAGACCGGTCGCGAACATGTCCGGGTACCTGTTCATGGTGCCGGCCGCCTCGATCACGGCCTCCAGGACGCCCGATAGCGGTGGGTAAGGGTTCTCGTTGGACGAGATCTTGTAGGTCTCACCCTCTCCCGCTGCAGCCGCCGGGCGGCCAGGCTTGTACGACGGGAGCGCGTCGAGGGCACGGCGCAGCCGCGGCTTGCTGGACATGGCGGTCACCATAGGGCCGTTCGTCCCGGCATCGTCAGCCGATACCGCCCGACACCAGCGTCGTGTCCAAACGCTAATGTCACTCCGGTGAGGGTCGCGAGCTCCCGTCGAGGCTACGCGTACGTCACCCTGGCCGCGATCCTGTTCTCGGTGAATGCCAGCGTCTCGAAGGTGGTCCTCGAGGCGGGCATCGAGCCGGCCCGGCTGTCTGCCATACGTTGCACTGGTGCCGCTCTCGGGATCGGGATCGTGCTGCTCGCCATGGCACCGGGCCGGCTCCGTGTCACGGCACGCGAGCTCCCGGCGCTGGTCGTCCTGGGTATCGCCGGCGCCGCGCTGGTCCAGTGGCTGTACTTCGTGGCGATCGACCGCCTTCCGGTCGGGATCGCACTGCTGCTGGAGTTCACCGCGCCGGTGCTGGTCGCGCTCTATGCCCGGATCGTCTTGCGGCAGGACGTCCGCCCACGGACGTGGCTGGCGCTGGCGCTGGCCCTCGGAGGGCTGTCGTTGGTGGCACAGGTGTGGCACGACACCGGACTCGACCCGGTCGGTGTGGCCGCAGGGCTGGGAGCCGCCGCATGCCTCGCCACCTACTTCCTCGTCGGCAGCCATACAGCGGAAACGCGGGACCCAGCGTCGCTGACCTTCTACATGTTCGCCTTCGGCGCGCTGTTCTGGGCCGTGGCCACGCCATGGTGGACATTCGACCCATCGGTGCTGACCGGGGAGGCGTCGATGCTCGGCGCCTTCGACACCGTGGTGACGCCGGTGTGGGTCGGCATCGCCTGGGTGATCGTGCTCGGCACGCTGGTCCCCTACTCCCTGAACCTCACTGCGCTCCAGCACATCAGCCCGACCGCCGTCGGCGTCGTCGGAATGTCCGAGCCGGTCGTGGCCGGTCTCGTCGCGTGGGCCTGGCTGGGTCAGGCGCTCACGCCGGTCCAGATCGCGGGTGGCTTCATCGTCCTCGCCGGTATCGGGCTCGTCCAGCACTCGCACGCACCCTCACGCGCCGAGCCGGCGCCCACCGAGGTCGCCGTCTCCGGCTAGCGCGACCGACCGCACGACGTCGTTCCCTGGGAGGCGCCGTACCGATACGCTCCACCCCGTGCAGCTGATCGTCCGCTTGATCGTCAACGCGATCGCGCTCTGGATCGCCACACTGATCGTCGACGGTGTCGACGTCACCGCCTCGTCGACGCAGGGCGAGGTCCTGACGATCCTGGCAGTCGCCGTCGTCTTCGCCGTGGTCAACGTCCTGGTGCGCCCGATCGTGAGGCTCCTGTCGTTGCCGCTCTACGTGCTCACGCTCGGACTGTTCACGCTCGTCGTCAACGCGCTGATGCTACTGCTCACCTCGTGGATCGCCGACCTTCTGAACGTGCCGTTCACCGTCGACGGGTTCTGGGACGCGCTGCTCGGTGGCCTGGTCATCTCGTTCGTCAGCTGGGTGCTCAACCTCCTGCTTCCGGACTAGCCGACCGGGTTCATCCCGCGTCGGGCCACCTCGGCGGCGGAGCGTCCTGGTTCCGATCACGGCGGGTCGGTGCTTCCGCCCCGGCATGGCGTGTCGTACCGTGGGACCACTTCCTGCACGACGATGGACGCCCGGGTCATGTGGAAATGTGAGACAGGTGTCGCGGGGGTCGTTGTGCCCACATTTCGCGCCTGCGGGAGGGTGAGAAACCGATGGTGAACGGCTTCGGAGTCGTGGGATCCGTACTGACCGAGAAGCCCCCCTCGGACAGTCCGTGGGCCAGTGCGCCCACCGGCCCGTTCACCCAGGCTCCCACGCCCCTGACGCGCACGACCGACACTCGTGAACGGTCGTGGTACGACGAGTTGCTCGGCGGGCGGGACTACGACGTCGTCTACGACGACGCCGACGGCTACCCACTGCTGGCCTTCGCCGAAGGGCAGTGGTACGACGTCACGTCGTCGACGCCGCGCCCGGTCTCCGTGCGCTACGCGTTGCGGCGAGATCCGGCCTGGTCGGGTGCGGTCGTCCAGACGGTGTGCCTATGGATGCGCGGCCACCCTCACCACGAGCGGTCCTTCGAGCTCGCCACCGAGCTCGCGCTGGTCGTCGGCGAGCTTGCCCGCCACGCAGGCCACGGAGCGATCTGAGCCCCGGCGGCGACGTCCCCCCTGGCGCCGCCTTCCGCATCTGCCTGGTCTGTCTGGGCAACATCTGCCGCTCCCCGATGGCGGCCACAGTGCTGCGGAGGCGGCTGGGTGACGTCGGCCTGGCCGACCGCGTCGTCGTGGAGTCCGCGGGAACCGGTAGCTGGCACGTCGGCGGCCCCGCCGACCCGCGAGCACTAGCGGCACTGGATGCCCGTGGGTATCAGGCCGACGACCACGTCGCCCGCCAGTTCGTCGTCGAGTCGTTCGCCGAGTACGACCTGGTCCTGGCCATGGACCGGGACAATCTCGCCGACCTCAGCCTGCTCGCGCCCGACGGTGTCAGCCGGGAGTCGGTGCAGATGCTGAGGACGTACGACCCGGCTGCGCTGAGGTCCGGCGACCTGGATGTCCAGGACCCTTACTACGGGCCGGACGACGGGTTCGACCGCGTCCTGGACCAGGTGGAGGCCGCGGTCGACGGACTGGTCGAAGCACTTCGCCGTGAACTGGCGGACGAGCCGCGTGCCCCATGACCGCGGCCGAGGTGCGCTGCGTACCGACGTCGTCGGGCGGCTGACCGGGTCGACCGTGATCACCGTTCACCCGGTGGGCGGAGGCGACATCTGCGAGAGCGGCGTGGCCGAGCTCTCCGACGGTCGGGCCGTCTTCGTGAAGGCCAGACCGGACATGCCACCGGACTTCTTCGCGACGGAGGCACGAGGACTGCGCCGGTTGGGAGCCGTCCACGGTGGTGTGCCGGTGCCGGAGGTCGTCGCGCACGACCGCTCCTGCCTGGTCCTCGAATGGCTCGAGGCCGGGCCGCCGTCCGCGCCGGCGGCCGAGCGATTCGGCCGGTCGCTGGCCACGACGCACCGTTCCGGCGGCGACGTTTTCGGATCCCCCGACGGCGACGGCTGGATCGCGACGCTGCGCCTGCCGGGAGGTCCGTGGACGTCTTGGGCGGAGATGTGGGCCGAAGGTCGGGTGCTGCCGTACCTACGCGCCGCGGTCGACTCGGCCGCGGTCGGCCTGCAGGATGCTCGCGACATCGAGCGGCTGCTCGATGTCGTCCCTCGGCTGGCCGGGCCGGTGGAACCGCCGGCGCTGGTCCACGGCGACCTGTGGGCGGGAAACGTGCTCTGGTGCGCCGACGGGATCGCACGGCTGGTCGATCCCGCCGCGCACGGCGGCCATCGCGAGTCCGATCTCGCGATGCTCTCGTTGTTCGGATGCCCCCACCTCGACCGGGTGCTCGGTGCGTACAACGATTCGGCTCCACTCGCCGACGGCTGGCAGGCCCGGGTCGCGCTCCATCAGCTCCATCCCGTCCTCGTCCACGCCGTCCTGTTCGGCGGGTCCTACGGCGCCCAGGCGGGGCGGCTCGCCCGGGCGTCGCTGCGGGCCGGTTGACCGGGCGGCACATCGTTGGTCGGCGCCGACGACGACAGACAGGGTTCGACCGCTCGGAGCGGATCCAGCGTCCGCTCCGTCTTCCGGCGGTGAGCGACCATCCGCTCCTGGAACGAGTGGCCCACCGGCGGCGGCCGATAGGTTCGGCCTTGTCCGTCCGTCCCGTCATGGGGGAGTCTGCATGATCACGTCCTACGGGCTGTACAAGCGCTACGGTGACAAGGTCGCCGTCGACGATCTCACCTTCGACGTCCGCCCCGGCGTCGTCACCGGCTTCCTCGGTCCCAACGGCGCCGGCAAGTCCACCACGATGCGGCTGATGCTCGACCTCGACCACGGTGGCGGCGAGACGCGTTTCGACGGCAAGCGCTTCCGCGACATCCGCGACCCGATGCGCGAGATCGGCGCCGTGCTCGAGGCGAAGTCGTTCCATCCCACCCGTACGGCCCGCAACCACCTGCGGATGCTTGCCGCGGCCAACCGGATACCCACATCCAGGGTGGACGAGGTCTTCGACATCGTCGGGCTCACGGAGGTCAAGAACAAGAAGCCCAAGGGCTTCTCGATGGGCATGGCGCAGCGACTCGGGCTTGCGCAGGCACTGCTCGGCGATCCCGCGGTACTCATCCTCGACGAGCCGGCCAACGGCCTCGACCCGCACGGCATCCACTGGCTCCGCGACGTGCTGAAGTCGCTCGCCGGTCAAGGCCGCACGGTGTTCGTCTCCAGCCACCTGCTGGCCGAGATGTCTCTCATGGCCGACGAACTGGTGGTCATAGGACGCGGCAAGATGATCGACAACGGACCGGTGGCCAGCTTCGTCGGACGCTTCACCCAGGCCACCGTGCTCGTCCGGTCTCCCGTGGCGGAGTCGTTCGCAGACATCCTCCGCGGGGAGGGAGCGGCGGTCGAGTCCCTGCCGGACGGCGCACTCATGGTTTCGGGCGCCGACGCGTCCGCGATCGGTGAGTCGGCCCATCGGGCGGACGTCGTCCTACACGAACTGGCGCCGCAGAGTGCCTCGCTCGAGCAGGCCTTCATGTCCGCGACCGGGGCGTCCGAGGAGTTCGTCGCCCAGGAGTTCGCCGACACGGCCGAGAGCACCGGCGGGTCCGGCACCACAACACGTAGCGGCGACGAGCCTGGCACCACGGCTCCCGGAGGTGCCGCATGACCGACGCGCTGCGCTTCGAGTGGATGCGGATCCGCACCCTCCGGTCGACCTACTGGCTGATCGGTCTCGCTCTTGTGCTCAGCGCGGTGGTCGCGCTGATCTTCGGGCTGGCCACGCGGTCGGATCCGCTGGACGTCGTCACCATCGGTCGGGCCCTGACCGCCGGCGGCGACTTCGGGGTGCCCTTCCCCGCGATCTTCATGGCCATCGTCGGGATCTTCGCCACCGGTCACGAGTACCGGCACAACACCATCCAGCCCACGCTCACCGCGATCCCGCAGCGGTCGAGGCTGCTGGCGGCGAAGGTCATCGTGGTCGTGGTGACCGCCGCGCTCGTCGCCGTCTTCTCCGTGCTCCTGTGCTGGCTCGTGTTCATGATCACTCGCGGCGAGTCCGCGCCTCTGGGCGACGCCCCGCTGCCCGTGGCGCTGGGCGGCTACGTGGTCTACACGGTGCTGTGGGCCGTTCTCGGCCTGGCGCTGGCTCAACTGTTCCGTGGCGTGCCGTCGGCGATCGTCGTGATCTTCGTGTTCCCCTTCATCGTCGAGACCGTGATCGTCGGGCTCTCCTTCGTCCCGGCCCTCGACTGGCTTCAGCCGGCGCTGAAGTTCCTGCCGTTCTCCGCAGGGTCCCGGCTGTTCGCCTTCGAGGACTTCCCGACCGGCGAGGGTCAGCCGAACTTCGACTTCCTGGACCGCTGGGTCTCCGGAGGAGTGTTCGCTCTGTTCGTCGCGGTCATCCTCGCGATCGGCTGGGTCCTGTTCCAGAAGAAGGACGCCTGACGTCCTGTCGCGACACCAGAATGATCACGTTAAGAGGGTGTGGGGGTCCTTCACCAGGTCTGGAGACCTGGCAACAGGGGGACAGACACTCTTAACGTGATCATTCCGGTGCCCACCGGGAGTCAGATGCGGACGATTCCCGCCCGGGTTCGGAAGTGAGCGGCCTGAACACCGGGCTGACCGTGCGGGGCCACCCAGTCGACGTCGACATCGTCGAGTGGGTGGTCCTCAGGTTCGCCGAGCCACTCGGCCACGCGGTGCGGGCTGCCGGCGATCTCCAGGCGGACGAGGTCGACCCCATCGCCGCGACCGACGGCCGCCGACGGATGCTGCCGGGCGTCGGACTCCCAACAGACGAAGAACGGCAGCTGCGGATCGGCCAACAGGCCCATGACGCCGATCTGCTTCCACAGCAGCTCGTACCCGTCGGGGCGCTTCCGGTTGCCCTGCACCGCTCGACGGCCGAGCCTGGCCTCGACGGGATACAGATCGTCGACGGCGACGACCCAGCCCAACCAGCCCCCGCCGGCCTCCGTCCGGGCCCGGACAGCCTGGCCGAACGGCACCTTGTCGGCCACGGGATGGTCGAGTACGGCGACGACCTCGAGGTAGTGACCGTCGGTGAGGGGCAGCACGTGATTGCGGGTTCCGAAGCGGGGATGCACACCCCCGTCGACGAGGTCGACACCGAGCGCCCCGGCCAACTCCTGGCTCGTCGCGTCGAGCCCCTCCGGGCCCGCTGCGTACGAGACGTGGTCCAGGCGCATGTCCGCATCCTGGCAGCCGCCCGCAGGGGGGGTTCGTCCGGGGTCACGGGGCGGCATAGCCTGCCGGCGTGACAGCAGGGAGGACGGAAGCCGACGCCGCGGCGAGCGCCGGTGAGCTCGACTTCGACGTGCTCGTCATCGGCTCGGGCTTCGGCGGAAGCGTCGCCGCACTGCGGCTGAGCGAGAAGGGATATCGGGTCGGCGTCCTGGAGGCCGGACGGCGATTCGCGCCGCAGGACTTCCCGAAAACCAGTTGGGATGTCCGCAACTTCCTGTGGGCACCTGCCCTCGGGTGCACCGGAATCCAGCGGATCTCGTTGCTGCGCAATGTCGTCGTGCTGTCCGGAGCCGGCGTCGGCGGCGGCTCGCTCGTCTATGCGAACACGCTCTACCGGCCGCTGGGCGACTTCTACGACGATCCGCAGTGGCGGGACATCACCGACTGGCGAGCGGAGCTCCGACCCTTCTACGACCTGGCCGAACGGATGTTGGGCGTCACCTACGACAGTGAGACCACGCCCTCCGACGCGGTCATGCGTGCCGTCGCCGACCGCATGGGCGTGGCCGACACGTTCCACCACGCCCCCGTGGGCGTCTACTTCGGTGAGCCGGGCACGGAGGTGCCGGACCCGTACTTCGGCGGTGCCGGCCCAACCCGCTCCGGCTGTCTGCGCTGCGGCGAGTGCATGACCGGCTGCCGGCACGGAGCCAAGAACACCCTGGAGACGAACTACCTCCACCTGGCCGAGCGGGCGGGAGCACGGATCATGCCGCGGTCGACGGTGCGGTCGGTGCGGTCACGCGAGTCCAAGGGCTACGACGTGGAGATCCGTCACACCCCGAACGGTCCGTCGTCGGTCGTCAACGACAGGCTCCGCGGCCGGCGGGCTCGAAGGACCCTCTCCGCCGAGCACGTGCTCTTCGCCGCGGGCACGCTCGGGACCCAGGCACTCCTCCACCGCCTGCGCGACGACGGTGTCCTGCCCAGGATCTCTGCCCGCCTCGGCGAGCTGACGCGGACGAATTCCGAGGCCCTGCTCGGAGCGACGGCCGACGGACCGGGTGTGGACTACTCGCAAGGCACGGCCATCACCTCCTCGATCCACCCGGACGCGGCGACGCACATCGAGCCGGTCCGTTACGGCAAGGGGAGCAACGCCATGGGCCTTCTCGGCACCATGCTCGTCGACGGCGGCGGCAGGCTGCCGCGTCCGGTTCGTTTTCTCGGCGTCGCCGCTCGGCATCCGGTCCAGTTCGTGAAGTCGCTGTCGGTGCGACGGTGGTCGGAGCGGACGGTGATCCTGTTGGTGATGCAGTCGCTGGACAACTCGTTGAGCGTGTCCCGCCGGAAAGGCCTGCTGCGCGACCGGCTGACCAGCCGGCAAGGCCACGGCGCCCCCAACCCCACCTGGATCCCGGCCGGGCATGTCGCTGCACGGTGGGCGGCCCAGGAGATCGGCGGTGTGCCGGGCGGCACGGTCAGCGACGTCTTCGACATCCCGATGACGGCGCACATCCTGGGGGGCTGCGCGATCGGCGACTCCGCAGAGACCGGTGTGGTCGACCCGTACCACCGGATGTTCGGACACCCCGGCCTGCACGTCGTCGACGGTTCGGCGGTGTCCGCCAACCTGGGCGCGAACCCGGCGCTCACCATCACGGCACAGGCCGAGCGGGCCATGGCGATGTGGCCGAACCGTGCTGACCCGGATCCGCGGCCACCGCTGGGATCGGCGTACGAGCGGATCAGTGTCGTGCCACCGAGGCGCCCCTCTGTCCCTGCGCATGCTCCGGCGGCATTGCGCCTTCCAGACATGTGAGCGGTTGAATTCCGGAACGCTCGATGTTCACCACAGTGGTCTGCGACCCGCGAACCCGAGATCGACCCGGTGGTACCACGCCAGGTCCAGGTCGCCCTCGAGCCAGCACAGCAAAACAGGCACACCGGCCCGTTCCGAGGGAAAGTCCACCAGCAACGGCGCGAACCCCTTGAGCTCCGCGCCGGCACTCTGGATCTCGCTCATCAACTCGTCGAGGCGCGCCTGGGCAGCTTTCAGCTCCGGCAGGCCACCCAACGGTGTGCTGACCCCACCCTCGACCAACGACGCGGCGATCTCGGCTGCATCGGCGCGCACCGTCACGAACTCGTCCAGGTCCGGGCGCAGCCGGGCCAGTTCCGCCCGTGCTCCGGTCACATCGAACATCGCCACGCCATCAGCCTGCCACCAGGCACGAGGACCGCACTCGCGCAGCGACCGGCGACATCAGGAATCGCCGGCCAGACGGGTGAGAAGACGGACCAGTTCCACCTGCTCGGCCGGGGCAACCGGTCGAGCAGTTCCGCCAACCGACCTCTACCGCACCCAGTTCCGGACCGAGGCACCTCTCGCCCTCGCGTCCTGATCCCTGGGACGGGCGGAATGATCGACACATCACCAGGTGTTCTTGGGGTCACGTTCCGAGGAGGTCCACGATGCCCGCAGTCACGGCCGACACGCTCACGTTGCCACGTCTACCCGGGCTGTCACCGACCTCCACCGAATGGCGTGGTGTCACCAAGATCGTCACTGCGCACCGCCAGCTCGAGGGTGAGGGCTTCGTCGTCCGGCGGCCCTTCCCCGGCATGGATCTCAGCCTCGCCGACCCGTTCCTGCTGCTCGACCACATGGGCGCGGTCGAGTACGGGCCCGGCGAGGCCAAGGGCGCACCGTGGCATCCGCACCGCGGCTTCGAGACCGTCACCTACATGCTCGACGGTGCCTTCGAGCACAAGGACTCGACCGGTGGCGGTGGCCTGCTCACCGACGGCGCCACCCAGTGGATGACCGCCGGCAGCGGGATACTCCACAGCGAGTTGCCGCCCCAGGAGTTCATCGCCAAGGGCGGCCTGTTCCACGGCGTCCAGCTCTGGGTCAACCTTCCGCGCTCGCACAAGTGGGCGGCACCGCGCTACCAGGACATCAACGCCGGCGACGTGCGGCTGATCGCGAGCCCCGACGGCGGTGCCCTCATCCGGCTGATCGCCGGCTCGCTCGGCGGACACGACGGACCCGGCTCGACCTTCACGCCGATCACGTACCTGCACGCCACTGTCGCGAGGGGGGCACGTCTGGACCTGCCCTGGCCCAGGGACTTCAACGCGCTCGTCTACGTGCTGTCCGGGCGTGGCCACGTCGGACCGCACGGGCAGCCGCTGGACGAGGGCCAACTGGCGGTCCTCGGCGCCGGGGATGCGCTCACCGTGCGGGCCGCCGACAGCCAGCCGGACGGGGTCGCCGGTGGGTGGGAGATCCTCGTGCTCGGCGGGCTTCCCATTCGTGAGCCGGTCGCCCGCTACGGTCCGTTCGTCATGAACACGCGCGCCGAGATCGTCGAGGCGATCGAGGACTACCAGGCCGGTCGGCTCGGCCAGACCCAGGTTCCGCACCACACGGCCGCCGACCTCGACCCCGGTGCGCCCAGATGAGCGTGGAGATCCGCCGCGAGGCGACGCGCTACGTCGCGTACCTCGACGGCGACGAGATCGGTGAGCTGGCCTACTCACGGTCGGGTGATCTCGTCACCGCATGGCACACCGAGGTCGCCGAGGCCGCCGAGGGCCAAGGGGTGGGTAGTACGCTCGCCCAGACGTTTCTCGACGACACCCGCTCCGCCGGCCAGCGTGTCGTTCCGATGTGCCCGTTCGTCAGGGGTTGGATCGAGAAGCACCCCGACTACGCCGACCTGGTCCGGTCCGGAGCCTGATCCGCAGATGGCGACCCACGCGTTGCTTCTCCGCGGCATCAACGTCGGCAAGAGCCGGCAACTCCCGATGGCCGAGTTGCGCGAGCTGATGACTGACCTGGGCTACGACGACGTCCGGACCTACCTGCGCACGGGCAACATCGTGCTCAGCACCTCACCCGGCCGCACGAGACTGGCGTCGACCGTCGAGCAGGGCATCAACGCCCGGTTCGGGATGACGGTCCCCGTGGTCGTCCGCACCAGGAGACAGTTCGGCGGCATCGTCGAGGCCAACCCGCTTCCGCACGGTGTGGCGGAGCCGTCGAAGCTGTTCGTGGCGTTCCTCGACGCGCCTCTTCCGGACGGCGCGATCGATGCGGTCGACCCCGACGACTACCTGCCCGACGAGTTCCGAATGAACGACGCAGAGGTCTACTTCCGCTGCCCCAACGGCTTGTCGGGGTCGACCCTGACACCGGCGTTCTGGAAGAAGCTCGGCGCCGGCGACCACGCGACGGTGCGGAACTGGAACACCGTCCTGATGCTGCAGCGGATGCTCGACGCCTAGAGCAGATCACCGCCTCGCCGATGACTCCGACCGGAGGGCATCGTCACCTCGGACGAGCTGGCCCAGCCGCCCGTCGTCGGTCGCGACCACGTGCCCCACGACAGTCGCCACGACGACGACGAACGCCAGTGCGAACAGCCAGGACAGGTAGGTGAATGCCACTCCGATCGGACCGAACCGGCCGGCGCTCGACGTCAACGCCAACGGCATGTAGATCTGCGAGGCGTACCCCATCAGCACCATGCCGACGCCCGATATCAGCGCGCCGGGCAGGAGGAGCCGGAGGGGGATTCGTGCCGCGAGGAGCACCCAGGGCACGTACAACCACAGCGCCGTGTTCACGGCCAACGTGATGATCCCGATGGCCGCGATCTCGAACTGGAAACCGGTGAGCGCCAGGATGGTCGTTCGGACGAGGATCAGCGACAGCACGATCGCCATCAGGGCGGCCAGCCAGCGCCACGCGGTGCGAGCGCTCGGCCGGGGGACGTCCCAGGTGCGGCAGTACATGCGCACCAGCGCGCGGGAGAAGCTCGTCGCCGACACCAGCACCAGCAGGACGCTGAACAGGCCGACCTCGTTCGCGGTCGCCTCCCGGTCGCCCAGCGCGCCTTCGACCACGGCCTGCACCGACGCCGGGACACCCAGGTGGTCGATGAGCTCGTCCCGGAGGTCGGCGGCCTGCTCGGGGCCCAGGGACGCCAGCACGATGATGATGGGGAGGATCGAGCTGAACGCCTGGGCCGCGAGGGTCATGGCCCGATCGAAGATCTCGATGCGAACGAGACCGCGTAACGACCGTTCCCCCAGGCGACCAGGTTCGGTCGTCCGGAACCACGCGACCGCCCGGGCGAACGGCCTCGCCCGGGTAACGGTTGGCTCTCCAGGTGTCATGCCCAGCTCCGCCCGACGCAGCGAGGCGCCACCCGGCGCCCGCCTGCCATCATCGCGGCGTGGAACGCCTCAGGCACGCACCTCCATCACATCTCGAACCTGTAGCCCATGCCCGGCACCGTGACGATGTGCCGCGGCTGTGCGGGATCGTCCTCGAGCTTGCGACGCAGTTGAGCGGTGTACACCCGCAGGTAGTTGGTCTCCGAGTTGTACGCCGGGCCCCAGACCTCGTGCAGAAGCTGCTGGCGGCCCACCATGCGGCCCTCCGCACGGACCAGCACTTCGAGCAGACCCCATTCCGTCGGGGTCAGCCGCACGTCGGTGCCGGCGCGCGTGACCTTCCTCCGTGCCAGGTCGATGGTCAGATCGCCCGCCGCGACGACAGCCTCCTCCTCGGCGGGTCCGATCCGTCGGATCGCAGCGCGCAGACGGGCCAGGAGCTCGTCCATCCCGAACGGCTTCGTCATGTAGTCGTCGGCTCCGGCGTCGAGTGCCACCACCTTGTCGTGGGAGTCCTGGCGCGCGGACAAGACGATGATCGGCACCCGGGTCCAGCCACGGAGGCCGCGGATCACCTCCACGCCGTCGAGATCCGGCAGGCCCAGGTCGAGGATGACGACATCGGGATGCTTGTCCGCCGCCACCTCGAGCGCACTCGCGCCGTCGTGAGCCGTGACGACGTCCCACCCCCGCGCGCGCAGATTGATCGCCAGCGCGCGTACCAGGCTCGCCTCGTCGTCGACGACCAGCACCCGCCTCACTGGTCGACCCCGGCGTTCACCGTCGCCCCGGTACCGGCCTCGTGCTGATCGGCGGACGGCAGCGAGACGACCATGGTGAGCCCACCCCCCGGTGTGTCCTCGGCGACGAGCGTGCCACCCACAAGGTCGATCAGGCCGCGCGCGACCGCGAGACCCAGGCCGACCCCGTCACCGGCACGGGTGTCACCCAGTCGCTGGAATGACTCGAACATCTGTGGCTTCGCGTCGTCGGGGACGCCGGGACCGCGGTCGACCACCCTCACTTCGACCGCGGGACCCAGCGTGGAGGCGGTCACGAGTACGGGCGTGTTCGGTGGCGAGTACCTGACGGCGTTCTCGACGACGTTGGCGATCGATCGTTCGACCAGGCCGGGGTCGGCATGCACCAGCGGGAGGTTCTCCGGCACGTCGATGCGGATGCGCTCCCGGGGCACGCCCTCCAGCGCACGCGGCACGATCTCGTCGAGGCTGACCCGGCGGGACAGCGGCCGGACCGCGTCGGCACGTATCCGGGACAGGTCGAGTAGGTTGTCGATCAGCCGTTCCAGCCGGCCGGTACCGTCCTCGATCGTCGCCAACAGCTCGGCCTGATCCTCCCGGCTCAGGGTGACGTCGGTCTGGCGAAGGCTGCTGACAGCTGCTCGGATCGTCGCCAGCGGTGTCCTCAGGTCGTGCGAGACGGCGGCCAGCAGTGATGCCCTGATGGTGTTGCCGTGTTCTCGCCGTCGCGCCTCGTCGGCCTGCTGGCGCAGTCGTTCCCGGTCGAGCACGATGGCCGCCTGGGCCGCGAACGCCTCCAGGACGCGCCGGTCGTTGGCGGCGAGGACCCGTCCCTTCATTGCCAGGGCGAGCGTGGACGTCACCGAGACCTCGGCGTCGGCCTCCTCCGGCACCGTACACGCCGGCGCGCCCGATGCGGCGACCTGCCGCCACGGAGACCGGTCATCGTCCCGTTCCAGCAGCGTCACCGATGTCATGCCGAAGGTTTCGCGCAGCCGGCCCAGGACGGCGATGACCGTGTTCTCGCCGCGCAGGATGCTGCCGGCGAGAACGCTCAGCGTCTCGGACTCGGCTCGGCTGTGGGCCGCCTGCACAGTGCGACGTGCAGCAACGTCGACGACCGATGCCACGGCGAGCGCCACCAGCACGAACACGGCCAGGGCGAGGGCGTTCTCCGGGTCGGCGATCGTCCAGGTGTGCACCGGCGGAGTCAGGTAGTAGTTGAGCAGCAGGCTGCCGAACACCGCGCAGGTGAGTGCCGGCCAGATCCCGCCTGCCAGCGCCACACCGACGGTGAGGGTGAGGAACAACATCAGGTCGGTCGAGAGGCTGTGCGTACCGAGCAGGCGGGTCAGGACCACGGTCAGCGCGATCGGGCCCACGACGGCGAGTGCCCAGCCGGCGATCCGGCGCCGACTACCGAGAATCTCGGACCGCCGCGGCAGCCGCTCACCGCGGCCGCCCGCTGCCTCGTGCGTAACGACGTGCACGTCGATCGGACCCGACAGGCGAGTGACCGCTGCTCCGACGCCTTCGCTGAACAAGGCCTTCCAGCGCGGTCGGCGGCTGACACCGATCACGATGAGTGTGGCGTTGACCCCTCGGGCGAATTCCAGAATCGCCTCGGCGACGTCGTCCCCGATGACTGTGTGGAACGTGCCTCCCAGGCTCTCGATCAGCTCCCGCTGGCGCGCCATGGCCGCCGGGGACGCGCCGACCAGGCCGTCGCTGCGGGCAACGTGCACCGCCAGCAGTTCGCCACCTGCCCGTCGGCGCACGATCTGGGCACCTCGGCGCAGCATCGTCTCACCCTCCGGCCCACCGGTGAGAGCGACCACCACACGCTCGCGAGCCGGCCAGGTCGCGGCGATGTGGTGCTGTTCGCGGTATGCCTCCAGGGCATCATCGACTCGGTCGGCCAGCCACAGCAGCGCGAGCTCCCGAAGCGCGGTCAGGTTGCCCACTCGGAAGTAGTTGGCCAGAGCTGCGTCGATCTTCTCGGGCGCGTAGACGTTGCCGTGGGCGAGCCGCCGACGGAGTGCTTCTGCGGTCATGTCGACCAGTTCGATCTGGTCGGCGCGGCGAACTACCTCGTCGGGCACGGTCTCGCGCTGTTTGACGCCGGTGATCGACTCCACCACGTCGTTGAGGGACTCCAAGTGCTGGATGTTGACCGTCGAGATGACGTCGATGCCAGCCGCCAGCAGTTCGTCGAGGTCTTGCCAGCGCTTCTCGTTTCGCGATCCGGGCACGTTCGTGTGGGCCAACTCATCGACCAGCGCCACCTTCGGGGCCCGGGCTAGGACGGCGTCGAGGTCCATCTCGGTGAACTCGGCGCCTCGATAGATCATTTCGCGACGCGGGACGATCTCCAGTCCCTCGAGCAGCTCGGCGGTGTGTACGCGCCCGTGCGTCTCGACGAACCCCACGACGACGTCGGTGCCCCGTTCCTTCCGGCGCCGACCCTCGGCGAGCATGTCGTAGGTCTTGCCCACTCCCGGTGCGGCACCCAGGTAGACACGCAGGATGCCTCGCCGCATGACTCCAGCATGCTCCACGATCGCCGCCAATGCCGCGGGCAGTCCGTTGATCGATTTCACGGGAGCGGGCGAACGCTCACGGGTAGAGCTCGTCGAGAGCGATGTTGAGCTCGAGGACGTTCACCCCAGGCTCGCCGAGGAACCCCAGGCTGCGCCCGTCGGTGTGCTCGGTGACCAGCTCCAGCACATCTTCGACTGGCACATGACGTTCCTCGGCGATCCGAGGGGCCTGGAGGCGGGCGTTCGCCGCCGAGATGTGGGGATCGAGACTCGAACTCGAGCCGGTGACGGCGTCGACCGGAATGGGTGTGTCCCCGTCGAGACCGTTCTCCTCGCGGTACGCGGCCGCCCGTTGTTCGATTCCCTCGTAGGACTCGTCGACTTCAGCGGTGTTCGGGTCGTCTTCCTGCCCGATGAGCAGCTTGTCGTTGGTGGGACCGAGATTTGAGCCGACGCTCAGCGATCCGTCGTAGCCAGAGTCCGAAAACCGGGCGTGAAAGTACTCGGGCTGGGTGAAGGTCTGCCCGATCCAGCGGGACCCGACGACCCGACCGTCGCGTTCGAGAAGTGAACCGTTGGCCCTGTCGTTGAACAGCGCCTGCGCGATGCCGGTCACGATGAGCGGGTAGATCGCGCCAGTGATAACGGTGAACACCAGCACCATCGCCAGAGCTGGCAACAATTGGCGGCGCATGTCAGGAGACCCCCAGGGCCGAGATGATCAGATCAATGATCTTGATACCGATGAACGGCGCGATCACGCCGCCCACGCCGTAGATGAACAGGTTGCGGCGCAGCATCGTGCTTGCGCTCTCCGCGCGAAACTTCACTCCGCGCAGCGCGAGCGGGACGAGCGCAATGATGATCAGTGCGTTGTACACGACCGCGGACAGGATGGCGGTCCGCGGCGTATCGAGCGCCATGATGTTGAGCCGCTCCATCGCCGGAAAGACGCCCATGAACATCGCGGGGATGATCGCGAAGTACTTGGCCACGTCGTTGGCGATGGAGAACGTGGTCAGCGCTCCTCGTGTGATGAGCAGTTGCTTGCCGATCTCGACGATCTCGATGAGCTTGGTCGGGTTGGAGTCGAGGTCGACCATGTTGCCGGCCTCCCTGGCGGCCTGGGTGCCGGTGTTCATCGCCACTCCGACGTCGGCCTGGGCCAGCGCCGGCGCGTCGTTGGTGCCGTCGCCGGTCATCGCAACCAGCCGGCTGCCTGCCTGCTCCCTTCGGATGTACGCCATCTTGTCCTCTGGCGTCGCCTCGGCGAGGAAGTCGTCGACTCCGGCCTCCTCGGCGATCGCCCGGGCGGTGAGCGGATTGTCACCGGTGATCATGACGGTCCGGATGCCCATCCGGCGCAGCTCGTCGAAGCGCTCTCGCATGCCCTGCTTGACGATGTCTTTCAGATGCACGACACCCAGAGCCCGAGCAGGCTGCCCACCGACGTGCTCGGCAACCACGAGGGGCGTGCCGCCGGTTGCGCTGATGCCGTCCACGGCTGGGCCGACATCCTCGGTGGGGTGGCCGCCGTTGTCTCGTATCCATTTCATCACGGCGGCGGCAGCTCCCTTCCGGATCCTGCGGACGTCGCCGTCCTGGCTGACGTCGATACCGCTCATCCGGGTCTCCGCCGTGAAAGGCACGAACCGCGCGTGCGGGATGAGTCCTCTTTCGCGAACGCGTAGCCCGAACTCATTCTTGGCAAGTACGACAATCGAACGGCCCTCGGGCGTCTCGTCGGAGAGACTCGACAACTGTGCGGCATCGGCCAGGTAGTGCTGGTCAACTCCAGCCACTGGGAGGAATTCGGCGGCCTCGCGGTTGCCCAGCGTGATTGTGCCGGTCTTGTCCAGCAGCAACGTGTTCACGTCGCCGGCAGCCTCCACTGCGCGGCCGGACTTCGCGAGCACGTTGCGCTGGACCAGACGGTCCATGCCGGCGACGCCGATCGCCGAGAGCAGCGCACCGATAGT
>DASRTE010000204.1:0-13702 GCA_035656095.1 Jiangellaceae bacterium
CAAGGCCGCTGACCTGACCGGAGCCGCTCACCTCCGTTGAGGCGCAAATCGACCCGACCTTGGCACGTCCACACTGGCTAGATGTCGTCGTTTCGTTCCGCGATCTTGCGCGCCCACTCACCGCCCGCCAGCCGCCAGACATGCCGTTCCACCTCAGATCAGCCTACGTCCCGCCCAGGGCGCCCGAGCCGCTCCCGAGGTCGACGACACTCTCTCCCGGCTGGAGGTCGGCCAGGTCGAAGAAGTACCCGACACCGGCCAACGACTCGACGGCACCGCCAGGTACGGGCGCGAGCCGGTCCGCGTCGTACCCGACGCGCAGGGCCACCGGCGTGCCGAGCTCGAAGTGGAACGGGTCGTCGGGCCGCTGCGCCACGTGCCGGTACATGTCCTTGACCTTGGCCTCGAGCTCTTGGGTGTCCACGGCTGCCGACATTGTCGCCACCTCCAGGCGTGTTCAATAATTCTCTTGAATAAGACTCCTCCGTGCTACCCTTGTCAAGGGAACTCTTGAATTAACTCGTGGTTGGACTCGACGACATGGCGGATCACGGCGCAAAGACGGCGCTCTACGACGCCCTGGCGGACTCGGCCAAGGCACTGGCCAACGGCCGGCGCGCCGAGCTGGTCGACGTCCTCGCGCAAGGCGAGCGGTCGGTGGAGGAACTGGCCGATGAGATCAACCAGACGGTCGCCAACACGTCCCAACACCTGCAACGTCTGCTGCGGTCAGGCCTGGTCGAGTCGCGCCGCGACGGGACCCGCATCTACTACTCGCTGTCCAGCCCGATCGTCACCACGCTTTGGCGGACTATGCGGCGAGCCGCCGAGGAGCACGTCGCCGACCTGGAGAGGCTCGCGGCCGACTACGTGGGGGACCGCAGCAAGCTCCGGACCATCACCCGCGACGACCTCCGAGCTCGGCTGCGCGACGGCGACGTGGTCGTGCTCGACGTCCGACCCGAAGCCGAGTACGCCGCCGGCCACGTCCGCGGCGCCATCTCCATCCCCATTCACGACCTGAGGTCGCGGCTCGGTGAGATCCCGGACGGCTCCGAGGTCGTGGCCTACTGCCGCGGCCCCTACTGCGTGTTCGCCGACGAGGCCGTACGCATCCTGACCAAGAAGGGCGTTACCGCAGTTCGACTCGAGGACGGCTTCCCGGAATGGGCCGGCGCGCGACTACCCGCTGCCAAGGCCAATCGCCAGCGAAAGTTCACCTCCTGACACGGGACTGAGTGGTGCCCGCCCTGCGCGAGAAGTGGCCGGACTGGTGGCCACGAGGGAAAGGCTGCGCTGTGTGACCCTCTCGTTGACGCGGCCAACGGGGTTGCGAGCGGGCGACCTGGCAGGCTCGCTGAGGTGATCGACCAGGCCGGCGCGAACAAGCCTCAGTATCTTCCGCGTCTCCCGCGGTCCGGACTGGTCCGAGTCCACCCGTCCCTCGAGGACAGCGACCGCTCGACGTCGCCCACACCCGAGCCCAAATCTCTGGCATTGTCGACCAGGCAACGCGGTGAGACCAGCAACCACGAGGAGCGATCTCGGTCAGGCCTCGGACTGTAGACGCGAGAGCGCGGCCACCGCTCCGGCGCTCGTGAGGAGGGATCATGAAGATCAGCGACGTTTTCAGCACAGCCCGAGATGCGATCACGGTCGGACGGGTGTTCGCCGAGCCCTACGAGAAGGACGGCGTCACTGTCATCCCGGCCGCGGTAGTGGGCGGCGGTGGGGGCGGCGGCTCCGGTCATGACGAGAAGGGCCAGGAGGGCGAGGGCGGTGGTTTTGGAGCGGCTGGTCGCCCGGCCGGTGCGTTCGTCATCAAGGATGGGCAGGTCAGTTGGCGCCCGGCCGTTGACCCAAATCGGATCATCACGATGGTCTGCCTGGTCGTCATTGCCTACGTGCTCAGCAGGCCACGGCTAGCCCGTGCCCGCGCCGCGTCACCAGCCGCCGAGTAGCTCGGCCTCCGGGCGGCAGGTGTGCAGCCTGCATGCCTCAGTTGCGACCCAGTCGATGCTCACTACGGCATCGTTGCCCCTCCTTCTCTCGTCGGCCCTGTCGGCGCTTCTTGTGGAGATTCGACAGCTCAGGCTCGGTTCCGGTTGAAGGCATGGTCAGCGAGGGGGACGAAGAGAGCGCCGCGGACCACGCCAGCGAAAGCCCGGCCTGGCCGGCCACGGTCTGCCCGGGAGCCAGGGCGTCGTCGCCGAGCATCAGGCCGCGCAGCGCGTTGGCCGCGACGGTGACCGGTTGGTGCTCGGCGAAGCCTTGCAGCCACGTGGGCATGGTCTGGGTCGGAACAAACACTGCGCTGGTGAACCCGAGCGGGGAACACCGCCATGTGGACGGCAGCCTGTACGGCCTCTGCGGAGTGTACGACCAAGCCGCGGAATGCCATCCACCCCCGACAGTGCGAACCCGAATGTCAGGGCAATCGCCAGCCCGGCGATCAGTCCCAGGAGGCTGGTCTGCCAGCGGAACCCGATGGCGACACCAACGGCCAGCATCAACACCAGGGTCACGGCCGACCCCGACGGGGCCCACCCGCGCGGTGTGCTACTTGGGCTGATGCGTGTCGTTTGATCTTCGGTTGAGGGTTTGTGCGACTGACAGAGGCGAGTGTCACCCGCATCCGTCAGTCCGCACAGCGGTCAGGCCCGGCGCAACGACGACGGTCGAGGCTGCCCTGCCGGGGGGACGTCGTAGGCGTAGGCCTCCTTGACGTCTCGCTTGCCTGTGTCGGAGAACACCAGGAGCCGCTCGCCGTCGGTGCGGACCCGGATCAAGCCGAAGGCCGTGCGCCGGAACCCGAAGAACGGTCGTGCCGTGGCCTGGCCCGGCTTCGGCGCGGCGCTCGGGGTGACCAAGCCGGCCATCTCGAAGAAGGCGACCATCTCGGTGACGAACACGACGCTGGCGTCGCCGCGTGCGTGCCGGCCGAGCGCGTTCATGAGGGTCGCCCGCGGGTGGATGTACTCGGTGCGCGAGGTCTCGTCGCCCGACGACACCACGGAGACCACGGGGGAGACCGCACCGAGGAAGCCCGGAGCGAACTCGTGGGAGCCGTGGTGGGGGACCTTGAGCACCTCCGACTCCAGGTCGACTCGCCCTGCTGCGTGCTCGGCCAGGAGCGCCTCCTCGGCGGCGTTGTTGAGGTCGCCGGCGAACAGCATCCGGACGTTCCCGAACTGGAGGCGGAGCACGACGGAGTGCCCGTTGATCGTGTGGGACGCGCTCAGGGAACCAGGCTCGAAGTCGAGGTGGGCGAGCGGCTTGCCCTCCTTGGGCTCGGCGAGGAAGGCCAGCCCGGACACGTTCCCCGCCTGGGTCTCGAGCGGGCCGAGCACCTCGACGGCGATGCCGTCCTCGGCGAGGAAGTCGAAGGCGTCGTCGGTGCCGCGTGCCAGCCGCCGGAACTCGATCGGCCCGGCCGCTTGCCACCCCTCGAGCGCCTTCCGCCACGCCTTGAAGTGCTTGTTCATGCCGCTGGCGGGCACGTCGAGCGGGTTGTCCTGAAGGCCGGTGAGGATCGTCCGACCGCCGGCCTTCTTCGTCGGCCCGAGCCGCTCGAGCTCCGGCACCGAGTCCGGCCGCTTCACCAGGCCGTTGTGGAAGACCCGCTCGGGGTGGATGAACAGGCGCTTGTGGTCGGCGAGGCCCTCCTCGGTCTCGGACTGGCGGATCTTCGAGAGCCCGGCGAAGTGGTCGGCGTCGCCGTGGGTCACCACCATGGCGTCGATGGGCCGGCGCGCTGCGGGCGAGGTGCCGCGCAACCGCCCCGCGAGGAACCGGGCGAAGAGCTGGTTCTCCCCGCCGTCGATCGTGATCAGCTTGCCCGACGGCGTCTGCACCAGCGCACCGTCGCCCTGCTGGACGTCGACGAACGCGACCTGCAGCACGTGCACCTCGGCTTCGGGCAGCGCCACCTGCCGGTTGGCCCCGTCGACGCGTAGCCGCCGCTTGAGGAAGCCGGAGGCCGCCACCGGCCGGATGCTCCCGTCCGGCTGCTCCTTGAAATCGGTGACCTCGACCTCGACCTTGGTGGCGGTTCGGTCGAGGACACGGACGCGGTTGCCCCAGGCGAGGAGCGTCCGTGGCGAGCCGTCCTCCCGGCGCAATACGGCGAAGTCGACGTTGACCGCGAAGTCCTCTGCCACCGCCGACCCTCCCTACGCGATCCGGACGGAGCGCATCGTCGTCCGGACGAAGCGTACGCCGGCCCCCGTGGTGCCCTGGACGGTGATCTTGGCGTTGACGCTGCCGGGATAGAGGGCCCCGGGCACGGTCGCCTGCAACGTGGTCGGCCCGCCGACGCCACTGCCGCCGCCCGGTGGGGTCGGCGGAACCGGCTTCTTCAGCGACGTGCACTTGGTGCGGTGGGCAATGGCCGCCTTGCCCTCCCTCCGCAGGGACTGGCTGATCGCCAGCGCCTCCCGCAGGTCGGGCGGCACGGCGTCTCGGCGCACGGACCGCAAGGTCGGCAGGGTCTTCAGCCGCCGCTGGTAGTCGGTGACCAGCTTGCCCGGCCACGACGTCGGCAGGGTCAGGCACACCTTCCCGGTGAGGTCGACGACGCCGTGGGCGTCCTCCCACACGTCGACGCGCACGTCGAGGGGCGTCCGCCGCAGGGGGCGCTGGGGGTTGATCGTGACGTCGACGTGGATCGGCGAGCGGATGAACCCGCCGACGGCGTACTGCGTGTGGGTGCGCCGGGCCGTCGCCACCTCGACCCACCACTGGCCGGCCAGCGGCTCCTCGACCCGGAAGGCGACGTGGCCGGGGCCCTCCAGCCGCCGCACCGAAGGATCGAACGGGTGAAGGACCTTCCCGTTGGGCATCCGGAGCCGCACGTTGATCTCGTCGCGCTTCTTCGGGTCGTTCCCGGACCACGACAGCTTGGGGTCGGCCCAGTTGACGAGGAAGATGGCTTCGGTCGCCGCCGATTTGACCCACGCCCCGACCCGGCTGGCCGACGCCGTGTGCCGCTCGTTGACCACCAGTCCGTCGCCGGTCACCTGCTCCCGGATGACATTGAGGATCAGGAACAGGTCGTCGATCGTGGGCATGTAGAGGTACCGGCCGTTCGTGCCGGCGGCGACGTCCTCCAGGAGCGTCTGGTCCGACAGCGGGCCCATGGCGCAGGAGTACACGGCGACGTCCGCCGGCAGGCCGCCGGCGACGGTACGAGCATCGGGCGTGCCGTTGTCGTAGCCGTCCGACAACAGGACGATCGCCTTGCGCCCCAGGCCCGGTGGCAGCATGTCGGCGGCCCGCTGCAGGCCCGGGCCCATCATCGTCGAGCCGCCGAAGGACAGACCGGTGATCGCGGCGGTGGCGGCGTCGCGGTCGGCCTGGGTGGCGATCGTCCGCAACGAGGCCGGGCTGGTGGAGGGGAAGTCATCGGTTGCGGTCGAGCCGAAGCTGGCCACGCCGACGGCGTCGTCGATCGCCATGAGGTCGACGAAGCTCCGGGCCGACGTGCGGGTGACGTCGACATAGCCGGACCACCCCATCGAGCCCGAGCGGTCGAGGCAAAGGGCGACGTCAACCGGCTCGTCGGCCGGGACCTCGGCGTTGTCGAGGACCAGGGCGAAGTCCTGCCACGGGGTCGCCACGGCGAACGGGGGCCGGGAGTCGGCCCGGAGTGTGCCGGCGATCACCGTCACCTCGTACACGCCGTTGGGGTTGGCGATGTACACGCACTCGGTGTTGTTGAGCGTATCGAAGGCGCCGCCGGTGGTGGAGAAGCCGTTGGCGAACACGTTGCCGCGGAACACGTTCCCGGTGGCCGTCTCGGTGACCTCGAGGTCGAGGTCGTTCTGGAGCGCCGGGTTGGCGCCGGCGCCGCCGGGGGCGTCGGTCCAGGACACGGTGATCCGCAGCGGGCGGGTGGTGTCGACGGCCGCGACCCGGATGGTCCACTCCTGGCCGTTGGTGTCGAAGCCGAGCCGCTCGTCGACCACGATCCGCGGGCCACGGTCGGACGCCGGCGCGGTGAGGAACAGGTTGTCGAAGCTGACCCTGCCCCACCCCTGGTCGCTGTTCGGGACGTTCGCCATGGGGGTGGGGTCGAGAGCGCTGATCCGTGCCATGGGGGCGGTACCGGAGACCGTCCGGATGGTGATCGTGTCGGTACCCGCCGCGTAGAACCAGTCGCCCTGGTTGGCGATGGCGGCGACGCTCGCCACCTGGTTCATGGTCGACCAGGTCGTGGCGGTCTGTTGTTCCGCCAGCTGCGCCGGATTGATCCCCATGCCCGAGAGCCGGAAGTTGGCCCCGGCCGCCGTCCAGGCGTTGGGGAGCCGGCGCCAGTTCGGACCACCGGCGATGTCCTCGGCCGTGTTGACGAGCAGGGCCTTCGCCAAGGCGGCCGACGGGAGCTGCCCGGTGTGGTTCCGCCACCACTCCACCAACAGCGCGCTGAGGCCGGAGACGTGGGGGGCTGCCATGGAGGTGCCGGTCAGAACGGTGTGCTGGGCGTGGGTGGTGCCGCCGGCATCGGTGTAGGCCGCCCGGTTCTGCTGCACGCCGGGCGTCACCGGGTCGTTGTCGACCGACGAGCGGGCGGCCACGATGTCGGTACCGGGTGCCACCACGTGCGGCAGCATCCGGTTGTCCACCGCGGGCCCGCGGCTCGACGACGGCGAGATGCCCCGGACATCGTCCCCGACGAACAGCTCGCCGGGCCTGGCGTTGAGCGAGTTGCCGACGACGATGGCGTTCTTGCACTCGTGGGGCCGCGTGATCGAGCGGGGGAACCCGCCGTTGTTGCCGGCGGAGAAGACGACCACGATCCGCTCCTGCACGGCCGTCGCCGGGTCGGGGTCGCGGACGCCACTGTCGACTTCGGCAGCCTGACTGACGTAGCCCTCGTTGTTGAGGCTGCCGCCCCACGAGTTGTTCATCACCTGGGCGCCGTTGGTGACGGCGTTGGCGACCTGGTCGGAGAAGTCGATGGCCGCACTGCCGGCGCCGAGGACGTTGAGAGAACCGACCTGGGCGCCGGGGGCGACCCCGAGCCCGAGGGTGAACCCGCCCGGATCGATGTCGCCGGTGGTGCCGTCGCCGGCGGCGATCGACGCGACGTGGGTGCCATGGCCGTTCCGGTCGGCGGTGGCCGCACCCGCGGTCTGGTCGACGAAGAATGCCAGCCGGCCCTGCAGGTCCGGGTGCAGCGTCGTGTTGACATGGGTGTCGATGCCGGAGTCGACGACTGCGATCGTCACGCCGGTGCCGTCGATGCCGACGCCGGTGAGGACGGCGCCGTACCCTGTGGTCGGCACGGCCGCGGCGCCGGCCCCCGTGAGGGACTCGGCGATGATCTGGGCCGACCGCTCGTCGTCGAGCTCCATCGGCTCGTCGGGCTCGACGAAGCGGACCCACGGCAGCCGGGCGATGTCGTTGCGGGCGGTGGCGGCGTCGAGGTCGGCCGAGAGCACTGCGATCCGGGCGACCAGTCCGGGCCGGGCCTGGCCGAGGTCGGCGGTGTGGACGTGGCGCACCGAGCCGCCGGCGCGCTCCACGGCGGCGACGATTTCGTCCACGTGCCCGGGCGGGCACACTCCGATCCGCACCGGAACGGTGCCGCGAGCGGTGCGCATCGGCGGCGCCACCCGCCAGGCCGGCTCGAACGGGCCCCACCAGGCGACGAAGTCGAGGGCGCCGACCTCGGCCATCTGCTCGGCGTCACCGATCACGAACAGGCCGTAGGCCCCGATCGGCTCGACGACGTCGACCCCGCACGCCTCGATGGCGTCGACCCACTCCGGGATCGGCGGCCCGTCGAGCTGCACCAGGAAGTGCGGCCAGTCCGCGCGCCCCGCGCGCGGCACCCGAGCCCGGGTGGGTACCTCGTCGAGGACGTCGCCGGCTTCCACGTCGATGACGTGGTCGTAGATGCGGATGAGGTTCGTGTCCGGCAGCAGCTTGACTCGGGCGCCGGTGGCGGCCAGAGCGTCGAGCGCCGCCCGGTCGCCGCGGACGATGCTGCCGGCGGGCGTGTCGTGCTGGACCTCGAGGCCGGCCACGCCGGGCGCGGCCTCCTCGAGGCCGAACGCCCCTGCTCGCCGCGGCAGCCGGACGATCGCCTTGTCCGTCATGGGTCCTCCCAGGACTGGTCCGCCAGAACATCCGGACCGTTACGTCACCAGTGTCGATCACTGGTGACGGCATCCGCAGGTTTTCGTGCGGTCGATAACGTCGGGCCATCACTGTGGCCACGCAGGTCTTCGACGACAGACCGACCCGGCGGCATAGCGAAGGAGACCGGCGATGTCCGGATGGAAGACCGAGGAACTGGCGAGGATCGGCGACGCGACGGAGCTGCAGATCGCGTCGCTACGCCCTGACGGCACGGTGCGCCCATACGTGACGATCTGGGTGGTGCGCACGGGACACGACCTGTACGTGCGTTCGGCCTACGGCACCGACAACCCCTGGTTCCGCCGCGCCAAGGCCAGCGGCGCAGGACGCATCCGCGCCGGCGGCCTCGAACGCGACGTGACCTTCACCGAGGTCGCGCCGGAAGCGCACGCCGCCATCGACGCCGCCTGCCACGCCAAGTACGACCACCACGGACCCGCAATCGTCGGTACCGTCGTCGGGGCACAGGCCGCACATGGAACCCTCCGCCTCGTACCGCGCACGTGACAACGAAGGAAGCCGTGTGAACGAGAGGCATGGCCTACCAAGGCACGAGGTCATCCGAATCCGGATGCCATCCACGCAATGAATCGAAGCGAAAAAGAGTCAGAACAGTCGAGCCCTCCCGCTCGGCGCGTCCGCGCGACGTCGAGGCCTTGATCCGCGACGTCATGGTCGCAGGCACCCTCAAACCGCCGACGGACGCGACGCTCGGGGTGACGTCGCGCCGCGGGCATGCTCGAGGCCATCGAGGATCAGATCGAGCCCGAAGGCGTACTCGTTGCCGTAGTCGTAGCCAGGCTGAAGGACGTGCTCGACGGTCAGCTCGGTGAGGTGCGGGTACTCGTCCGCGGGGAACTGCGCCAGGATCGCCTGCGCCAGCTCTGCGGTCTCCTCCCCGGTGTCGAACGGCAGGTTGGCCTCTTGTAACGCGAACCCATAGATGTAGCTGTCGAGCACAGAGAACGCGTGCGCCGCCATCGCGACCGAGAAGCCTCCTCCTCGCAGGCTTCCGATGACCGCGTCGTGGTGTCGCAGGGTCGCAGGTCCGGGTGTCGTCCGCGACTCCATCAGGCCGATCGCCCACCGGTGTCGT
Organism: Jiangellaceae bacterium; assembly: GCA_035656095.1. Lineage (GTDB taxonomy): Bacteria > Actinomycetota > Actinomycetes > Jiangellales > Jiangellaceae > DASRTE01. The sequence goes on from DASRTE010000204.1 coordinate 9,242, forward strand.
GACAGGACCGTACGGGCCGATATCGCCCGCTGCCGCATCGCCAACCTCCAGTCGCTCTCACCGCTGGGCAGGTCGATCTCGCCGAAGACCACGTCGACCATGCCGTCAAGTAGCTCGCTCTTGTTGGCGACGTGGTTGTAGAGCGACATCGCCTCGACGCCCAGGACCTCACCGAGCCTGCGCATGCTCAGGGACCCGATCCCGCTCTCGTCAGCGAAGGCGACCGCAGCGCGCAGCACACGCTCTCGGCTCAGCGGTGTCCGAACCTCTGGCCGGGCCGGAGCTACCATCGCCGTCCTCTCCTGTCCTCGCGAGTTGACGAACTTACGACGTAAGTATACGGTGACTTACGACGTAAGCCAACAAATGAGCAATCGGAGATCTCGATGAAGACAGCGCCCGACCGCCACAAGGAACCGACACGCAGCGACGCAACGATGAAGGCGATCGTCCAAGACGCGTACGGCACCGACGAGACCGTGCTCCGACTCGCCGAGATCGACCGGCCCACGCTCGACGATGACGAGATCCTGGTGCGGGTGGCCGCCGCCAGTGTCGACAAAGGCACCTGGCACCTGATGACCGGCCTGCCGTACGCTATGCGCCTCGCCGGCTTCGGCATTCGCAGCCCCAAGGCTCCCAATCCCGGCCGCAGCCTGGCCGGGACGATCGAGTCCGTCGGCAAGGACGTGACCGAGTTCGAGCCAGGCGACGAGGTCTACGGCACGTGCGACGGGTCCTTCGCCGAGTATGCGCGCGCCCAAGCGAGCTTGCTCGCACCCAAGCCGGCCAACCTCTCCTTCGCACAGGCTGCGGCCGTCCCCATCTCCGGGGTCACCGCGCTCCAGGCCGTCCGCCAGGCACAGGTGCAGCCAGGGCAGCGTGTGCTCATCGTCGGTGCGTCGGGAGGTGTGGGCACCTTCGCCGTCCAGATCGCCAAGGCCTTCGGTGCTGAAGTCACCGGCGTGTGCAGCACCGCCAAGACCGACCTGGTCCGAGCCCTCGGTGCAGACCACGTCATCGACTACGCGCGCGACGACTTCACCAGCGGCGAGCAACGCTACGACGTCATCCTCGACACTGGAGGCAATCGCCGACTGTCACACCTCCGTCGAGCTCTCACCCCGCGAGGAACACTCGTGATCGTCGGCGGCGAAACCGGTGGACGTTGGCTCGGCGGGTTCGACCGCTCCCTCCGAGCGGCGCTGCTGTCCCCACTGGTGAGCCAGACGCTGGGCATGCTGGCTTCGAGGGAGAACGCCGAAGACCTCGTTGTCCTGCAGGAGCTCATCGAGTCCGGAAAGATCACATCGGCCATCGACCGCACCTACCCGCTCAGCGAGACTCCGCAGGCCATCCAGCACCTCCAGGACGGTCGCGCCCAGGGCAAGGTCGTCATCACGATCTGACGGGTCGTCTCTTGCGGTGCGCACTGCGGCGCGGACAGTGGCAGCGACCAGGAAGCGGCTACGCCCGCCCTCACCAAGGTCTGGTATGCGATCGGCGGTCGGGAACGGGATCCGCGATGAGTTTCGGAGCCCGGCCCGGTCTGTGTTGACACCAAGGGAAGGGGCTGCGACGTGAGCGCACCTGAAGTCCTGATGGAAGGGATCGTGTTCGGCGAGTCACCGCGCTGGCACGAGGGACGCCTCTGGTTCTCCGACTGGGGCGCGAACCAGGTGATCGCGTTGGGCACCGATGGCAGCCACGAGGTGGTCGTGGCCGTTCCGTCGTTCCCGATGTGTATCGACTTCCTGCCCGATGGGCGGCTGCTGGTCGTGGACTCGGCGCAGCGACGGCTGCTGAGCCACGAGCCCGACGGGTCGCTGGTCCAGCATGCCGACCTTTCCGAGGTCTCGCGGAAGCCGTGGAACGACATCGTGGTGGACGACCGAGGCAACGCCTATGTCAATAACATCGGATTCGACTTCCCCGAAGGCGACTTCGCGCCGGGCCTCGTCGTGCTCGTCACGCCGGAGGGTCGTGTCGCTCAGGTCGCCGACGGCGTCGCGTTTCCGAACGGGATGGCGATCGCCCCGGACGGCCAGACGCTGATCGTTGCCGAGTCGTACGCCAACCGGCTCACGGCCTACGACATCGGTGGCGACGGCGGCCTTGACAACCGGCGGGTGTGGGCGGAGACGCCCGGCGACCATCCGGACGGGATTTGCATCGATGCCGAGGGCGCTGTCTGGTACGCGGACGTCGGCAACCAGCACTGTGTGCGTGTGCGCGAAGGTGGTGAGGTGATGGGGACGGTGGACCTGGACCGGGGCGCCTTCGCCTGCGCCCTCAGTCGCGGGGCGGACCCGCACCTGTTCGTCGTCGGCCAGAACTGGGGCGGGGCCGAGTCGGCGGAACCCAGCGGGCGGGTCGTGGCGTTCCCGGCACCCGCGCCGGGCGCAGGAAGGCCTTGACCGCGGATCGTCCGTGATCAGTGCATCGTCGCGCGGCGATCTCACAGCCGGGGTGAGGCGGATCCTCAAACGCCGGCGTGGCGCACTGCCACGTCCCGCGTGATTCCTGGCAGTCCCAGCGCTTGACCTCGCACGTGTACGCGCCACCGCCCAGCCACGCGTCATGGCCACCTTTCGCTGACGCCTGACGGGCGAGCAGATTTCTGGTCGTGACGCGAGCAACGGGAGCCCGCCAGGACGCCGGGGCTTCGGACGAATCGGATGGAGGCGTTCAGCGACGGCGTGTTCGCCATCGCCATCACGCTGCTGGTGCTGGAGCTCGCGGTTCCGAACGGCTCTGAGGACGATCTGCTCGACGGGGTGTTGAACCAGTGGCCGTCGTATCTGGCTTACCTGGTGAGCTTCGCGTCCATCGGCGCGGTGTGGCTCGAGCACACCGTCATCACCGAGTTCTTGGATCACGCGACGTCGTTTCTCATCCGTCTGAACTTGCTGCTTCTGATGGTTGTGTCGTTTCTGCCGTTCCCGACGCGACTGCTGGGCGAGCACATCGGTGCAGATGAACCGGAGCGGGTCGCGGTCACGATCTACGGCCTCAACCTGTTCCTGGCGTCGGCGCTGGTGTCGCTGCTGTGGCGTTATGCGGTGCGGGAGACGCTGATCCGGCTTGACTTGGCCGACGCGGACGTGAAGATGCTCACCAAGAGGCTCACGCCCGGATTGGCCGGTTACGTCGCGATGATCGCGCTCGGCCTGTTCCTGCCGGTGCTGGCTGTGCTCGGCTACCTGGCCATCGCGGTGTACATCATCGTTCCTATCGGTGCGCTCCGGCGACGGGCCGCCGCTGCTTGACCGAGAGGCGCGCAGGTCCGCCAGCGACCACGTCCTGACCGCCGTCCGCGGATGAAGCGCCCGCGAACGTGTTGCAGACGACGCTCGGGGAGGCGTTGCGAGACACCTAGCCGCTCGGCACGATCTGCTTCGGCTGGGTGAGCCGCCAGTGGTTGCCGAACGGGTCGCGGAACCCGGCGTCGATGCCGTAGAAGCGCTCCTCCGGCTCGTCGACGAACTCCACGCCCTTCGCCTTGAGCTCGTGGAACGTCGCCCGGCAATCATCCGTGGTGAGCGCACCGGGGCCCAGGTAGCCGGTCGCGACCAATGAACGGATCTGCTCGGCGGCCTCGCCGTCCACGACGGGCGGTGCGGGATCGACCAGCATGATCGGTACTTCGGGTTGAGACGGAGAGTGGACCGTGAGCCAGCGGACACCGTCTCGCACCATGTCCACGCCGACCTCGAGGCCGAGCTTGTCCGTGTGGAACTCGCGCGCCTCGTCCATGTCGAGGACGAAGACGCACACCAGACCAACACCGGTGATCATGCGCTGCCTCCTCATCGTCGAAATCAGTGCGCCTCGGCACATCCGGCGGCCCTCGCGTGCCGGGGACTGTTCATCGCCCGGTGAACGCGGCCACTGCCGGTGCCAGAGCGTCGCCGGCCACATTGTGGTCCTGACCGTCGAGGATCTCATGGCGTGCGCCAGGAATCGTGGCTGCGACCTCGGCGGCAGCCCGTCGTAGGGCTTCCGGGCTCTCCGAGCCGGCGAGGACAAGGGTGGGTACGGCGATTCGGCCGAACCTGTCGGCTGGGATCGTGCTGTCGCCCATCACGGCGGCGTCGTAGGCCAGCGTGGGAGCCAAGCTCTCACCCAGCTTCCAGTAGGGAGACTGCCGCATTCCGGCGATCATCTCCTCGGGAAGGCCGACCAGCCGCATGAAGTGCGCCACCGCATCGCCTCGGCGGTCTGCGGCGAGCAGTGCTGTCAGCTCGTCGGCGTACACCTTCGCCTGCCGCGGGCCGTCAGGATCGACGCTGAACGGTGGCTCCCACATGACCAACCCGTCGATCGGGAGCCCCGCGACTGCCGCCTCGGCCGCCAGAGCCGCACCGGACGAAAGCCCCACCACCGTGGCAGTACCACCAGCCGCGGAGAGCAGCACGTCGATGTCCTCGATCTCCCGCTCGACGGCGAACGGCAGTGTGT
>DASRTE010000205.1:0-3358 GCA_035656095.1 Jiangellaceae bacterium
GCGGGAAGTGGCAGAGCGCCTACAGTGCGTCGAAGTTCGCCATCCGCGGCCTCACCCAGTCGTTGGCCCAAGAGCTCGGGGAGCACCAGATCACTGTCAACGTCTACAGCCCCGGCATCGTCGAGACCTCGATGTGGCACGACATCGACGCCGACATGACTACGCGCAAGGGCACCACGACCGGTTCCGAGCTGGCCGGGATGACCAACGCCATCCCGCTCGGCCGGCTCGAGACCCCGCTCGACGTTGCCGGCGTCGTGCCGTTCCTTGCCAGCCCCGACGCCGGCTACGTCACCGGGCAGTCTCTCGTCGTCGACGGCGGCACCTGGTTCTCCTGACCCGTTCTCCTGATCAGTACGTCCATCGTCCCTGCAGAAAGCTGACCATGCGTCTCTACCTCGACACCGCCGACCGCGAAGCCGCTGAACCCCTGCTCGCCACCGGACTGTTCGCCGGCGTCACCACCAACCCCACCATTCTCCAGCGCGCCGGCCAGGGAGTCGACGACATCCCCGACATCTACCGGTGGGCCACCGCCGCCGGAGCAGGGGAGGTGTTCTTCCAGTCCTGGGGCACCGACGTCGACAGCCTCGTCGGACGTGCTGAGCGTCTCCTCGACCTCGGCTCCAACGTGATCTTGAAGTTCGTCGCGAACCAGGCCGGGGCGTCGGCGTGCCGCGTCTTCGCCGCCCGCGGCCAGCAGACCCTGCTGACCGCGATCTACGATCCCGGACAGGCGATGATCGCCGCCGCCGCCGGCGCCACCTATATCGCCCCGTACCTCGGACGGCTCAACGACGCGGGCCGCGACGGCATCGCCGAGGTTGTCACGATGCAGCAGGTCCTCACCGCGACCGGCAGCGCCACCAAGGTGCTGCTCGCCAGCATCCGTTCTGTCAGCGACATGGTCACCCTCGCCCAGCACGGCATCGACTGCTTCACCATGGCCCCCGCCGTCGCCCACGACTTCTTCACCGACCCCACCACGGCCGCGGCCGCCGACACCTTCGAAGAAGCCGTACGCCAAACCGCGCGGGAGGTCCTGCCCGGATGAAAGCGATCCGCTACACCGCTCCCGGGCAGTACCGCATCAGTGACGTCGACCGACCCGAACCGATGGCGGGGGAGGTGCTCGTCGCGGTCCAGCAGGCCGGGCTGTGCGGCACCGACGTGCACATCCATCACGGCCACTACGCTGCAGCCTTCCCGGTCACCCTCGGCCACGAGATGGTCGGCTTCGTCGCCGAACTCGGCGACGGCGTCACCCGGTTCGCGGTCGGCGACCAGGTCAGCATCAACCCGAACATCGCCTGCGGGATCTGCTCCTACTGCCAAGCCGGCCGGCCCACCCAGTGCCGCAACCCGATCGGCCTCGGGTCGCTGCGCGACGGCTTCTTCGCCGACTACGCGTGCGTGTCCGAATCGCTCGTGTTCTCCGCGACCGGGCTGACCCTCGACACGGCCGTGTTCACTGAACCGACCGCCTGCGCCATGCACGGCCTGGAGACCCTGCAGGTCAGGCCAGGGTCGAGCGCCCTCGTGATGGGCTCGGGCCCGACGGGGCTGCTGCTCGCCCAGCTTCTGGCCACCGGCGGCGCCGCGTCGGTCACCGTGGCCAGCGACAAGGCGTTCCAGCTCGAGGTCGCCGCCGACCTCGGCGCCACCCGCACTGCCGCCATGCGCCGCGGTGAGACCGACACCAACCTCGCCGCGCTACGCGAACACACCGACGACGGCGGCTACGACGTCGTCGTCGAAGCCACCGGCGCGCTCGAGGTCGCCCAGCTGTGCGTCCCGCTCGTCCGCAACGGCGGCAGCGTGCTGTTCTACGGCGTCACCCGCCCCGAGGACCAGATCAGCATCGCCCCGCACGAGCTGTTCCGCCGCGAGCTCACCCTGCGCGGCTCCTACGCCGAGATGACGTCGTTCGGCGCGGCGATCGCCGCCCTGCAGGCCGGCCGGGTCGCCACCACCGGACTCATCTCGCACCGTTTCAGCCTGGACGCGTACGCGAACGCGCTGGCCACCCTGGAGCACGACCCGCGCGCCCACAAGATCGTCCTGACCGTATGACGAGCGACTCCACCACCGCTGAGCGGAAGGCGAACCAGGGTGTACCGGCACTCGCCGGTTCTGTCCAGCCAACGGCGGAGACCGCCGGGCGCAACCCGAGAACGAGGTAGGCAGCGTGAACGCCCGCCCCACCCTCCTAGGCGTCGACCTAGGGACCAGCTCAGTCAAGGTCGTCCTCACCGACCCGCTCGGCCGCATCCTCGACCAGGCCAGCGAGGCCTACCCCGTGCGCCGGCCCTACCCGGGCTGGGCCGAAACCGACCCGCAGGCCTGGTGGGACGCGATCGTCAGCGCGGTCGCCCGTCTCAACACCACTCCCGGCCAGATCGCCGGGATCGGATTGTCCGGGCAGATGCACGGCGTCGTGCTCTGCACCGCCAACACCACGCCCGTGCGTCCCGCCGTCCTGTGGTCCGACACCCGCTCCGAAGCCGCGCTCGACCTCTACCGGCGCCTCCCGATGCCCGTGCAGGCCCGCCTCGGCAACCCCATCACCGCCGGCATGGCCGGACCCCACCTCGCCTGGCTGCGTCGAAACGAACCCGATGTGCTCGACCGGGCTCGGTGGGCACTGCAACCCAAAGACTGGGTTCGGGCCCGGCTGACCGGACAAGTCGCCGCCGAACCCAGCGACGCGTCCGGCACCCTGCTCTACGACGTGTCGACGCAAGACTGGGACGCCACGGTCATCGACGCCCTCGAGATCAGCCGCAGCCTGCTGGCGCCGATCCTGCTCCACTCCGGCGTCGCCGCCGGCACCCTCACCCCAACGGTCGCGGCTGACCTCGGACTGCCCGCCGGGCTGCCCGTCGCGGCCGGCGCCGCAGACACCGCCGCCGCCGCCCTCGGCACCGGGCTCCTGGTCCCGGGCCGCACCCAGCTCACCATCGGCACCGGCGTCCAGATCGTCAGCATCGTCACCGGACCCGGCACACACGACGCAGCATCCCTGCCAACCGCACCCAGCCCAAGCGCCTCGTCATACGCCCCCACAGAAGCCGAGGCTCCGGTCACGCACCTCTGCCGAGACTCGACCCCTCACGGCTGGTAGGCCATGGCCGCCAGCATCACCGGCGGCCACACCCTCGACTGGGTCCGCCACCTGCTCGGCGCCACCTGGACCGAGCTGTACGCCGCAGCAGATCGTCAACCACAGATCAGTGACCCGATCTTCTTGCCGCACCTGGTGGGGGAGCGCACCCCCTACCTCGACTCCCGGCTCCGCGGGTCATGGACCGGACTCGGCGCCAACCACACCCGAAGCGACCTGCTGTACGCCGCGGTC
>DASRTE010000206.1:0-17039 GCA_035656095.1 Jiangellaceae bacterium
CGGTGACCACATCGAGGCCCTGGTCATGCAGAAGGAGGACAAGGACGGCCGCCTGATCCTGTCCAAGAAGCGGGCCCAGTACGAGCGGGCCTGGGGCACGATCGAGAAGAAGAAGGAGAACGACGAGATCGTCGAGGGGACCGTCATCGAGGTCGTCAAGGGCGGCCTGATCCTCGACATCGGCCTGCGCGGCTTCCTCCCCGCATCCCTGGTCGAGATGCGCCGGGTGCGCGACCTGCACCCCTATGTCGGGCGTACCCTCGAGGCCAAGATCATCGAGCTCGACAAGAACCGGAACAACGTGGTCCTGTCGCGCCGGGCCTGGCTGGAGGAGACCCAGTCGGCGACCCGCCGGGCCTTCCTGCACACCCTGCGCAAGGGCGAGGTCCGCAAGGGCGTCGTCTCCAGCATCGTCAACTTCGGCGCCTTCGTGGACCTGGGCGGCGTCGACGGCCTGGTCCACGTGTCCGAGCTGTCCTGGAAGCACATCGACCACCCCTCCGAGGTGGTCGAGGTCGGCCAGGAGGTCACCGTCGAGGTGCTCGACGTCGACATGGACCGCGAGCGGGTCTCGCTGTCGCTCAAGGCGACCCAGGAAGACCCGTGGCAGCAGTTCGCCCGGACCCACCAGATCGGGCAGATCGTCCCCGGCAAGGTCACCAAGCTGGTGCCGTTCGGGTCGTTCGTCCGCGTCGACGACGGCATCGAGGGCCTGGTGCACATCTCCGAACTGGCCGAACGCCACGTGGAGATTCCCGAGCAGGTCGTCCAGGTCGGCAACGACGTGATGGTCAAGGTCATCGACATCGACCTCGAGCGCCGCCGCATCTCGCTCTCGCTCAAGCAGGCCAACGAGGGCGACGCCGCCGCAGCCGTGGCCGACCACTTCGACCCGACGCTGTACGGCATGGCGGCCGAGTACGACGAGGCCGGCAACTACAAGTACCCCGACGGCTTCGACCCGGAGACCAACGACTGGCTGCCCGGCTTCGAGACGCAGCGCGAGGAGTGGGAGCGGCAGTACGCCGAGGCCCAGACGCGCTGGGAGGCCCACAAGAGCCAGATCGAGACCGCCGCGGCAGCCGACGCCGAGGTGGGCGGCGAGGCTCCGTCGTCCTACTCCTCGACCGAGGAGAAGGAGGCCGAGGAGGGCGGCACGCTGGCCTCCGACGAGGCGCTGCAGGCGCTCCGGGAGAAGCTCACCGGCAACTGACCGCCCCCCGCGTCCTGTGGCGGGTTGGCAACGTCTCCCGCGCCGGTGAGGCGTGCCAAACCAGCCACAAGTCGAAGCGGAACCGTACCGTGGGCGTGTGGTCCGAAGCCTGGTCCTCGCCCTGCTCGCCGTCGTGGCCGCGGGGTGCACCGGCGACGGGGACGACGAGGCCACGGTGCCGGTGCCCTCGGTAGACACCACCACGGGGGGACCGACCACACCTGGCGGGTCCCCATCATCGAGCGTGACCAGCCTCTCGGTCCCGCAGAGCTGCGACGACGTCATCCCGTTCACGGAGGTCGTCCGGATCGTCGCCGTGCCCCTGGGGGGCAGCACCAATCGCGTGTACGCCGACGACTTCCCGGGCGAGTCGGGCCGGACGGCCCGGCTGACCTGCCAGTACGGCGTCCGGCCCGCGCCGGCAGGTGGCCAGGCGCCGCCGCCGCAGGTCGAGATCGCGGTGAGCGGATACGTCGACGAAGCCGCCGCTACCGCCCGGGTCGAGGACACCGTCGGCTCGGCGCGGTCCTCCGGCCAGCAGATCGAGGCCCTGGCAGCGGGCGGCCAGGACGGCTTCCTGATCGCCGATGCCGCGGGCATCACCTACGTCGCCGGAGTCGGTGACAGCACGCTGGTCGTGACGCTGGCCCGCCAGGTGGTGCCGGCTGATGCGGAGCGGGTGGTTCTGCTCGGGCTCGCCGAGGCGGCGATGGGCGTCCCTGACGCGACGCCCACGCCGACACCCGCCGTCACCTGAGCAGGTCACGACGTTCGCCGAGAACGAAACACCCACCCCCCGGGACAACGCTGGAATTGAGCGTCTTCGACTCAAGTTGTACGAGATGGCGGCCACCGACGGCCGCGACAGACTCATTCGGAGGTCATCCATGAACACCCTGGTCCTGCGTGGCCGGCGCGACCCGTTCGCGGAGTTCGACGCCCTGTTCCGCACCGCCATCGGCCCCGACACCGGGCGCCGGACCCGCTTCGTGCCGGCGGCCGAGGTCGTCCGCGACGGCGACGACGCCCTGGTCAGCCTCGAACTGGCCGGTCTCGACGCCGACCGCGACATCTCCGTCGAGGTCGACGGTGGGCGGCTGGTCGTCAGCGGCGAGCGCCGCGACGAGCGGGCGGAGGAGCGCGACGGCCGGTCGCTGCGCGAGGTGCGCTACGGAACGTTCCGTCGCTCGTTCACCCTTCCGCAGCACGTCACGGGCGACGACGTCTCGGCTGCGTACGACGCCGGCATCCTGACCGTCCGGGTCGCCGGTGTGTACGCCGGTTCGACCGCTCAGCGGATCCCGGTGACCGCCGGGCCTACGCCGACCGCCGAGGCGGCCGACGAGCAGGCCGCGGCCTGATCCGAGCCGGCATGGGCGGCAGCCTAGGCTGCCGCCCATGCTGCGCGTCGGGCTGACCGGGGGAATCGGATCGGGCAAGTCGACCGTCGCTTCGCGGCTCGTCGGCCAGGGCGCCGTCCTGATCGATGCCGACCGGCTGGCCCGCGAGGTGGTGGAGCCCGGCACGGCCGGGTTCGACGCCGTCGTGGCCGAGTTCGGGCCGGGCATCGTCGCCCGGGACGGCTCACTGGACCGGGCGTCCCTTGGCCGGATCGTCTTCCAGGACTCGTCTCGACTGCAGGCACTGAACGCGATCGTGCATCCCCTCGTAGCCGAGCGCAGGTCGGTGCTCGTCGACCGTGCGCCGGCCGACGCGGTGGTCGTCGAGGACATCCCGCTGCTGGTCGAGAACGGTCTGGGGGTGGGATTTCCCCTCGTCGTCGTCGTGCATGCGCCCGCCGAGGAGCGCGTTCGGCGGCTGGTCACCGAGCGGGGCATGGACGCCGAGGACGCGTGGGCACGGGTGCGATCGCAGGCCGGCGACGCTGCTCGTCGCGCGGCGGCCGACGTGTGGCTGGACAACGCCGGTCCTCCCGGCGCGGTGCTGGCCCTCGTCGACATCGTCTGGGAGCAGCGAATGGTCCCGTTCGAGGCGAACCTGCGGGCCGGTCGAGCCGCCGAGCGGCCACTGCGGGCCGTCGTCGTCGCGCCCGACCCGGAATGGCCGGTGACGGCGGCACGGTTGGTCGCCAGGCTGCGAGCCGTCGCAGGTGACCGGGCACACCGGGTCGATCACATCGGGTCGACATCGGTGCCCGGCCTGCCGGCGAAGGACGTGATCGACCTGCAGGTGGTGGTCGACGACATGGCGACGGCGACCGGGGTGGCCGAGGATCTCGCGGCCGTCGGCCTGGTGCGGCTCACGGGCCGGTGGTGGGACCATGCCCGCGACGGCGGGACCGGGGACAAGGCGATGGTCCAGAACGCCGATCCCGGCCAGGCCGTCAACTGCCACGTCCGTCCGGCGGATTCGTCCACCTGGCGCGACGCTCTGCTGCTTCGCGACTACCTGCGGGACACTCCGGGCGCTTCCGGTGACTACGCCCGGCTGAAACGTGAGCTCGCGGCGGCGCCGCACGACAGCATCGACGACTACGCGGAGGCAAAGACACCGTGGATGCTCTTCACGCTGGCGACGGCCGACGCCTGGGCCGACCGCACCGGATGGACCTCCGCGCCGACCTGACCCGCACCTCCGGATACGTCCGCGGCGGCCTGTCGGACCCTCGACGTACGGTGGTTCCGTGCGCCCCGTGACCGAGATCAAGCGCGACATGACGCCGTTTCGCGTCGTCAGCGACTGGCAGCCCTCCGGCGACCAGCCGCAGGCGATCGACGAACTCGAGCGACGGGTCCGTGCCGGTGAGCGTGACGTCGTCCTGCTGGGAGCCACCGGCACCGGCAAGAGCGCGACGACGGCATGGCTGGTCGAGCGGGTCCAGCGGCCCACGCTGGTCATGGCACCGAACAAGACGTTGGCCGCCCAGCTGGCCACCGAGTTCCGTGAGCTGTTGCCGAACAACGCGGTCGAGTACTTCGTCTCCTACTACGACTACTACCAGCCGGAGGCGTACATCCCGCAGACCGACACCTACATCGAGAAGGACTCCTCGATCAACGAGGAGGTCGAGCGGCTGCGCCACGCTGCGACGGCCAGCCTGCTGACCAGGCGTGATGTCGTCGTCGTCGCCACGGTGTCGTGCATCTACGGCCTCGGCTCGGCACAGGAGTACCTCGACCGCATGGTCTGGCTGCGGGTCGGCGAGGAGCGCGACCGCGAGGCGCTGCTGCGCCGCCTGGTCCAGATCCAGTACGCCCGCAACGACCAGAACTTCACCCGGGGAACCTTCCGGGTACGCGGCGACACGCTCGAGATCATTCCGATGTACGAGGAACTTGCCCTGCGGGTCCAGTTCTTCGGCGACGAGATCGAGCGGATCACCACCCTGCACCCCCTCACCGGCGAGGTGATCAGCGAGGAGAACGTCGTGCACGTCTTCCCCGCGACCCACTACGTCGCGGGCCCGGAGCGGATGGAGCGCGCGATCGAGGGCATCGAGGCCGAGCTCGACGAGCGCCTGCAGACGCTGGAACGCCAGGGCAAGCTGCTGGAGGCGCAGCGGCTGCGCATGCGCACCACCTACGACGTCGAGATGATGCGTCAGGTCGGCTTCTGCTCCGGTATCGAGAACTACTCACGGCACATCGACGGCCGCGCTCCCGGCAGTGCGCCCAACTGTCTGCTCGACTACTTCCCCGAGGACTTCCTGCTGGTCATCGACGAGTCCCACGTCACCGTCCCGCAGATCGGCGGCATGTACGAGGGCGACATGAGCCGCAAGCGCACCTTGGTCGACCACGGCTTCCGGCTGCCCAGTGCCATCGACAACCGTCCGCTGCGCTGGGAGGAGTTCCTCGATCGCGTCGGCCAGACGATCTACCTGTCGGCCACCCCAGGCCCGTACGAGATGGGCAAGGCGCGCGGCGTCGTCGAGCAGATCATCCGGCCGACCGGCCTGGTCGACCCCGAGGTCGTGGTCAAGCCGACCAAGGGCCAGATCGACGACCTCATGGACGAGATCAAGACCCGTACCGGCCGCGACCAACGGGTTCTGGTCACCACGCTGACCAAGAAGATGGCCGAGGACCTCACCGACTACCTGCTCGAACACGGCATCAACGTGCGCTACCTGCACAGCGAGGTCGACACGCTGCGGCGCGTGGAGCTACTTCGCGGCCTGCGGACCGGCGACTTCGACGTGCTGGTGGGCATCAACCTGCTCCGCGAGGGCCTCGACTTGCCGGAGGTCTCGCTGGTCAGCATCCTCGACGCCGACAAGGAGGGGTTCCTGCGCTCGGGAACCTCACTGATCCAGACGATCGGCCGGGCCGCCCGCAACGTCTCCGGCCAGGTGCACATGTACGCCGACACCGTCACCCCGTCGATGCGCAACGCGATCGACGAGACCAACCGGCGGCGCGAGAAGCAGGTTGCCTTCAACGCAGAGCACGGAATCGACCCGACGCCGTTGCGCAAGCGGATCAGCGACATCACCGAGCTGCTGGCGCGCGAGGACGCCGACACCGACGCGCTCATCGGCGGTTCCGGACGCACCCAGAGTCGTGGCAAGGCCCCGGTGCCGGGCATGCGCAGCACGTCCGATGCGGGCCGCCATGCCGCCGAGCTGGCCGGCATGCCCGCCGCCGACCTCGCCCAGCTGATCCAGCAGCTCACCGACCAGATGCACACCGCGGCCGGCGAGCTCCAGTTCGAGCTGGCCGCCCGGCTGCGCGACGAGGTCTCCGAGCTGAAGAGGGAGCTGCGGGGGATGCACGAGGCGGGGGTGGCGCGCTGACACCCGACGACCTGCTCGTGTACTGCCTGGCCAAGCCGGGAGCCTGGCAGGACGAGCCGTGGGACGGCGACGTCGTCGCGAAGGTCGGCGACAAGATCTTCGCCTTTCTGGGGTCCGGCGGTTCGGTGGGCGTCAAATGCGGGAGCACCCGCGATGAGGCCGACGAATGGCTGCTGCGCTACCCCGATGACGCCAGCGTCATGGCCTACATCGGCCGCTCCGGCTGGAACACGCTGCGCCACGGCGGGGCCATCCCCGACGACGAGTTGCTGCAGGCGGTCGACGACTCGTACGCCACGGTCGTGGCCAAGCTGCCCAGGCGCCAGCGCCCTGAGCCGGCGGGCTAGCACCAGGGTCCACGGGCCGTGAGAGAATGGTCCCGCGTGGAGGGGAGTATTCCTTCGCGGCGGTGTCGTCATCACGGTTGGTGCCCTGCTGGGCCACCCGGTACCGCCGGCCCGACCTCGGGTGGAAGAGACCTCCGGCCGGTGTGTGGCGCGCGCGGCGCACCCGATCGACCGGAGAGAGGAACTCTGTTTCGTGTTGGATCTGCCCGTCTGGTTCGAGGTCGGCACCTTCGTCGTGCTGGGCGCGCTGCTGGTGGCCGATCTCGTCATCGTCACTCGCCGACCGCGTGAGCCTTCGATCCGGGAGGCGAGCCTGTGGGTCTCGTTCTACGTGGCGCTCGCGCTGATCTTCGGCGCCGTCATGGTCGTCGTGGCCAGTGGGCAGGCGGCGGCCGAGTTCTACGCCGGGTGGCTGACGGAGTACAGCCTCTCCGTCGACAACCTGTTCATCTTCGTGATCATCATGGCCCAGTTCCGGGTGCCGCGGCCGTACCAGCAGTCGGTGCTGATGTTCGGCATCCTGCTGGCGATCGTGCTCCGCGGAATCTTCATCCTGATCGGTGCGGTGGCCATCAACGAGTTCGCCTGGGTGTTCTACCTGTTCGGGCTGTTCCTCGTTTACACCGCGGTCAAGCTGGCCAACCAGCAGATGCACCGGGACGCCGACCCCAGCGACGACGAGTACGAGAACGCCGTCATCCGGCGGGCCCGGCGGGTACTCCCGTTGAGCCGGGAGTACGACGGGGTCAAGCTGCGGACCAGCGTCGACGGCAAGAAGCTGTTCACACCGATGGTAATCGTGTTCATCTCGATCGCCTCCGCCGACATCCTGTTCGCCGTCGACTCGATCCCGGCGATCTTCGGGCTCACCGAGGAGGCGTTCATCGTCCTCACCGCGAACATCTTCGCGTTGATGGGCCTACGCCAGTTGTACTTCCTGATCGGTGGACTGCTGAACAGGCTGATCTACCTCTCCACCGGCCTCGCGGTCATCCTCGGATTCATCGGGGTCAAGCTGGTCCTGCACGCCCTGCACGAGAACAACCTGCCGTTCGTGAACGGCGGCAAGCCCTTGGAGAACGTGCCGGAGGTGCCGATCTGGCTCTCACTGGCCGTGATCGTCGCCACGCTGGCAGTCACGACGATCGCCAGCCTGGGCAAGACACGCCGCGACGTCCGCCGTGCCGAGCGGTCCGCTAGGCCCACGGGGTGACGCCCGGGACGTGACCGGTCAGTGGACCGTGACGTCCGCCGATGGTGCCGACAGCTCGACCCAGGTGTTGCCCGGGGAGAGAAGAAGGTCCCCGGCATCGTCGGTGCGCAGCCGGAACGGTTCGTTGGCCCCTGCCTTCGACCAGGTGCCGCTCACGGATCGGCCGCCGGCCAGGGCGACGAACTCTCCGGAGGCATCGATCAGGTCCAGGACCGGGACCGGCGCGCCGGAGCCTGCCCCGATCTTGCGTGTCTCCGACGCGACCTCGAGGATCAGCACGTTCACCGCGCCGACCTGGGTGCCCTCCGTCGTCACGTGCGGGCCCCAGGGCTGCTGCCGTAGATAGCGGCCGGCCGTGTCGTCGTACGTCCAGGTCACGCTCCACCCCGGACCGTACGGAACCTCCACGGAGATCCCTGGCCCGCCGGCCCGCTCGGCCGAGCTGGGCTCGGTGTCGGACGCGTACGCGAAGTACGGTTCCGGTGGATCCGCGAAATCCGACAGGTCCAGCAGCACCAGTGGCTTCGCGAACACGTCGTCCGGCCGGGGCCGCGTGGCGTCCTGGACGTAAGCTCCGGAGCCGCTCACCCGCAGGGTCCCGAGGTCGTCCACGTTCGCCGTCGCGTCGACGTAGTCGACGACCCACTGCGCACCCATGGTGTTGCCGAACACCGGCGCCATCGGGCCGAGCAACGGCGCGTCCGGCGGACGGATCGAGCGGACCGGCCCGACCGACTCCGGGACGTCCGAGTGGAACACCGCAGCGAGCCGGGTGTACGAGACTCCGATGGGCTCGACGAAGACGATGTCGGCCCGGTCGACGCCGGTCTGAGGATGCGCCTGCCGGACGTCGGAGACCTTGATCGCGACGGCCGGGTGATCCAGCGCCGCCACGTCGTCGACGACGATGCCGGTCAGCGGGGCGCGTGGCGCCGTCGGCGTCGGCTCGGGGATCTCTGCCGGGGGAACCGATACGGGCTCCGTGCCGGTCAGGGCGAGGGCGACGATGACTGCCACAGCGACCAGCGCGAGCAGGACGACGACGACTTCACTCCTCCTGGGGCCGCGGGCCATGCCGCCATTCTCCCCGAAGGTGTCACCAGCCGCGGTCGCGGTACTCGCGCAGCCGTGGCCGCTCGGTGCCGAGCGTGGTATCCGCTCCATGTCCGGGGTAGACCCACGTCTCGTCCGGCAGCCGGGCGAAGACCTTCTCCTCCAGGTCGCCCATCAGTGCGGTGAACTCCTCGGCGTTCGTCGTCCGGCCAGGTCCCCCGGGGAACAGGCTGTCGCCGGTCCACAGATGAGGAGGCCCGGTCGGGTCGTCGTAGAGCAGGGCGATGCCGCCCGGCGTGTGGCCGACCAGGTGGATGACCTCGAGCTCGACGGAACCGACGACCACCCGGTCGCCGCCGGTCACCGGCTCCGTCGTCGCCACGTCGATCGCGGGCGCGTCGTCCGGGTGCGCGACGGTGGCCGCGCCGGTGCGCTCCACCACCTCGGCGAGCGCCTGCCAATGGTCGCGATGGCGGTGGGTGGTCACCACCCGGACGAGTGGCCCCTCGCCGCACAGTGCCAGGATGCGTTCCGGCTCGGCGGCCGCGTCGACCACGAGCTCCTCGCCGGTGCGGCGGCAGCGCAGGACATAGACGTTGTTGTCCGCCGGGCCCACCGAGGCCTTGGTGATGATCACGTGGGCGAGCTCACGGACGTCGGGCGTCCCGCCCGGTTCGACCCGCCCGCTGTAGCGGTTCATCAGGCCCAGGCCGGCAGGGGTGGCAACGGCCCGGGAGGGTCGACCGTGAGGCCGCCACCCGCCGAGCGCCCGGTCAGCCAGCCGAGCACGGTCACCGACGGGCCGGAGACCGTCGTGTCGCCACCGGAACCGAGCCGCTCGGATGTGCCGTCCACGACCAGGGTCAGGCCGGGGACGTCGTCGCGGCGTCCGAACATCCGCAGCGTCTCGGCCAGCGCCCGGTCGACGAACCAGGGTGCCCAGTCGGCCGGCGTGTACCCCGCCGCGAGGTCGACGTGATGGATCTCGACCTCCTTGAGGCGCTGCCAGAGGACCCGGCGCGCTGGAATCGTTGCCCCTGAGGCGGCGGGTCCCATCCTCACCTGGCGCTCCCAGGCTTCGTCCGGCAGGGAGGCGACGGCGGTCGCGAACCGCTGCGCGGACGCCCGCAGGTCATCGAGGATGGCGCCGGCATCGCGTCCCGCTCCGGTGGCGATGTCGGCGTCGCGCGCCTGCGCGCTGACGTACATCGGCGTCTCGACGCCGGTCCCGGCCCAGGTGAGCAGGTTGGACAGCGCGTCGGCGTTGCGTGCGACGTGACTCACCACGTGGGCGCGGGTCCATCCGGTGCACAGACTCGGCTCACCCATCGCCGGCTGGTCGAGCCGCTCGACGCTGCGGACCATCCGGTCGGTGGCCGCGGTGACCGGGCCGACCCCTGCGGTGTCCTGCTCCGGCTCGGACCGGTCGGCGGGCTGGGTCGACGGGAACTCCTGCACGATGTCGACCGTAAGCGCACGGTCAAGCCGGGCGACCCGCGGCCCCGCTCAATCCTCGTCGTCGTCGATCTCGGCTGTGGGCCTGCCGTCCTCGCACCGCAGTTCGACCTTGACGTCCCTGTCGTCGGACTCGAACTCGACCTGCACCTCGGGTGCCGGTCCGCGTTCGACCTTCTTCGTCCGGAAGCCTTGGGCCGGCGTCCACGACAGGACCTCGGCCTCCGGTCCCGTACACCGTACGATCACGCGCCCCCCGGCGCTGCTGACGACGGTGGGATCCGACCCGGCCGGCTCGGGTGGGTCGGTGGACGGAGACGGTGCCGAGGTGCCGGTCGAGGCCGGCGAGCTTGCCGTGTCGGGCTCGGGCGTCACGGTGACCGCCGCGAGCGCCCGGTCGACCTCGTCCTGGCTCATCGTGTGGGTCGAGCCACCGAAGATTCCGGAGCCGAGCACCGAGACCGCCGCGAGCGTGACGCCCGCGGCAAGCGCCGCGGTCACGAGCCACCCCGACACGGCCAGACCGCGGGAGATCCGCCTGGAACCGTCACTCACACGCTGAGCCTGCCGCACCGGACCATAACGCCAGGCTAATGCCGCCGTAACGTCCCCTTCCGGACCGGCTGCCGGCGGCCCGACTCGGATAACGTTCCCGCGTGGTCCACGTGCTCCTCATCGAGGACGATCCGACGATCCGCTCGGCGTTGATCCGGGCGCTGGGGGAGCACGGGCACGCCGTCTCGTCGGCCGCGACGGGAGGGCAGGGACTCCAGCTCGCGATGACCGAACATCCCGACCTGGTCGTCCTCGACCTCGGTCTACCCGACCTGGACGGTCGCGAGGTGCTGGCCATGCTGCGCGCCGTCGACGACGTTCCCGTGATCGTGGCGACCGCGCGGGACGGCGATCCGGAGATCGTCGCCGCGTTGAACGCGGGTGCGGACGACTACCTGGTCAAGCCGTTCAGCGGCGCGCAGTTGCACGCGAGGATCGGTGCCGTCCTTCGCCGGGCCGGTGCCGACGCCGACACCGACCCGACGGTGGTCGTGGGCGGGTTGCGCATCGACCCGCGCTCGCGGGTGGCCGTGCTCGACGGGTCCACGTTGGAGCTGACCCCCCGCGAGTTCGACCTGCTGTACTACCTGGCGGCCCGCCCCGGCCAGGTCGTGAGCAAGCGGGAGCTGTCGACCCAGGTGTGGCAGGCGCCGTACGGCGGCGCCGACAAGACCGTCGACGTCCATCTGTCCTGGCTGCGCCGCAAGCTGGGGGAGACGGCGCAGGAGCCGAGATTCATCCACACCGTGCGCGGCGTCGGCGTGAAGCTGACACCGCCACCGGCGTGAGCGGGCCCGGGCCGGCCGGCCGGTGACGCCGTGAGGAGGGCGCTGGCGCTGCTCGTCGCGGCGACGACTTCGCTGGTCCTGGTGGCGTTCCTGGTGCCGTTGGCGTTGCTCATCCGCTCGACGACTGCCGACCAGGCCGTGTCGGGGGCCGCCGGGCGGGCCAGCGCCCTGACCCCCGTCGTGGCGACCTCGGACGGCGAGACGGTCGAGCTCGCCCTGGCCGCGGCACAGGCCGACACCGACCAGCCGTTCACCGTGTTCTACCCCGACGGCAGCTCGGTCGGAGCCCCCGCGGAACGGTCGGACGCGGTCGACCTGGCGGCGACACGCGGCGAAAGCCTGGTCGCGGAGGCGGACGGCGGGCGTGTCGTGCTCGTCGCGGTGGGCCTCCCCGAGGGCACAGCGGTGATCCAGACGTTCGTGGCCGCGACGGAGCTCGCCGACGGCGTCGTGCGGACCTGGCTGGTGCTCGCCGCCCTCGGCGCCGGCCTGGTCGCCCTCGGCGTGCTGGTGGCCGACCGGCTGGCCCGAAGCCTGGTCCGTCCGGTGGTGGAGGCGTCGCAGGTGTCCCACCGGCTGGCGGCGGGCGATCTCGACGCCAGGGTCGTCCCCGGTGGCCCGGATGAGATCCGCGATGTGGCTGCCGGCCTCAACCACCTCGCCGACCGCATCGGAGGCATGCTGCGCGAGGAGCGCGAGGGCGTGGCAGACCTGTCCCACCGGCTGCGGACACCGTTGACCGTCCTCCGGCTCGAGGCCGAGGCGCTGCCGGAGGGTGACCGCTCCGGCCGGATCGTCGAGAGCGTCGACGCCCTGGAGCGTGCCGTCACGCAGGTCATCAACGACGCCCGCTCCCGGTCGGACCAGGCGGCCGGCGGCGGTGCGAGCTGCGACGCCGCAGAGGTCATGGCCGACCGGGTGGCGTTCTGGTCGGTGCTCGCCGAGGACACCGACCGTCGCGTCGACGCCGCCGTGGCGCCGGGCCCGCTGCCGGTGCGGGTCGCCGCCGCCGACCTCGCCGCTGCTGTCGACGCCCTGCTCGGAAACGTCTTCGCCCACACTCCGGACGGCACGGCCTTCCAGGTGCGGCTGGAGCGCCGTGACGACGGGGGTGCGCGGGTCGTCGTGGCCGACGCGGGCACGGGGTTCACCGGGGCCGACGTGGACCGCGGCGCGAGCAGGGCGGCATCGACCGGTCTCGGCCTCGACATCGCCCGGCGGGTGGCCCAGTCGTCCGGGGGTGCCTTCGCGACCGGTAGGTCGGCTATGGGCGGCGCCGAGGTGATCCTCGACCTGGGTGGGCTTAGGCGTCCGTTAGGGCCGCGGTAGCGCGGCGCTAGGTCACGGCCGACGAGCCTCGTACCACGACACCCGCACCGGGTGTCCTGGAGCGAAGGAGAAGGCCATGCTCAGGAAGACCTGGTTGACCGCCGCGGGCGTCGGCGGCGCCCTCGTGATCGGTGGATCGGCACTGGTGGCGGTCGCCGCCAGCGGACCGTCCGACCCCGGAACGACCGGTTCGGCGCCGAGCGCGTCCGCAACGTCCTCGCCGCAAGGCACACCGGCGTCGGACGACACACTCGACCCGACGCCGAGCCGGGATGACCAGACCGCAGCCCCCGGGTCCGGCCAGCCGGAGGTCTCCTCGGACCAGGCGGTCGAGATCGCGCGTGCCGCGCTCGGCGGCGGAGGCACCCTGGTGGTCGAGGAGATCGACCTCGAACTCGAGGACGGCAGGCTGATCTGGGACGTCGAGTTCGTCGGCGACCACGAGGTCGAGGTCGACTCGATGACAGGCGACGTCGTGAAGCGCGAGTCCGGTGACGGGCGGGGCGACGACGGTCGCGACGACAACGGTCACGACGACGACGACGATGACGGCAGCGGCCATGGTCGTGGCGGCGAGGACGACGGGCCGGATCACGACTGACCGCTGCTCCCGCCCCGGTCGGATGTGCCGATGGCGACCTTGTCGCCGTCGGCACATAGCCTGGGCGCCGTGGTGGACCAACTCATCATCCGCGGGGCCCGCGAACACAACCTCAAGGACATCTCGCTCGACCTGCCCCGTGACGCACTCATCGTGTTCACGGGGCTGTCGGGCTCGGGTAAGTCCAGCCTGGCCTTCGACACGATCTTCGCCGAGGGTCAGCGCCGGTACGTGGAGTCGTTGTCCGCCTACGCGCGGCAGTTCCTCGGTCAGATGGACAAGCCCGACGTCGACTTCATCGAAGGGCTGTCCCCGGCGGTGTCGATCGACCAGAAGTCCACCTCACGCAACCCTCGGTCCACCGTCGGGACCATCACCGAGGTCTACGACTACCTCCGCCTGCTGTACGCCCGGGCCGGGCGGCCGCACTGTCCGGTGTGCGGACGGCCGATCGGCCGGCAGACGCCTCAGTCCATCGTCGACCGGGTGCTCGAGCTCGACGAGGGCTCGCGGTTCCAGGTGCTCGCGCCCGTCGTGCGGGCCCGCAAGGGAGAGTACGGCGACCTGTTCCGCACACTGCAGACCCAGGGTTACTCGCGGGCCCGGGTCGACGGCGTCGTCCACCAGCTGACCGATCCACCGACGCTGAAGAAGCAGCAGAAGCACACGATCGAGGTCGTCGTCGACCGGCTCACCGTCAAGAGCTCGGCGAAGCGCCGGCTCACCGACTCCGTCGAGACCGCGCTGCGACTGTCCGGCGGTCTGGTCACGCTCGAGTTCGTCGACCTCGCCGAGGACGATCCGCACCGCGAGCGGGTCTTCTCCGAGCACCTCTACTGCCCCTACGACGACCTGTCGTTCGAGGAGATGGAGCCGCGGTCGTTCTCGTTCAACTCCCCGTTCGGCGCCTGCTCCGTGTGCACCGGCATCGGCACCACCATGGAGGTCGATCCCGAGCTCGTCGTCCCCGACCCGAGCCGGAGCCTGGACGACGGCGCCCTCGCGCCCTGGTCCGGCGGGCAGAGCTCCGAGTACTTCATCCGCATCGTGCAGGCGCTGGCCGAGACGGTCGGGTTCCGCACCGACGTCCAGTTCGACCGGCTGCCGGCGCCGGCCCGAACGGCGCTCATCCAGGGCTACGACGGCCAGGTCCACGTCCGCTACCGCAACCGGTACGGGCGCGAGCGCTCGTACTACACCACCTACGAAGGTGTCATCCCCTGGGTCCAGCGCCGCCACGCCGAGGCGGAGTCCGACACCAGCCGCGAGCGGTACGAGGGCTTCATGCGCGAGGTCCCGTGCCCGGCCTGCGGCGGCGCACGGCTCAAGCCGGTGAGCCTCGCGGTCACCTTCGGCGGCATGAGCATCGCCGAGGTGGCCGCCCTGCCGATCGGCGACTGCCTGACCTTCCTCCGCGACCTGACGCTGACCGACCGCGAACGCCAGATCGCCGAGCGGGTGCTCAAGGAGATCAACGAGCGGCTGCGCTTCCTCGTCGACGTTGGGTTGCACTACCTCACCCTCGACCGCTCGTCGGGCACCCTCGCCGGCGGCGAGGCGCAGCGGATCCGGCTGGCGACCCAGATCGGCTCCGGGCTGGTGGGCGTCCTCTACGTCCTCGACGAACCGTCGATCGGCCTGCACCAGCGCGACAACCACCGGCTGATCGAGACCCTGATCCGCCTGCGCGACCTCGGCAACACCCTCATCGTCGTCGAGCACGACGAGGACACCATCCGGGTCGCCGACTGGGTGGTCGACATCGGGCCGGGCGCAGGCGAGCACGGCGGGCAGATCGTGGTCTCGGGCAGCGTGGACGACCTGCTCCGCGACGAGAGCTCGATCACGGGCGCCTACCTGTCGGGCCGGCGCAGCATCCCGCTGCCGGCCATCCGCCGACCCGTGGCATCCGGCCACGAGCTCACCGTCGTCGATGCGCGCGAGCACAACCTGCGCAACGTCACCGTGAGCTTCCCGCTCGGCTGTTTCATCGGGGTCACCGGCGTCAGCGGCTCGGGCAAGTCCACGCTGGTCAACGACATCCTCTACACGGCGCTGGCCCGGCACCTCTACTCCGCGCGGTCGATTCCGGGCCGGCACCGGCGCATCGAGGGCATGGACAAGGTCGACAAGGTCGTCCATGTGGACCAGTCGCCGATCGGCCGAACCCCGCGCAGCAACCCGGCCACCTACACCGGAGTGTTCGACCACGTCCGCAAACTGTTCGCCGACACGCAGGAGGCCAAGATCCGCGGCTACCAGCCGGGCCGGTTCTCCTTCAACGTCAAGGGCGGGCGCTGCGAGAACTGCAGCGGCGACGGCACCATCAAGATCGAGATGAACTTCCTGCCCGACGTCTACGTCCCGTGCGAGGTCTGCCACGGTGCGCGCTACAACCGCGAGACGCTCGAGGTGCACTACAAGGGCCGCACGATCTCCGAGGTGCTCGAGATGCCGATCGACGAGGCGCTGGAGTTTTTTGCGCCCATCGACCGCATCGCCCGCCACCTGCGCACTCTCGTCGACGTCGGCCTCGGCTACGTGCGCCTGGGCCAGCCGGCGCCGACCCTGTCCGGTGGTGAGGCACAACGGGTCAAGCTCGCCTCCGAACTGCAGCGGCGTTCCACCGGGCGCACGGTGTACGTGCTCGACGAACCCACCACCGGGCTCCACTTCGACGACATCCGCAAGCTCATCGGCGTGCTGCAGGGTCTGGTCGACAAGGGGAACACGGTCATCGTCATCGAGCACAACCTCGACGTGATCAAGACCGCCGACTGGCTGATCGACATGGGCCCGGAGGGTGGTACCGGCGGCGGCGCGATCGTCGGCACCGGTACCCCCGAGCAGCTCACGTCGGTCGACGAGAGCCACACCGGCAGGTTCCTCCGCAGGGTGCTCGACGTCCCGGTCGGGGTGTGAACGAGTCCCCGCGCTTGACATTGACGTAACGTCAACTTCTAGTCTCGTGGTCATGACCAGAACGGGAGGGACGGTCGCGGCGGAGTGGTCGATCCAGGACCTCGCCCGGGCCGCCGGCACGACGAGTCGCACGCTGCGCCACTACGGCGAGGTCGGGCTGCTCCCACCCAGCCGGATCGGCAGCAACGGCTACCGCTACTACGACCAGGACTCCCTCGTGCGTCTGCAGCGGATCCTGCTCCTGCGAGAGCTCGGGCTGGGCCTGCCGGCCATCGCCGACGTGCTCGACGGGCAACAGGACACCGCTGCGGCGCTGCGCACCCACCTGGCGCTCCTCGAGCAGGAACGCCGGCGAATCGGGCGACAGATCGAGTCGGTGCGAACCACGCTGCGACGGACGGAAGGAGGTGAGGAGCTCATGGCAGAAGAGGTCTTCGACGGTTTCGACCACACCCGGTACGAGCAGGAGGTCACGGAACGCTGGGGGCGCGAGGCCTATGAGCGGGGGGACCGCTGGTGGGGCTCCCTGAGCGACGCCGAGAAGCGATCGTTCCAGCAGCGGCAGATCGACATCGCCGCCGACTACGGGCGGGCGCTCCAGGCGGGTAGGTCCGCCGACAGCGACGAGGTGCAGGCGATCACGCAGCGCCACGTCGACTGGCTGTCGGTCACGACCACCCCGACGCGGGACTACCTGATCGGGCTCGGCGAGATGTACGTCGCCGACCCGCGGTTCACGGCGAACTACGACGTCAACGGCGAGGGAACCGCTGCCCTCGTCCGCGACGCGATGAAGGTCTACGCCGA
>DASRTE010000207.1:0-1505 GCA_035656095.1 Jiangellaceae bacterium
GGCCGCCAGGCACATCCACCGGACGAACCCGAGGTCCGGCCCTGCAGGGTTCAGTAATCCCCGGTCGACCGTTTGCTGCACCGCGATCGGCACCACGACCCGCCCGGCGGTTGCCACCAGCGCCAGGACGAGGGTGAGGCCAAGGCCGGCCCGGATCTCCGGCGAATACGACAGTCCCCGACGGATCGTGCCGACGGTGGAGTCCGTTCCGTGGCCGACACTCGAGGTGTCCGTCGCTTTCACCTGGCCACCCCCTCCCCCGTCAGCAGGTCGTCGTCTTCATCCGCCAACAAAGCCGCCCGCTCCGCGGCATCTCGCTCGTAGGCGGTGAGCAGATTCCGGTAGCCGTCCACCGACGTCATGAGCTCGTCGTGTGTGCCGCGACCGACGATGCGACCGTGCTCGATGTAGACGACGTCGTCGGCCAGGATGATCGTGGCTCGCCGGTACGCCACGACGACCACAGTCGCCGGCAGCTCGGCGTCGCGCAGACCGGCCAGGATGCGTCGCTCGACCTCCGGGTCGACAGCGCTCGTCGCGTCATCCATGATCAGCAGCCGTGGGCGACGCACGAGCGCGCGGGCCAGCGCCAGCCGTTGTCGTTGGCCGCCGGAGAGAGTGGCACCACGTTCGCCGATGACCGCGTCGAGACTGTCGGGCAACGCCCTCACGAACCGGTCCGCTTGCGCGAGGCGCAGCGCGGCCCAAACCTCCGCATCGGACACCAGATGGCCGAGGGTGACGTTTTCACGCACGCTGTCCTCGAACACGAACGCCTGCTGGAACACAAGCGCGGCGGATTCGGCTACCACGCCGCGTGCCAGCCGGCGCACATCGACGCCGTCGACGAGCACCTCACCGGTCCGGGGATCCACGAGCCGGACCAGAAGACCGGCCAGGCTCGACTTTCCGGAGCCGGTCGGACCCACAACAGCCACGGTGCGTCCCGGTGCGACGTCCAGAGTGAGCCCATGGAGCACATCACGGTCGTCGACGTACGCGAACGACACCTCGCGCACCCGCACGTCGGCCGGATCCGTCGCGTCGGGCAGCGCGGCGTCGCCATACGGCAAGGCACCGCTGACCCGGAGGACCCGTTCGACGCGTCGCCACCCCACAGCCGCGCGGGGCAGCTCGCCCAGGACCCAGCCGATCGCCCGGACCGGAAAGGCCACCACCATCAGCAGATAGGCGACCGATACGACGGCCCCGGGGTCGAGGGTCCCGGCGGCGATCCGGGCAGACCCCACCAGCAGCACCGCGAGTACGCCGAAGCTGGGCAGCGCTTCCAGCACCGGGTCGAAGGCCCCCCTGACCCGGCCCACCGCGACGTTCGCGTCGCGCAGTTCGCGTGCCGTGGCAGCAAACCGGGCGGTTTCGTCCGCCTCACGGCCGAGCGCCTTGACGACCAGCGCGCCGTCGAAGGACTCGTGGGCGATGCCGGACAGCTCTCCCTTCAGCGCCTGTGCGCGGGTCGCCAACGGCGAAAGGCGCCGCTGGTACAG
>DASRTE010000208.1:0-22390 GCA_035656095.1 Jiangellaceae bacterium
GTGACCCGGACGCGCATCACCGCGCGTCCGTCGAGTTTCGGCTTCATCCGTACGCAGGTGTGCGTAACGCGGCTACGCACACACGACGATGCCGGCCCTGCGGCATCGGCATATCGTCGTGATCCATGAACGCCGAGCCGGGTCGGCCCGAAAGCGAGAGCCTCCCGGTCAACGAGATCTGGCTGTCGGTTCCGCTGTTGATCATCGGGTTGTTCGGCACGGGCCCGGCCGGACAGGACCAGGAGCTCAGCCGGTACGCCGACCACCTTGCGCTGGCGCTGGTGGCCCTGGCCGCTCTCTCGTTGGTGCTCCGGCGCCGACGGCCAGAAGCAACACTGGCCGTCTGTGGCGCGGCCCTGGCCATCTACCTCGCCCTCGGCTACCCGTTCGGGCCCATCCTGTTCACTGCGCCCTTCGCGGTGTACGCCGTGGCGTCTCGCCTGCCGCTGCGGCGTTCGATCGTCGACGCCTCGATCTTCTACGTCGTGACCCTGGCCGCCGTGATGGTCCGGTTCGTCGATGCAAGGGACGACTGGTCGTGGTTCGGCGCCCTCTCCTGGGCGCTGGCATGGGCGGCGATCGTGGCAGCCTCGGTTGCCACCGGCTCGGCGGTGCGGGTGCGTCGTGAGTCCGATGTCGACGTCCGGGCCGCAGCGGGTCTCCGAGCCGTGTCGGAAGAACGGCTGCGGATGGCCCAGGAACTGCACGACAGCGTCGGCCACGAGCTCGCCGTCATCGCCATGCAGGCGGGCGTCGCGCTGCACGTCCTCGACCGCGACCCGGTCAGAGCCCGCGAGGCGCTGGAGGCGATCCGGGCGACCAGCCGGTCGTCACTGGACGGCCTGCGAGCAGAGCTCGACGTGTTGCGGAGACCGCGGAGCGAGTCAGCGCCGCGGCGCCCGGCGGCGGGGCTGACAGATGTCGATGTCCTGGTCGGACGGATCCGGGCCGGCGGGGTCGACGTCGAGACGAGCATCGACGACGGTGGCGGCCTTCCACCGGAGATCGATGCCGCGGCGTACCGGATCCTGCAGGAGTCGCTCACCAACGTCCTGCGCCACTCCGGGAGCAGGGTGGCCCAGGTGTTGGTCCAGCGCGAGGACAGCCAGCTTCTGATCCGAGTCCTCGACGACGGTCCCGTGCAAGCCGCTGCGAACCTTCCGCCGGGCGCCGGGACGGGAATTCCTGCGATGCGCACCCGGGCGGAGGACCTGGGCGGCACCTTGAACGCCGGACCCCACCCTGGCGGCGGGTTCGAGGTCACGGCCCGGCTGCCGGTTCCGCCTGGACCGGGATCGCCGCCGTGAGCGACCAGCCGCGCGACTCGATCAGCGTGGTCGTCGTGGACGACCAGGCCCTTGTTCGGATGGGCCTGCGCACACTGCTGGAGTCCGAACCCGACACCGTGTTGGTCGGCGAGGCCGTCGACGGGCACTCCGGCGTCGAGGTCGTGCGGAGGGTGACCCCCGACGTCGTTCTCGTGGACATCCGGATGCCGGTGCTCGATGGCCTCGCTGCCCTGCGGGAGATCACCTCCGATCCTGCGCTCGCCGGAGTGCGGGTGATCATGCTGACGACGTTCGAGCTCGACGAGTACGTGTTCGAGGCGTTACGCGGCGGGGCCAGCGGATTCGTCCTCAAGGACGCCGCGCCGGAGGAGTTGCTGCACGCCATCCGCGTGGTCGCCGGGGGGGCGTCCCTGCTGTCTCCGTCGGTGACACGTCGGGTGATCGAACAGTTCGCGGGACATGACCTGCCCGCCCGCGCTCCTCATCCGGAGCTGAAGCAGTTGACCGAACGTGAGCGGGAGATCGTCGCGTGGGTGGCCACCGGACGATCCAACGACGAGATCGCGGACGAGCTCTTGCTCAGCCCGGCGACGGTCCGCACCCACGTGAGCCGGGCGATGCTGAAGCTGCACGCCCGCGACCGGGCCCAGCTCGTCGTGTTCGCGGTGCAGTCCGGCCTCACCCGGCCCGACGACCGCTGACGACCCGGCGGCGCTCAGGCCGACCTCACCACGGGCTCACCGTCGAGCTGAACCCCCGCGCTGCGCATCTCGACGAGCGCGCGCTCGGTCGTGTCGAGCGCGACGCCGGCGGTCATCCCGAGCAGGACCTGCGTGCCGAACCCTTCGCGCACCGCGTCGAGTGCCGTCGCCCGCACGCAGTGGTCGGTGGCGATCCCGACGACGTCCACCGAGGCGACCTCGTGGGAGCGTAACCAGTCGGCCAGCGGAACACCTTCGTGGGAACGGCCTTCGAAGCCGGAGTACGCGGCGGCGTGGGCGCCCTTGTCGAAGATCGCGTCGAACGGCTGCGGATCGAGGTTCGGGTGGAATGCGGCGCCGACGGTCCCGGCCACGCAGTGCGGGGGCCAGGAATCGATGAAGTCGGGATGAGTGGAGAAGTGGTCGCCCGGGTCGACGTGGTGATCGCGCGTGGCGACGACGTGGTCGTACTCGCGCTCGTCGTCCTCGGCCTCCTGCCATCGGCGCAGCACGCCGGCGATCGCGAACGCGACGTCGGCGCCGCCGCCGACGGCGAGGCTGCCGCCTTCGCAGAAGTCGTTCTGGACGTCGACCACGATCAGCGCGCGGGTCATGGCTCCCCTTCGTAGATCGTCGGAATCGCGGGCTCTCCTCGCGACATCTGCAGCGCGGTCGGTGGCAGTTCGGCGCGGGACGCTGCGTGCCGGTCACGGGCCGCGGTGAGCGGCTCGTGACCGATGATCTCGCCGTCACGCACAAGCGGCACCAGCAACGGTCGGTCGTCACCGTCGTCAGCCGGAGATGAGCCGAGTCCGATCACCTCCGCCCCGGCGACGCCGGCGGCAGACCGGCGGCGCAAGGCGTACTTGCGACCGCCCACGCTCTTCTTGTCCTTGCTCTTCTTCGCGACGGCAACCACCTCGCTGTCGCGTCCCTCGCGGGCCACGAGCTTGTAGACCAGCCCCGCAGTCGGCGCACCCGATCCGGTGACCAGCGCCGTGCCGACGCCGTACGCGTCGACCGGTGCCGCGGCGAGCGCCGCGATGGCGTGCTCGTCGAGGTCGCTGGTGACGACGATCCTGGTGGCCGTGGCACCCAGGGCATCCAGTTGTGCGCGGACGTCGTAGGCCTGGACGAGCAGGTCTCCCGAGTCGAGGCGGACCGCCCCGAGCTCCGGCCCGGCGATCTCGACTCCGAGGGCAACGGCTTCGGCGACGTCGTACGTGTCCACCAGCAGCGTCGTGCCCTTGCCGAGCGAGTCGACCTGCGCGGTGAAGGCTTCGCGTTCGTCGTCGTGCAGGAGGACGAAGGAATGGGCGCTGGTGCCTTGCGTGGGCACGCCGTAGGTCCGTCCCGCTTCCAGGTTGCTCGTCGATTCGAAGCCGGCGATGAAGGCGGCCCGCGCGGCCGCGACGGCCGCCTGCTCGTGGGTGCGCCGCGAGCCCATCTCGATGCACGGGCGGCCGGCGGCTGCCGTGGTCATCCGGGACGCGGCCGACGCGACCGCCGAGTCGAAGTTCAGGACCGAGAGGATCAACGTCTCGAGGATCACCGCCTCGGCGAAGCTCGCCTCGACGACGATCAAGGGCGAGTACGGGAAGAAGCATTCGCCCTCGGCGTATCCCCAGATGGTGCCGCCGAAGCGGTACCCGGACAGCCACTGCAGCGTGGGGGAGTCGACGACCCGGCGCCGCTCCAGGTCGGCAAGCGTCTCGTCGTCGAAGCGGAAGCGCTCGATCGCGCTCAGCAGGCGCCCGGTTCCGGCCACGACGCCATAGCGCCGACCCTCCGGGAGCCGCCGCGCGAAGACCTCGAACACCGACCGACGCTGTGCGCTGCCGCCCGCGAGTGCGGCCTGAAGCATGGTCAGCTCGTAATGGTCCGTGAGCAGCGCGGTCCCGGAGCCGTCGACAGCCGGCACGATCCACAGCGTAGCCGTCGCCTGTGCCTCGCCACGGGTGCGCGGGTGACACCATGGGGCCGTGACCACTGCACCCGCCGAGGTCGAGCGGCCGGAGTCCGACGAGGTCGTCGTACCCGACACGCCGTGGACGACGGTGGTCTGGAACGATCCGGTCAACCTCATGTCGTACGTGACCTACGTGTTCCAGTCATACTTCGGGTACGCCCGAGGCAAGGCCGAGAAGCTCATGCTCGACGTGCACGAGAAAGGCAAGGCCATCGTGTCCTCGGGCACCCGCGAGGCGATGGAGCGCGACGTGGAAGCCATGCACAGCTACGGTTTGTGGGCCACGATGCAGAAGGCGGGGGACCGAGGCTGAGCACAGCGTTCCGGCGGGCCCGCGGCGGCGCAGTGACCGCGGCGTTCCACCAGGTCGAGGCCGAGTTGCTGCGATCCCTGGTCGGCCAGCTGCTCGAACTCGTTCGTGGCGAGCCTGCTCAGCGCGACCCCCGTCAGGCCGGTGACCCGTTGGCCGCGGCGTTCGGGCTCGGCGACGACCCGACGCGTCCCACCGACCCGGTGGTGCTGCGGCTGTTCCCGGACGCCTACCGGGACGACGACGAGTCGGCCGCGGAGTTCCGCCGCTTCACCGAACGAGGTCTGCGTGAGGCAAAGGCCGAAGCGGCCGCGGTGGTACTGGCTTCGCTCGCCGCCATCGGCCCGGTGGAGTCCGATGACCCGCTGGACTCCGGCGGAGAGAAAGCTCGGCTGAACCTCGATGCCGACGAGGCGCAGGCGTGGCTGCGGACTCTCACCGACCTCCGGCTCGCGCTCGGCACCCGGCTCGGCGTGGAGGAGGGTGACGAGGAACACTGGCAGGCACTACCCGACGACGACCCGCGCCGCCACATCCACGACGTCTACGAGTGGCTCGGCTGGGTCCAGGAGACGCTCGTCCGCGCACTCTCCGCCGGCCTGGACTGAGCGCCGAGACCGCAGACGCGGAGCGGCCCGAACGCAGGCGGCCGCCGCACCGTAGGCTCGGCGGCCGTGCTGAACATCGGCCGGGACATCGTGGATGCCATCGTGGCCCACGCGCGTCGCGATCACCCGGACGAGGCGTGTGGGATCGTTGCGGGACCGATCGGCTCGGACCGACCCGTGCGCCTGGTGCCCATGACCAATGCCGAGCGGTCGCCGACCTTCTACCGCTTCGACTCTCTCGAACAGCTCCGGGTCTGGCGCGAGATGGACGATCGCGACGAGGAACCCGTCGTCATCTACCACTCGCACACGGCGACCGAAGCGTATCCCTCCCGCACCGACCTCGAGCTCGCCGCCGAGCCCGACGCCCACTATCTGCTCGTGTCGACGCGCGACGACGACGTGGAGGTCCGTTCGTTCCGCATCGTGGACGGCGTGGTCACCGAGGAGGAGGTCGTGGTCGACGGTGGGGAATGATGGCCCGGACACCCCCGTTGGCGTTGTCCCGACGACCGTTCCGAGAGTTCCAGGAGCCCGTGCCATGGCCATCGAGGTCCGCATCCCCACGATCCTCCGCCAGTACACCGGCGGCGCGAAGGCCGTCGCGGGCGCTGGTGAGACGCTCGGGGCGGTCATCGACGACCTGGAGTCGCGGCATCCGGGGCTGCGCGACCGGCTGGTCGAGAACGGCGGGCTACGGCGGTTCGTGAACGTGTACCTCAACGACGAGGACGTCCGCTTTCTCGACGGCCTGACCACACCGGTCAACGACGGCGACTCGGTGACCGTGCTGCCCGCGGTCGCCGGAGGGAGTGCGGCCGGTTGGTGAGGTACGCCTCGCTCCTCGACTCGGTCGGGCACACGCCGCTGGTCGGGCTGCCCCGCCTGTCTCCGTCGGCGCAGGTGCGCCTGTGGGCCAAGCTCGAGGACCACAACCCGACCGGGTCGGTGAAGGACCGCCCGGCACTGCGGATGATCGAGAACGCGGAGCGCGACGGCCTCCTGGGCCCGGGTCGCACCATCCTCGAGCCGACGTCGGGCAACACCGGGATATCGCTGGCGATGGCGGCGCGGCTCAAGGGGTACCGGCTGGTCTGCGTGATGCCCGAGAACACGTCCGCGGAGCGGCGGCAGCTCCTGCTCATGTGGGGGGCCGAGATCGTCTCGTCGCCCGCAGCCGGCGGCTCGAACGAGGCGGTCCGGGTGGCCAAGCAGATGGCCGCGGAGAATCCGGACTGGGTCCTGCTCTACCAGTACGGCAACCCGGCGAACACCGAGGCGCACTATGCCTCCACCGGCCCCGAGCTGCTGGCGGACCTGCCCACGCTCACCCATTTCGTGGCCGGGCTCGGGACGACCGGCACCCTGATGGGAGTCGGCCGGTACCTGCGCGAGAAGCTGCCCGCGGTGGCCGTGGTGGCCGCCGAGCCGCGTTACGGCGACCTCGTGTACGGCCTGCGCAATCTCGACGAGGGGTTCGTCCCTGAGCTCTACGACGAGTCGGTGCTGACGACCCGCTTCTCGGTCGGCCCGCGCGACGCGATCCGCCGGACCCGCGAACTGCTCGAGGTGGAAGGCATCTTCGCCGGGATCTCGACGGGCGCGGTCCTGCACGCGGCGCTGGCGATGGGCCGCAGGGCGCTCGATGCGGGTGAGCGTGCCGACATCGCCTTCGTCGTCGCGGACGGTGGGTGGAAGTACCTGTCAACCGGAGCCTACGAGGGCACCGTCGATGAGGCGGCTGAGCGCCTGAACGGCCAGCTCTGGGCCTGACCGTGCCGGCCGTACCGGGACGCGGTCACGGCCCGGGCGGCGGGTGCCCTTCGCCCGGGCAGGCTGGAAGCGGCGCCGACGGCGCGGGGACGTTCTCGCGGAAGACGTTGAACACGACCTCGCAGTCGCAATAGCCACCCTGGCGCTCGAGTTGGCGGATGAGCCCGGGATGAGCCCGAGCCGTCGCACCCTGCCAGCGCCGGACCCAGCGCAGACCGTTGTCGCAGCCACGACGGCTGACCATCCTGCGGACGTAGCAGCGAAGGCACTCGCCGGCGTGCGGGGTCGCGGACTCGGCGGCCAGGGACCGCAGGTACTGCTCGGCTTCGTCGCCGAGCGACATGCCGGTGCTCATGGTGGCCTCCATGGTGGGCGGGCCGGTCGATCCGTGAGATCTACTCCGCGGGTCTGACAGGGCCGGCCGCTGTGGTCGAGTTGTCCACAACCCGGTGATCGGGACTGGTCCGCAAGTGCGGCGTGGAGCAGCCTCGTCCGGCATGACAGCCATCCCGAAACCCGTCGTGGTCAGGATGGGTGGGCCACCGGACATCGTCGGCGCCATGCCGTCGTTCATCGGGTTCCACCCGAGCGAGAGCCTGGTCGTGATGTGCCTGCACGGTCCGCGCAAGCGCAACGGGCTGACGATGCGTTTCGACCTCCCCGAACCGCGTCACCAGAGATCCATGGTGTCCGAGGTCGCCGCCCGCGTGACCATGGAGCGGGCCGGCTCGGTCATCGTGGTCTGCTACACGGCGGAGGGCGACGTCGACGGCAACCTCCCTCGAAAGGGCCTCGTCGAGGGCGTGGTGCGGCACCTGGTCGCCCGCGATGTCGGAGTCGTGGAGGCATTGCTGGTTCGCGCCGGCCGGTGGTTCTCCTACACGTGCACCGAGCCGTGCTGTCCGAGTGGCGGCACGCCTGTTCCAGAGTCACCGACGGGCGCGGCTGCCCAGTTCGCCAGCGAGGTCGCACTGAACGGGCGGGCCGTGCTGCCCGATCGTGATGCGCTGGCGGCGAGCGTGCGTGGTCCGGTCGCGCTGCGACGCATTGCGCTCACCCAGGTCTACGACCGGGTGGCGGACGACGTGGCCGCAGAGCTCGCGAACGGCGACGTCGTGAGCTTCGCGGACCGCACCATCGTGCTGGCGCGGACGGCCCTCGACGCGTACGTCGACGGCCGCCGAGACCTCCGCGACGCCGACGCCGTCCGCATCGTGCTCGGTCTGCACGACAAGACCTCCCGCGACGATCTGGCCACGTGGGGCATCGACGACCACGTCGACGAACTCGTCGTCCTGTTGACCGACCTCGCCCAACGGGCACTCGACGAGCACGCCGCCCCGGTCTGCACGGTCCTCGCCTCGGTGGCGTACCAGAGGGGTGGCGGGCCGCTCGTGAGCGTCGCCCTCGAGCGTGCACTGTGCTGCGACCCGGGGTACACGATGGCCCGGATCCTTGCCGCGATGCTCCACGACCAGGTGAAACCTGCGGAGTTGCGGTCGCTGAGTCGCAAGGTCCGGCGAGATCTCCGTCGGTCCTGACGGTGCGCGACGGCCGCTGGCGTACGCTGCTCGGGCCATGAACGACGCGCCGATCGGGATCTTCGACAGCGGTGTGGGCGGGCTCACGGTCGCCCGCGCCCTACTGGACCAGCTGCCGCACGAACCCGTGCTCTACGTCGGCGACACGGCACGCGGCCCCTACGGGCCGCGACCGATCGCCGAGGTTCGCGCCTTCGCCCTCGACGTCATGGACCAGTTGGTC
This sequence comes from Jiangellaceae bacterium, assembly GCA_035656095.1. Classification (GTDB taxonomy): domain Bacteria; phylum Actinomycetota; class Actinomycetes; order Jiangellales; family Jiangellaceae; genus DASRTE01. The sequence continues at coordinate 8,415 of DASRTE010000208.1, forward strand.
GGCGAGGGCGTGAAGCTGCTGGTCATCGCCTGCAACTCGGCCAGCAGCGCCGTGCTGCGCGACGCTCGCGAGCGCTACGGAGTGCCGGTCGTCGAGGTGATCCAGCCCGCGGTCCGCAGGGCTGTCGCCGCGACCCGCAACGGCCACGTCGGAGTGATCGGAACCCGCGCCACGGTCACGTCCAAGGCCTACGAGGACTCGTTCGCGGCCGCCCCCCACTTGCAGATCACCACGCAGGCATGCCCACGCTTCGTCCAGTTCGTCGAGGACGGCGTCACTCACGGCCCGGAGTTGGAGCGCGTGGCCCACGAGTACCTCGAACCGGTGCGGGCGGCTGGCGTCGACACCCTGGTGCTGGGATGTACCCACTATCCGTTGCTCACCGGTGTCATCTCCTACGTCATGGGTGCGGGTGTCACGCTGGTGAGCAGCGCCGAGGAGACCGCCCAGGACGTCTATCGTGTGCTCGCCCGGCACGGGCTCATGCGCGACGACGACCTGCCGCCGCCCGTGCACACGTTCCGTGCGACGGGCGACCCACGGCCGTTCGTCGAGCTGGGTCGCCGGTTTCTCGGCCCGGAGGTCGCCGCCGTCGCGGATGCCCTGCGGTGAGGCTGACGGTCGTCGGCTGTTCGGGGTCGTTGCCGGGCCCCGATTCCGCGGCGTCGTGCTACCTCGTCGAGGCCGCCGGTGTGCGGCTCGTCCTCGACCTCGGCAACGGTGCGTTGGGTGCTCTCCAGAATCACATCTCGCTCAGCGACCCCGGCGCCGTGCTGCTCAGTCATCTGCACCCCGACCACTGCCTCGACCTGTGCGGGCTCTACGTCGCCCGACGCTACGGTCCGGGACACGCGCGGTCCCGGATCCCGGTCTGGGGCCCACCGGGGACGGCGGCCCGCATGGCGAACGCGTACGGACTGCCGGTCGATCCGGGAATGGCCGAGCAGTTCGACTTCCGTCCCTATCCCGAGGCCGGATTCGAGGTGGGGCCGTTCCGGATCCGAGCGGCACTGGTCGCGCATCCCGGACTGGCCTTCGGGCTGCGGGTCGAGCACGCCGGGAGGGTCCTGGTCTACTCCGGGGACACGGCTCCGTGCGCATCCCTGGTAGAGCTGGCCCGGGGAGCCGACGTGCTGGTGTGCGAGGCCGGCTTCCCCGACGGCATGGACAACCCGCCGGGACTGCACATGACCGGGACGGAGGCGGGCGAGCACGCGCAGGCCGCCGGCGTGCGCAGCCTGATCGTCACCCACGTCCCGCCCTGGGCTGATCCGGCCCGCGCCAGGACGCACGCCGCCCGTGCCTTCGACGGGCCGGTGGCACTGGCGCGGTCCGGTCTGGTCGTCGACATCTGAGGCGCGCCGATAGCCTTCCCGCCATGACACGCACCGACGGCCGTGCGGCCGGACAGCTGCGACCCGTGCTGATGACCCGCGGCTGGCTCGACCACGCCGAGGGCTCGGTGTTGATCGAGTTCGGCGCCACCCGCGTGCTCTGCGCCGCCTCGGTCACCGAGGGAGTGCCGCGCTGGCGCAAGGGCTCCGGTCGGGGCTGGGTCACGGCCGAGTACGCCATGCTGCCACGGTCCACGAACACGCGTTCCGACCGCGAGTCTGTCAGGGGGCGCATCGGCGGTCGTACTCACGAGATCTCACGGCTGATCGGCCGTGCGCTGCGCGGGGTCGTCGACGTGTCCGCACTGGGCGAGAACACCGTCGTCCTCGACTGCGACGTGCTCCAGGCCGACGGCGGCACCCGCACCGCGGCGATCACCGGCGCCTACGTGGCACTGGCCGACGCCGTCGACTGGATGCGCGGGCAGGCCCTGCTTGCCGGCGGTGACGTGCTGCGCGGCTCGGTCGCGGCCGTCTCCGTGGGCGTCGTCGACGACGAGCCCATGCTCGATCTCTGCTACGAGGAAGACGTCCGCGCCGCGACCGACATGAACGTGGTCATGACCGGCGACGGGCGCTTCGTCGAGCTCCAGGGCACAGCCGAGGGTGATCCTTTCGACCGCCGTGAGCTCGACGAGCTGCTCGCGCTCGCCGAGGCGGGCTGCGCCGAGTTGACCGACCTGCAGCGATCGGCCCTGGCCGCATGACCGGTCCGCCCATCCCGACGGTGGTCCTCGCGACTCGAAACCTGCACAAGCTCGACGAGCTCGGGCGCATCCTGGCCGCCGCAGGAGCGAGCGTCGACCTGGTGTCGGTCGCCCGGTTCCCCGACGTGCCCGACGTCGTCGAGACCGGCCTGACCTTCGCGGAGAACGCGGTGCTCAAGGCCACCGCCACGGCGACGGCGACGCGCCTGCCGGCGATAGCCGACGACTCCGGCCTCGCCGTCGACGCGCTCAACGGGATGCCCGGGGTCTTCTCGGCGCGGTGGGCGGGCCGGCACGGCGACGACGCCGCCAACCTCGAGCTGCTCCTCCGCCAGGTCGCCGACGTCCCCGACCATCGGCGGGGGGCCGCGTTCGTCTGCGCAGCCGCGCTGGCGACGCCGTCGGGCGAAACGGTCGTCGAAGAGGGCCGCCTGGCCGGCCGGCTGGCGCACGAGCCACGTGGCACCAACGGCTTCGGCTACGACCCCGTGTTCATCCCGGACGGACAGTTCCGCACGACCGCGGAGATGTCGCCGGCCGAGAAGGATGCCGTCAGCCACCGGGGTCGGGCGTTCCGGGCGCTGGCGCCGCACCTGCGAGACGTCGCCTGAGCCGGGTACGGCTTCGCCCCGGGCTCCCGCTCGCGGCCGTTGCACTTCCGTCATGTGATCCACGCCCGCTACCCGGCCGATCTGGCGCACCATGGATGCTGTGATCGAGGCACCGCTGCTTGCCCCGCAACGCCGGACCGGGCGGAGATGGTTGCCGGCTCTGGCCGGCCTTGCGGCGGCGGCGCTCGGGCTGGGCGTAGCCGAGCTCGTCGCGGGCCTGCTCGCCAGGACGGCGACGCCGGTCATCGCCGTGGGCGAGGCGTTCATCGACCGGGTCCCGTCATGGCTGAAGGACCTCGCGGTCGAGTGGTTCGGAACCGCTGACAAGACCGTGCTGATCGGCGGAGTGCTCCTGGTGTTCGCCGCGCTGTCCGCCGGCATCGGTGTGCTGACGAGCCGCCGCCGTGGTGCCGGACTGTTGGCTGCGGCGGCCCTGGGCGCGGTCGCGGCACTCGCGGTCGCCAGCCGTCCCGACTCGTCCGCCGGCGATCTGCTGCCGACGATCGTGGGTGCCGGGGCATCGCTGATCGCACTGGACCGGCTGGCCGTCCGCGTGCCCGTGGCGGAGGTGAGCCGGGGGGAGGGCGACGGACGTCGCACGTTCCTGCGGACGATCGGTGTCGTGGCGGGGCTGGGTCTGGTGGCATTCGTCGGGGGACGCTGGCTCGGGCGCCGTCGGTCGTCGGTCGAGGAGTCCCGCGAGGCGATCGCCCTCCCGGATCGGACCGTGGAGGAACCACCGGGCGTCGACCTCGGCGTGGACGGCGCCGAGCCGTGGAGGACGCCCAACCAGGTCTTCTACCGCATCGACACCGCGCTGGCGGTGCCGCTCGTGCAGGCCGAGGGCTGGGACCTGCGGGTGCACGGGCTGGTCGAGCGGGAGGTGAACCTGACCTTCGACGAGCTCGTCGACATGGGTCTGGTCGAGCGATGGGTCACGCTGACCTGCGTGTCCAACGAGGTGGGCGGGTACCTGGCCGGCAATGCGCTGTGGGCCGGCGTGCCCGTCGCCGACGTGCTCGCGCTGGCCGGACCCGCCGCGGACGCGGACGCCGTGAAGTCGACGTCGGCCGACGGCTGGACGGCGGGAACACCGCTGGAGGTGCTCACCGACGGCCGCGACGCGCTGTTCGCCGTGGCGATGAACGGTGAGCCGCTCCCCGTGGAGCACGGATTCCCGGTCCGGATGGTCGTGCCGGGGCTGTACGGCTATGTGAGCGCAACCAAGTGGGTGGTCGACGTCGAGGTGACCCGGTTCGCGGACTTCAAGGCCTACTGGAGCACCCGCGGCTGGTCCGAACGCGGGCCGATCAAGACGGCCTCGCGGATCGAAGTGCCGCGGCCGGATGCGAGCGTGACGGCCGGCCGGGTGGCCGTCGCCGGCGTCGCATGGGCGCAGCACCGCGGCATCCGGGCCGTCGAGGTGCGCGTCGACGACGGGCCCTGGCGGCGAGCGCGCCTGGCCGAGGTGCCCAGCACCGACACGTGGTGCCAGTGGATATGGGAGTGGGACGCGGAATCCGGAGACCATGACCTGCAGGTGCGAGCCACGTCCGCGGACGGGGAGCTCCAGACCGAACAGGAGGCACCGCCCGCACCCGACGGCGCGACGGGCTGGCACCGGGTCACGGTGACGGTCGACGAGTAGGCAGCCGGGTCATGCCGAGGTACGCCGGCCCGTCTGGGAAGACCTCGATCGCCGGCTGGCTGACCTCGAAGCCGAACCGCCGGTAGTACTCGACGTTGGCCGGGTCGGAGGTCTGCAAGTAGCACGGCAGGCCGGCCTGGTCGGCACGGGCGAGGGCGGGCGTCATGAGCCGCGTCCCCACTCTGCGGCGCTGTGCGCGGGGATGCACTCCGAGCGCCTGCAGGTACCACGACGGCTCCGACGGATGTGCGTTCTCCAGGGCCGTGCCGAGACGCATGAACGCAGGGAGCGACCTGCCCGCCGCCACGGCCACCCGCAGGAGTCCGCCGGTCATCCGGGCCTTGCGGGTGCCGGACAGGGGGAACGTCCCGGGCGGCATCCACAGCGCGGCGCCCAGCACGCCGTCATCGCCTCGGGCGATGAGGGCGTACCCGTGAACCGCAGCGTCCCGCGCCGTGACCACCATGAACGGACGCAACACCTTCCGTCGCACCGCAGCGTCGGGGAAGACGTGCCGAAATCCCGGGTAGTCCGCGTGACTGGCCGCGATCACGTTGCCGGCCTCGCGAGCCTGAGTGCGGTCCAGATGCTCGACCCACACGCCGCCCGAGTGTCCTCGGCGCTCTGTCATGGGATGACCGCCTCTCGTCGACGACCGCCGACATCTACTCGGGACTCATCCATCTAAGGTCGGCACATGGCCGATATGCGGTACCGCCCGATGGGCGACTCGGGTCTGATCGTGTCGGTGGTGGGCCTTGGCTGCAACGCCTTCGGGGTTCGCGCCGACGCCGACACCTCCCGGGCCACAGTCGAGGCGGCGATCGACCAGGGGATCACGCTGTTCGACACGTCGGACACCTACGGGAGGGGGACGAGCGAGACACTGCTGGGTGCGGCGCTGGCCGGGCGTCGCGCCGATGTCGTCGTGGCGACGAAGTTCGGCATGGACATGCAGGGCGCCAACGGACCCGACTGGGGTTCCCGGGGGTCGCGTCGGTACGTCCGGAAGGCGGTCGAGGCCAGTCTGAGTCGTCTCGGCACCGACTGGATCGACCTCTACCAGTTGCACGAGCCCGATCCGGTCACGCCGATCGAGGAGACCCTGGCCGCGCTCGACGGGCTGGTCACCGAGGGAAAGGTCCGCTACGTGGGCTCGTCGAACCTGACCGGCTGGCAGGTCGTCGACGCCGACTGGGTGGCCCGGACGTCCGGGTTCGAGCGGTTCGTCAGCGCGCAGAACAAGTACTCGCTCTACGACCGGTCGGCCGAGGCGGACCTGGTGCCGGCGTGCCTGCACGCGGGCGTCGGCATCCTGCCCTACTTCCCGCTCGAGTACGGGCTGCTGACCGGCAAGTACCGGCGCGGACAGCCGGCGCCGCCGGGCAGCAGGCTGGCGGCACAGTCGGCCCGTCTCGAACGGGCCGACTTCGACCGCATCGAGGCGCTGGAGCGCTTCGCGGCCGACCGCGGTATCGGCGTCCTGGACGTCGCGGTCGGCGGCCTCGCCGCTCAGCCGGCGGTCGCCTCGGTGATCGCCGGCGCGACCCACCCCGACCAGGTCGCCGCCAACGTGCGCGCCGGTTCCTGGCAGCCGACCCCAGCCGACCTGGCCGCCCTCGACGAGACCGTCCCGGCGTGACGCTGCCGACTTGTGGCTGCTTGTCAACGCCTCGAAGGGTTCCAGACGTTGACAACCCGCCACAGGTGGCGTGGTGGGTCGAGGGCGGTCAGCGGGCAGAAAAGGCTCAGGAGGGGATCCGTTCCTGCAGCTCCCAGGGCGACTCGTAGGGGCCGGCCAGCAGGTCGAGGAAAGGCTGGGCGTCGAAGGCCTCCGGGCCCAGGACGCCGGCGCCGGACCACGTGCCGGCGGCGAGCAACTCGAGCGCGACGACCGGGTTGACCGCCGTCTGCCAGACGACGCACTGGCTGCCGTACTCGGCCATCGACCAGGCGTTGTCGACCACGTGGTACAGGTAGACCTCGCGCGGTTCGCCGTGCTTGCCGGTCCCGGTGACCCACAGGCCGGCACAGGTCTTGCCGTGCATGCGGTCCCCGAGCGTGGCCGGGTCGGGCAGGCAGGCCGCGACGACGTCGCGAGGGCTCACCTGGACCATGGTTTTCGCGGCGCGCACACCGACCGGGTCGGTGCGGTCGAGTCCGAGCTTGTGCAGCGTCGTCAGCACGTCGATGAACTCCGTGCCGAGCCCGTACTTGAACGTCACGCGTTCCGCCTCGACCCAGCGCGGCATCAGCAGGACCTCTTCGTGCTCGACGTTCACGCACTCCACCGGACCGATGCCGGCCGGAAAGTCGAAGATCTCCGGCTCGCTGAACGGGGGTGTCGTGTACCAGCCCCGGTCACGCTCCCACACCACGGGCGGGCTCAGGCACTCCTCGATGGTCGTCCAGATCGAGAACGAGGGCGCGAAGTCGTACCCCTCGACCGTGAGGTTCGAGCCGTCGCGGGTGCCCAGCTCGCCGATCGCGCCGAACAGATGATCCGCCGCATAGCGTGCGAAGACGTCGGAGAGTCCGGGCTCGACGCCGATGCCGACGAGGGCCAACCGGCCCGCGTCCTCCCACCGCGCCGCCTTCGCGAACTGATCGTCGCCGAGCTTGACGCCCGGCTGTTCGTACGGCCGATCCGGGTGCGGGTGTGACAGCGACATCGCCATGTCGAGGTAGTCCGCGCTGGCGGCGACGGCTCCGTCGAAGACCGGCATGACGAAACGCGGGTCGACCGCATTCATGACGTGCGTGACGTCGTGCTCGCGGGCGAGCGCCTCGACGGCGCCGGCGGTCGAGGCGTCCACGCGGGCGGCGACGAACCGGTGGTCGTCCCCGCGGCGACGGCGGACCGCCGCGACCGTGCGCTCCGCCCGCGCCTGGTCGTAGTCGGCCACCACCATCCGGTCGAAGAACTCGCGACCCGCAGCGATGCGCACGAAGGCGTCGCCGACTCCGCCCGAGCCGACGAGGAGGATCCGCACGGGCACCGAATCTATCGCACCTGCGGTCGTTTGCAACTGATTCCGCTGACCTATTGCCATTACGCGACGGAGTCAGTAGATTTCCCGCCAGCGACGGGGGATACGGCGCTGAAAGTGGGACGGCATGGTCGAGGCGAGAGTCGCGACAGATCCCGTGGCCGGCAAGGGCTTGCAGACGGGAGCCCTCGGCCTCTGGGGCAACGTGGTCATCGGACTCGCCTCGACCGCGCCGGCCTACAGCCTCGCGGCGACCCTGGGGTACGTCGTCTTCGCGGTCGGTGACCGTGCGCCCGCGATGTTCATCGTGGCGTTCGTCCCGATGCTGTTCATCGCGTTCGCCTACCGCGAGCTGAACCGGGCGGCTCCCGACTGTGGCACGACGTTCACCTGGGGGACCAAGGCATTCGGTCCGTGGGTCGGCTGGCTGGGAGGGTGGGGGCTCGCGGTCTCGGCGATCATCGTCATGTCGAACGTGGCCGAGATCGCGGGCATCTACCTGCTGGACTTCCTCGGATTCGAGTCGGCCGCCGAGTCGCTCGCCGTCCGCGTAACCTTCGGTGTCGCGTTCATCGCCGTCATGACGTGGGTGAGCTATCGCGGGATCGTGATCACCGACAGGCTGCAGAGCGTCCTGGTCGCGGTGCAGTTCGTGATCCTCGGCCTGTTCAGCGTGATCGCCCTCGGCAAGGTCTTCACCGACAACGCCGGGGCACAGGCGGTCACCCCCTCCCTCGAATGGTTCTCACCGGCCGGGCTCACCTCCTCGGCGATCGCCGAAGCCGTCATCCTGTGCATCTTCATCTACTGGGGCTGGGACACCTGCCTCGCCGTCAACGAGGAGACCAGGAACGCCGACGTCGTCGCGGGCAAGGCGGCCGTGGTCAGCACGGTGATCCTGCTGGCGACCTACCTGCTGGTGGCCGTCGCGGTGCAGTCCTACGCCGGGTTCGAGGCCGACGGCATCGGCCTGGGCAACGAGGAGAACATCGACGACGTCCTGACGGTCTTGGGCGATCCCGTGATGGGCGCGACGATGGCGTCGCTGCTCCTGCTCACGGTCGCGATCTCGGCGGCATCGTCGACGCAGACCCACGATCCTGCCGACGGCACGGGGAACCCTCGCGATGGCCGTGTACGGGGCGATCCCGAAGAAGTTCGCCGAGGTGCATCCGCGTTACCACACACCGTCGTTCAGCACACTGGTCGTGGGTGCGACCGCCATCTTCTTCTATATCGTCCTCTCGTTGGTGAGCCAGAACACGCTGCAGGACTCGATCTTGTGGCTCGGCCTCGCGGTGGCCTTCTACGGCATCACCGGCTTCGCCTGTGTCTGGTTCTTCCGGCGCACCCTGATGGACAGCGCGCGCAACTTCGTCCTGCGCGGACTGCTTCCCCTCCTCGGCGCGATCGGCATGACATGGGCCTTCATCAAGAGCGCCACGGACATGATCGACCCCGACTACGGCTACACGACCTTCGGCGGAATCGGCGGCGTCTTCGTGATCGGTGTCGGCATGCTGGCACTCGGTGTGCCGCTGATGTTGGCCTGTGCGGTCAAACTCCGGGCCTTCTTCCGGGGCGAGACGCTCGACGCCGAGACCCCGATCCTGGTGCCAGACACTGGCGCCGCCCCGCGGCGGTAGGTGAGTACCCGGCGGCTCGACGCCTTTGTACGCGCTTCGGCGGTGGACTGGGCTCGACGAGCTGGAATCCGTGTCGGATATGCGCCATCGGGTACGGATTCGCTTGCCAACAGGCAATCTGACCGCAAGGATCGCCATATGGTCACACGCGAACGTGGCACGGTCCTGCTGGACTCGGTGGCGAAGGGCATCATCGAGCAGCTGCAGCAGGACGGGCGACGCTCGTACGCCGCCATCGGCAAGGCGATCGGCATGTCCGAGGCGGCGGTCCGTCAGCGCGTCCAGCGCCTGGTCGAGGCCGGGGTCGTCCAGATCGTCGCGGTGACCGACCCCTTGCAGCTGGGCTTCGAGCGGCAGGCCCTGATCGGCATCAAAGCCACCGGCGACGTCAACGCGGTGGCCGATGCTCTCGCCGACATACCCGCTGTCGACTACGTCGTCATCACCGCCGGGTCGTTCGACCTGATCGCCGAGGTCGTCTGCGAGGACGACGACCACCTGCTCGATCTGCTCAGTTCGCGTATCCGCGTGCTGGACGGGGTCGTCGCCACCGAGACGTTCGTCTACCTCAAGCTCCGCAAGCAGCTCTACGACTGGGGAACCCGATGACGGCCGCACCGGCCGACGGCGTGACCCCGCGCGGCACCAGCCGAGCCGACGCCGCGCGCGACCACCTGTGGATGCACTTCGCCCGGCACTCCGGTCTGTACGAGGGCCAGCAGGTCCCGGTCATCACCCGGGGCGAGGGGGTACGCGTCTGGGACGACGCCGGCCGCCGTTACCTTGACGCACTGGCCGGACTGTTCGTCGTCCAGGTGGGCCACGGGCGCCGCGAACTCGCGGAGGCGGCGGCGCGGCAGGCGGAACAGCTGGCCTACTTCCCGCTGTGGTCCTACGCCCACCCGCCCGCGATCGACCTGGCGGAGCGGCTGGCAGCATACGCGCCCGGCGACCTCAACCGGGTCTTCTTCACCACCGGCGGGGGAGAGGCCGTCGAGACGGCCTGGAAGCTGGCCAAGCAGTACTGGAGGCTCGTCGGCCGGCCCACCAAGCACAAGGTCATCTCGCGAGCGGTCGCCTACCACGGGACGCCCCATGGTGCGTTGACGATCACCGGTATCCCGGCGGCGAAGGAGCCCTTCGAACCGCTCGTGCCCAGCGGCATCACCGTGCCCAACACCAACCAGTACCGCGCCCCGGTCCACGTGCGTGACGACGGCAAGGCCTTCGGCCTGTGGGCCGCCGACCGGATCGAGGAGGCAATCCTGTTCGAGGGGCCCGACACCGTCGCCGCCGTCTTCCTCGAGCCCGTGCAGAACTCCGGCGGCTGCTTCCCGCCGCCGCCCGGCTACTTCGACCGCGTGCGCGCGATCTGCGACGAGTACGACGTCCTGCTGGTGTCCGACGAGGTCATCTGCGCGTTCGGCCGGATCGGGTCGATGTTCGCCTGCGACGACTTCGGCTACGAGCCGGACATGATCACCTGCGCCAAGGGCATGACGTCGGGGTACTCCCCGATCGGGGCGATGATCGCGTCGGACCGCCTCTTCGAGCCGTTCGTGAAGGGGACGACGACCTTCCCGCACGGGTTCACCTTCGGCGGTCACCCGGTGTCGGCGGCCGTCGCCATGGCCAACCTCGACATCCTCGAGCGCGAAGGCCTCAATGACCACGTCAAGGCGACGGCGCCCGCCTTCCGCTCCACTTTGGAGAAGCTGCTCGACCTGCCGATCGTCGGCGACGTCCGCGGCGCCGGCTACTTCTACGGGATCGAGCTGGTCAAGGACAAGAACACCCGCAAGACCTTCGACGCGGAGGAGTCCGAGCGGCTGCTGCGCGGCTTCCTGTCCCGTGCCCTGTTCGAGGCGGGCCTCTACTGCCGCGCCGACGACCGCGGCGACCCGGTCGTCCAACTGGCGCCGCCGTTGATCTGCGAGCAGGCCGAGTTCGACGAGATGGAGCAGATCCTCCGGTCAGTGCTGACCGAGGCCTGGTCGAAGCTCTGACCACGTGGCCCTCGCATCATGTGGCGCGTTCGCAACGTCTCCTGAGGCCTCGAGACGTGTCATTTCCGCCACATGTCGTGACAGATCAGTCGAGCAGCTCGGGGGCGATGGTCGTCCAGAACTCCTCGACCCGCCGACGGCCCTGCCCCGGCCAGCTGCAGACCAGGTAGTCGATACCGAGATCGCGGCGCGCACGGGCGCTTCGCCGCACCTCGTCCAACGGCTCGGACAGCGACAACGATGCTGCCCGCGCGATGGAGGCTGGATCGCGCCCAGCCTGCCCCGCGAGGCGGTCGACGCGGTCGGACGCCGTGCGGTAGTCGGCGATCGTGTTGGTGTGCCACATGTCGGCGTAGCGCGCCACCAGGGGAAGGGTGCGGCGCGGGCCGGATCCGCCTATCCAGATCGGCGGGCGGGGCCGCTGTACCGGCAGCGGCCGCAGTTGCGCTCCGTCCAGGCTCACCCGGAGGCCGTCGTACGACACGACCTCACCCGTGAAAAGCCGCAGGAAGATCTCCAGCTGGTCCTCGAGCAGGTCGAAGCGCTCGCGCGTGGGCGGGAAGTCGATGCCGAGCTCACGGTGCTCCGGCTCGTACCACGCGGCGCCGATGCCGAGGTCGAGGCGCCCGCCGCTGGCGTGGTCGACGGTGACCGCTTCGGCAGCGAGGACGGACGGGTGCCGGTAGGTCACGCCGGCCACCAGCAGGCCGAGCCGGATGCTGGTGGTCCGGCCGGCGAGGGCCGCCAACGTGGTCATCCCCTCGAAGCAGTTGCCCGGCCCTTCGCCGTACATCGGCCGCAGGTGGTCGAAGCCCCAGGCGCCGGCGAATCCGAGATCCTCCCCGAACGTGACCCGGCCGACGACCTCGTCGAACTCGAGCCGTTGTTGCGCGACGTCGATCCCGAGTCTCACCGGTACTCCTCCGCATCGGTCGGACCGCGCCGCGGCGTCGGTGCGGGAGAGGGGACTCGAACCCCTACGTCCGAAGACACCGGGACCTAAACCCGACGCGGCTGCCAGTTACGCCACTCCCGCCGTGGTGCCCGCAGGCACGGCCGCAAGTGTAGGCGGCCGACCGCGTGCCGAGCGGCCGACGAGCGGGCGCTACGGGATGCCCAGCTCGCGGCGCACCTTGGCGACGTGCCCGGTCGCCTTGACGTTGTACATCGCCTGCTCGAGGGTCCCGTCGGGGGCGACGACGAACGTGGAGCGGATGACACCGGTAACCGTCTTGCCGTACAGCTTCTTCTCCCCCCACGTGCCATAGGCCGTCATGACCGCGTGGTCCTCGTCGGACAGCAGCGGGAAGGTCAGGCCGTCGCGTTCGCGGAACCTCACCAGCTTCGCGGGAGGGTCGGGCGAGATGCCGAGGACGCGGACGCCGGCGGCGTTCAGCGACGAGAGGCTGTCGCGGAAGTCGCAGGCCTGGGTCGTGCATCCGGGCGTCATCGCCGCCGGATAGAAGTACACGACGGTCCGGCCGCCACGGTAGGACGACAGCGACACCGGCCGGCCGTCGGCGTCGGGGAGGGTGAACTCGGGAGCGGGGTCGCCCGGGGACAGTCGCTGAACGCTCACACGGACCACCGTAGTGACCACGCCGCGAGATGAGAGACCCGTCTATCTGCTTCGCTGTTGCGAATGTATTGCAATTAGGATGAATAGGCGATCAGGGACCGGCTGTGAACGGGTGGCGCGCCGGACCGCGAGACCTCGGCCAGGGAGGACGACGTGCACGTGCCCGACGGCTTCCTCGACGTCCCGACGTCGCTGGCCACCGCCGCCGTTGCCGCCACCGCTGTCGGAGTCGCGCTGCGCAAGGCTCGCGACGAGCTCGACGAACGCACCGCGCCGCTGGCCGGACTGACTGCAGCGTTCGTCTTCGCCGTCCAGATGCTGAACTTCCCGGTCGGCGTGGGCACCAGCGGCCATCTCATGGGTGGAGCGCTCGCCGCGGCGCTGGTCGGGCCGTGGACGGCCGTGCTCTGCGTGTCGGTGGTGCTCATGATCCAAGCGCTGCTGTTCGCCGACGGCGGGCTGACGGCGCTCGGAACGAACGTCACGCTCATCGCCGTCGTCACGGCGACCGTCGGCTGGTTCGTCATCAAGGCAGTGCTCGCCGTGCTGCCACGCCGACCCGCGTCGGTCGTGCCGGCCTGCGCCGTGGGCGCACTGGTCTCGGTGCCCGCCGCGGCGCTGGTGTTCGTCATGCTGTTCGCGATCGGGGGGAATGCCAACCTCTCCCTGGGGACGCTCACCGCGACCATGCTGGGCTGGCACGTGCTCATCGGCATCGGCGAGGCCGTCATCACCGCGCTCACGGTCAGCGCGGTCGTCGCAGTCCGTCCCGACCTGGTCTACGCCGCGCACGGCCTGCGGCCCGCGCTGAAGCTCCGGGATGCCGACGGCATCCTGGTCGATGTCCCGGCCGTGCGCGAGACCGTCGCCACCCGCGACAGCCGCGGCCTGGTGGTCGGCGGCGGCATCGCCGCGCTCGCCCTCGCCGGTGTGGTGAGCTTCTATGCCAGCGCCAGCCCGGACGGCCTCGAGTACGTCGCCGGTGAGAACGGCTTCTTCGAGACCGCTCGTGACCACGTGTTCGGCGACTTCGCGCTTGCCGGCTACGGCGAGGTCGGTGGCATCCCGGTGGGCGTGGCGGGAGTGCTCGGTGTGGTGCTGACCGTCGGCATCGGCTGGCTGGTGTTCCGGGGCGTGAGTCGCAGGTCGCAGCGATCTGACACACGGGCGCAGAGCCGCTGATGGGCAACGGCCACTCGCACCTGCTGTTCCGGCACGGCGACTCGCTCGTCCACCGGCTGCCGGCGCACGCCGAGGTGCTGGCCCTGCTCGGGTTCGTCCTCATCGTCGTGGCGACGCCGAGAGAACGCGTGGGAGCGTTCGCCGGCTACGCCGTGCTGCTCGCCGCCGTGGCGGCGGTCGCGAGGATCCCGGCCGGGTTCATCGTCCGCCGGA
>DASRTE010000209.1:0-2337 GCA_035656095.1 Jiangellaceae bacterium
ATCCCACACAACTCGCACGAGCCGGATGATCGTCTGCGTTGACGGCGACGACCTGCCCGTGGCGGGGCGGGCAGGTGAACGTCAGCCGAAAGAGCTGGTCTCCCGCCGTTTCTTGGCCCCTGTTCCCGGGTCCGTGTCACCAGGACGGCGATGCGAAGCCGTCGGGCGGGTCAGCCCGCGGGAGCGCCTTCTCCCTCCAGGTTGGCGGTCATGCGTTGCAGCACCTCCACGGTCGCCAGGTACTCCTCCCGGGTGACGCCGTCGACGAGCCGGCGCCGGGTGGCGTCGACCTGCTCGGCGAGCTTGGCCCGAGTGGCGGCCCCCGCGGCCGTGAGCGCGTAGCGGCCCCCGTCGTTGGCGACCAGCGCCCGGCGCTCGAGGTCGCTCAGGACCTCATCCAGCGTGATCGCACCCTGACCCCAGAAGGGCCGCAGCGCCTCGGCCAGCGCAGGTGCGTCGCTCGGCCCCTCGTGGAGAAAGTTCATCGTCTGCCAGTGCCGGCGGGTGAGATCCTGGGCGGCGAGTGTGGCGTCCAACGCGCCATCGATGGCACGGTCCAACCGCTTGAGCCAGTATCCGATCGGATATCCGGTGGGTCCTTGGGTCGTCGGACCTCCTAGCGAGTATCCGGCGGATCCGTTGGTCGTCATTGAACCTCCTAACACATGTAATCTAGCAACTAGATATCAAAGAGTATGCATTGGAGGTGTCGTGCCGCGCAAGCGCCCCAGCGGGGAGCAGGTCCAGGAGGATGAGCACGTCAAGGCCGTGGAACGCGCTATGGTCGCGATTCGCAGGAGCCAGACCCGGCGGGCGCTGACCCGCCTTGCGGAAGGGCGGGACGACGCCGATTCGGGCGTCGTCGGCGGCTCGGCCGTCGACGTGCTTGACGCGATCGAGGCCGCGGAGCAGGCCGGCAGCCTGGCAACCGTCTCCGGCGTCGCCGCCGCCCTCAACGTCGACCAGCCAAGGGCGAGCAAACTCGTGGCCACCGCCGTCGAGGCGGGCCTGGTGCGCCGGGAAGCCGACCAGGCCGACGGCCGCCGTGCGCTCCTCGTCCGGACCGAGCAAGGCACTACCCTCTCCGAGGAGCTGCACCGGTTCCGCCGCTCGATCTTCGCTACGGCGATGTCCGACTGGACCGACGCCGACCGCGCGGCGTTCGCCCGGCTGCTGACCCGCTTCGTCGAGTCTCTGGCCGGCATGACGGAGCGCGGTGGGCAGCGTGACGGCATCGAGATCGCGGCGGATCTTGGTGTCGCTAGGCCTTCGGTCGCTCCTGGGCGATGATCTCCACGCACCGGTCGACGCATTCGTTGCAGATGTAGACGCCGGGGCCGGCGATCAGCTTGTTGACCTTGCGCTGGTGCTTGCCGCAGAACGAGCACGTCAGGGTGGAGGTGGACTTCCTCGCGCTGGCAGCGCGCCTTCTGAACCGCATGCTTGTCCTTCCTGCTGAGGGCTCAGCTTGACAGCTGGCGGCGGTCGCGTCGCTGTGGGTCCTGGAAGGTGATCACCAACTCAACGCCGAGGGCGGCGGCCGCTCGGTCGAGGGAGCGGACGGAAAGGAACGGCGTGATGGCTGCAGGGTATGTGGACACGAACGGGGTGCGGTTGTGGTACGAGGAGTTGGGCCGACCTGACGGGGTGCCGGTGCTGCTGGTGATGGGGGGCGGGGCGTCGGTGGTCTGGTGGCCAGCCGAGCTGGTCCAGGGTCTCGTCGGTGCCGGGTACCGGGTCGTGCAGTTCGACAACCGGGACGTCGGACTGTCGACCCATGTCGACTGGGCCAGCGCGCCGTACGGGATCGAGGACATGGCCGGCGATGCGACGGGGGTGCTCGACGCGGTCGGCATCGACGCCGCCCACCTTGTCGGCGTGTCGGTGGGCGGAATGATCTGCCAGGCCGCTGCCTTGCGGTATCCCGATCGCGTGCGCTCCTTGACGCTGATTAGCACAACCCCAGGGCCTGACCCTCGCCTGTCGCCGGGTGACGACTCGGTGTTCGCTGGTCTTGACCGCTCGGTCGAGACCGATGAGGACATCGCCGAGCTGGAGGTCGACTTCTGTCGCGCCGTGGCCGGTAGCCGGTTCGCGTTCGATGAGCAGTACTACCGCGACATCGTCGCCGCCGATCTCGCCCGGGGCATGAACCCAGCAGCCAACGCGCCCTCGGCGTCGTCACGCATCGAAGATCTCGCCCGAATTCAGGTCCCGACGCTGGTCGTCCACGGCACCGAGGACCCGGTCTACCCCTACGACCACGCCGAAGTCCTCGCCACGGGCATCCCGAAGGCGACGCTGGTCAGGTGGGAGGGCGTGGGCCACGAACAACCT
>DASRTE010000210.1:0-15384 GCA_035656095.1 Jiangellaceae bacterium
GCCGCGCGGGATCATTGCAGCGGCGGCCGTCATGCAGGGCTCCAGGGGAGGGGTCGACCTCCCGCGTGACGACGTGGATCGGGTCAAGAGCCACCTGGCGAAGTACTACGCCAAGATGGACGACACCGCTCCGTGGGACGAGGACTGACCGGTCGTCCCGGTCATCTCGCCGATCCGCGCGAGCGCCGACGCGTCACAGCCCACACGAACACCGCCGCAGCGATGAGTCCCGGCAGCATGTGCACGGCGAGCACGCCGGCCAGGCTCGGACCACCCCAGTCGTCGCGGTAGGTGGCCGAATCGGACATGTCGATCACGAAGGGCTCGGCGATCGCCCGAACGATCAGGAAGACGCCGAGGACGGCGCCGAGGACCGCGATCCCTCTCCTCACGAGGCGCTCCTCCTCTTCCGAGCCGATGCACGAAACCGAGCCTAGGTCTCCGTGCCGGTCGCTCTCACCTGATCGGTGTGCATGAGTACCGTCGTCCGGTATGTGGCCCCGCATGAACGAGCTACGGACGCTGGGTCTGGGCACACCGGGTGACATGCGTGCCGAACTCAACTCCCTCGTTCTCGAGGGCACCAAGACCGCGACTGCCGGGCTGCTGGCGGAGTACACGCGCGAGGCTGAGGAACTTGAAAGCGTCGGCGAGCGCCTCGCCTTGGTCGACGACGACGGCGCACCTGTCGGAGTCGTCGAGGTGACGGCCGTGAGCGTGGCCCGCTTCGATCGGGTGCCGTGGGAGTTCGCCGACGCCGAGGGCGAGGGATTCACCTCGATCGAGCACTGGCGTGACGTGCACGCCCGGTTCTGGTCGGACAACGGTGTAGACGTCGACGACGACACCGAGATCGTCTGCATTCATTTCGTCCTGACGTCGAGCCAGCCGTAGCAGCCCTGCCGCGGCTTCGACCGAGCCGCTGCACGGCCATCTACGATCTCCTGGTGACCGTCGATGCAGTGATCTTCGACTGGGGTGGAACGCTCACGCCCTGGCACAGCGTCGACCTTGTCGAGCAGTGGCGGGTTTACGCGAGTGTCCTCACACCAGAGAACGTCGATGGGGTGGCGCTCGCACTGTTCGCCGCCGATGAGCAGGCGTGGGAGGCGGCCCGGCTCCACCAGCGGTCGGCGACGTTCGATGACGTCTTGTCAGCGGCCGGAGTCCGGTACGACGACGAGGCCGCTCGAGCATTGCGTGAGTTCTGGGAGCCGCACACGTTCACCGACCCGGACGTACCGGAACTGTTCGCCGGACTGCGGGACCGTGGCATCCGGGTCGGCGTGCTCTCCAACACGATCTGGCCGCGGGACTGGCACGAGGACGTCTTCGCGCGCGACGGTGTTCTCGATCTGGTCCACGGCGCCGTGTACACCTCGGAGATCGCCCACACGAAGCCGCACCCCGAGGCCTTCCGCGCCGTGATGTCGGCCGTGGGCGTGTCCGATCCCGGGCGCTGCGTCTTCGTCGGCGACCGACCGTACGACGACATCTCCGGCGCGCACGCCGTCGGCATGCGTGCCGTGTTCGTCCCGCATTCGGAGATTCCGGCCGGCCAGCAGATGCCGGTGGACGTGTCGCCGGATGCCGTCATCGACCGGCTGGCAGACCTGATCGCCCACGTGGACGCCTGGCTGGGTGCTGCGTGAGCGACTGGCAGGAGTGGCACGTCGACTACGACGACCCCGGCTCGACGCTGGCGCGCAGGCTGCACGTGGTCCAGGACCTGCTGGGACGCGCCCTCGACACAGCGCCGCCCGGACCGGTGCGGTTGCTGGGCCTGTGCGCCGGTCAGGCGCGCGACGTGCTCGGCGTGGTACTGAGAAATCCGCGCCGGAACGACGTCCGCGGCCGCCTGGTCGAGCTCGACCCGGGCACGCGGCGGTGGCTCGGGTAGCGCTCCGACATGCAGGTCTCGACGGGATCGACGTGCTCGTTGCCGACGCCGGCACCACGGACAGCGCCAACGGAGCGGTGCCGGCTGACATCGTCTTGCTCTGCGGAATCTTCGGCAACATCACCGATGTCGACATCGAGCGCACGATACGGGCAGTTCCGGTGCTCTGCGCTCCGGCTGCGACCGTCCTGTGGACGCGCCATCGACGGCCGCCCGATCTCGTCCCCCGCATCGTGGACTGGTTCGCAGCGTCGGGATTCGCCCAGGTAGACGTGGTGAAGCCGGCGGGCACCTTGTCGACGGTCGGCTCCCATCGGCTCGTGGCGCCGCCGCAGGAGTTCGAGCCCGGACGGCGCCTGTTCTCGTTCGTCAGCTGACGATCGACCGGCCGAACGGCCATGCTTCCTTCTGTGACCGCATCGACGTACGACTTCTCAGATCTCAGCGCCATCTACATCAACTGCACGCTCAAGCGCTCACCCGAGATCTCGAACACGGCTGGCTTGATGGCCGTCAGCATCGCGATCATGCGCAAGCACGGCGTCCAGGTCGACGAGGTGCGTGCCGTCGACCACGAACTGGCGCCAGGCGTACAGCCCGACATGACTGTGCACGGGTTCGATCGTGACGACTGGCCCCCGATATACGCTCGGGTCGAGCGCGCCGACATCCTGGTGATCGGCACGCCGATCTGGCTGGGCGACAAGTCGAGCATGTGCACCCGAGTGATAGAGCGCCTCTACGCCAACTCCGGTGAGCTCAACGACGCCGGCCAATACGCCTACTACGGCAAGGTGGGCGGTGTGATCGTCACCGGCAACGAGGACGGCATCAAGCACGTCGCGATGAACGTCCTCTACTCGTTGCAGCACCTCGGCTGCGTCATACCACCGCAGGCCGACGCCGGCTGGATCGGCGAGGCCGGACCGGGACCGTCGTACCTCGACGAGGGGTCGGGCGGGCCGGAGAACGAGTTTCACCCAGCGCAACACCGTGTTCATGACGTGGAACCTGATGCATCTGGCCGCCATGATCAAGCGCGCCGGCGGCATCCCCGCGCACGGCAACTCGCGTTCCGCCTGGGACGACGGCGCCCGCTTCGACCACCCGAACCTCGACAGCCATTCGGCCTGACCGGCCACACGCCGTCGTCATGTGGCGGTCTTTCAACGCCTCCGCGTGCGCCGAAGCGTTGCTTACCCGCCACATGATGCAGGGCTAGCTTGCGTTAAGTTACTGACGAGTAGCATCATGGGTCTACTTGCTAGTAGCACACTCGGCCGTCGAGCAGGAGGGTGCGCGATGGGTCACTACAAGTCCAACCTCCGCGACATCGAGTTCACCTTGTTCGAGGTGCTGGGACGCGGGGAGGTACTCGGTCACGGCCGGTACGCCGACGTCGACGTCGATACCGCCCGCAGCATCCTGGCCGGGGTAGACCGGTTGGCACGTGACGAGCTCGCCGACTCCTACGCCGACGCGGACCGCAACCCGCCCGTCTTCGACCCGCAGTCCGGCACCCTCACCCTGCCCGACTCGTTCAAGAAGAGCTTCCGGGCGCTCATGGAGGCGGAGTACTACCGCTTCGCCCTGCCGCCCGATCTCGGCGGCCAGCCCGTGCCACCGTCGCTCTTCTGGGCTGGAGCCGAGCTCATTCTGGGTGCCAATGCAGCGGCGTGGATGTATGCCACCGGCCCGTCGTTCGCCGCAACCATCTGGCGTAACGGCACCCAGGCCCAGAAGCGCATCGCCGAGATCATGCTGGAACGCGGCTGGGGCGCGACGATGGTGCTCACCGAGCCTGACGCCGGCTCCGACGTCGGGGCGGGGCGCACCAAGGCATACGAGAACGACGACGGCACCTGGCGAATCGAGGGCGTCAAGCGATTCGTCACCTCGGGCGACCACGATCTGGCCGAGAACATTGTCCACCTCGTGCTCGCGCGCCCGGTCGGGGTCGACGGCGCGGGCGGCCCTGGGACCAAGGGCCTGTCGCTGTTCATCGTTCCCAAGCACCGCTTCGACCTGCTGTCCGGTGAGGTGCTCGGGCGCAACGGCGTCTACACGACCAACGTCGAGAAGAAGATGGGCCTCAAGGCGTCGGCCACGTGCGAACTGACCTTCGGCAACGGCGAGCCGGCCATCGGCTACCTACTCGGCGACGTCCACAACGGCATCGCCCAGATGTTCCAGGTCATCGAGTACGCCCGGATGATGGTCGGCACCAAGGCCATCGCGACACTCTCGTCGGGCTACCTCAACGCCCTCGCGTTCGCGAAGGATCGCGTCCAGGGCGCCGACCTGGCCCGCGCCGACGACAAGACGGCGCCGCGCGTCACGATCACCCACCACCCCGATGTCCGGCGCTCGCTGATGACGCAGAAGTCGCACGCCGAGGGCATGCGCGCCCTGGTCCTCTTCACGGCGACCATGCAGGACCGCCTCTACCAGGCTCGCGCCGAGGGCACCGTCGACGAGACCGCCGAACGCGTCAACGACCTGCTGCTCCCGATCGTCAAGGGGTACGGTTCCGAGCGCTCGTGGGTGTTACTCGGCTCGGAGACGTTGCAGACGTTCGGCGGCTCGGGATTCCTGCAGGACTACCCGATCGAGCAGTACGTCCGTGATGCCAAGATCGATACCCTCTACGAGGGCACCACGGCGATCCAGGGCATGGACCTGTTCTTCAGGAAGATCATCAAGGACAAGGGCCGGGCCATCGGCTGGCTGTCCGCTCAGATCCAGGAGTCGCTCACCGCAGAGATCGGCGGCGGCCTCCTCAAGGTCGAGCGCGAACTGCTCGCCAATGCTCTCGAGGACGTCCAGGGCATTCTCGCGACGATGGTCGGATTCCTCATGTCGGCCGACCCCGACACCGAGAACGGCGACCGGCGAAACGTCTACAAGGTCGGCCAGAACACCACGCGTCTCCTGCTGGCGACCGGCGACCTCGTCATCTCGTGGCTGCTGATCCGCCAGGCCGCGGTCGCCCTGGAGAAGCTCGACGGGGACCTGGCGGAAAAGGAGAGAGCGTTCTACGAGGGCAAGATCGCGGCCGCCCAGTTCTTCGCCCGTCAGGTCCTCCCCCGGCTCTCGGCCGAACGGGCCGTGGCAGAGGCGACCGACAACGCCCTCATGGACATCGACGAGGCGGCCTTCTAGGAGGGGCCACGCCGACCAGGCGCGCGCATGCTACGTCTGGCCGACCGAGGTGGTCCGTCCGTCGTGTGGGTCCGGCAGTCCATCTGCGGCGCGAGGTCGGTGATCGTTCGACCGTCGAGTGCGAGCGCCCAGGCGGTTCTGGTCGACCTTGAAAGCCATGCTGAGGTTCTCGATGGCTTCGGATTCCGGCTGTGGGTAGTGGGGGGCGGGAAGCTCCGGATGAACAGGCTGGAGTTCTCGTAGAGCTGACGCTGCGTTTCCGCCACGATCGTGTCGAACACAACCGACGACTTGCCGGACCCAGAGACGCCCGTGCGGATCGTGATCTTACGTTTTCGGGATGCGAAGAGACACGTCCCGGACGTTGTTCTCGCGGGCGCCCCGGATCTCGATGAACTCGGTCATAGATCCTCGCTTCGTCGCCGCCAAGCTCACGGGTCTGTCAGACGGGCGGCTCGGGCGTAGAGGTAGCGCTGTTGCTGGAAGCTGGTCGTTCGTCGAGCGGCCGCGTGGTAAGCATCGCGGGCCGCCATACGATCACCGGCTAGCTCCAGCAGGTGCGCACGGACCGCGTGAAGCCGGTGGTCCTCGGCGATCCGCTCGTCGGATTCGAGCCTTCCGAGCAGGTCGAGACCCACCTTCGCGCCTCGGACCATGGCCACCGCGACGGTGTGGTTCAACGCCACGACAGGGTTGTCGGAGATCTGCATCAACACCTCGTACAGCGCCAGGATCTGGGGCCAGTCGGTCGCCTCGGCCGTTGGTGCTTCGTCGTGGATCGCGGCGATGGCCGCCTGAAGCTGGTACGGGCCTGTTGCTCCTCGCGGAAGCGCATCGGTGATCAGCGCTACGCCCTCCGCGATGTCGTCGGCGTTCCAGAGGCGCCGATCCTGCTCCGCCATGGGGATCAGGCCGCCATCCGATCCGGTACGCGCCGGCCGGCGAGCATCGGTGAGCAGCATGAGCGCAAGCAGCCCCGTCACCTCGCCGTCGTCGGGCAGCACTCGATGGACCATGCGGGCCAGTCGGATCGCCTCGGCCGACAGCTCGAGCCGCTGCAGGTTCGGCCCCGTCGTCGCGGCGTAGCCCTCGTTGAAGATCAGGTAAAGCACGTGGAGGACCGCCCCCAGCCGTTGGGTGCGCTCCGAGGCGGGAGGCATGGCGAACGGAGTACCGCTGTCCTTGATGCGCTTCTTGGCCCGGCTGATGCGCCGGGTCATGGTCGTTTCCGGCACCAGGAACGCACGGGCAACCTCCGCCGTGGTCAGGCCGCCGACCGCCCGCACGGTGAGCGCGATCTGAGACGCCGGCGAGAGTGCCGGGTGACAACACATGAACAGCAGGACGAGCGTGTCGTCTGACTCCGATGCCGGACTGTCGGCGGCGGGTGCCAGCCACTGCTCCGGAAGAGTCCACATGGCGACGGCGTCTTCCCGACGGCGTCGCGCCTGCTCGCTGCGAAGCAGGTCCGTCAGCCGGCGCGACGCCACCGTGATCAGCCACGCGCGGGGATTGTCCGGTACGCCGTCCGCCGGCCACCGGGTCGCAGCCGCGATCAAGGCCTCCTGCACGGCGTCCTCCGCGGTGTCGAAGTGCCCGTACCGCCGTACCACGGCGCCGAGAACCTGCGGCGCGAGCCCGCGCATCAGATTCTCGACGTCGTCTCGGGTCACGGCGGTGGTCAAGTCTCCAACTCGTGGACGCCCTCGATGATCGGCCGTACGTCGATGTAGGCGCCGCTCACGTCCCCCGGGCCGGGGCTCTTCGTGATGCGAGCGGCGATCTCAGTCGCCCGGTCGAAGCTTTCGCATTCGACGATCGTGTAGCCGGCAAGGACCTCCTGGGTCTCGGGGTACGGCCCGTCGGTCACGACCGGAACCCCGTTCTGCAGCCCCTGGATTCTCCTGGTGTGGACAGGGGCGGCCAGGCCACGGGCGTCGACGAACTCGCCGGAATCGACCAGCTCCTGGTTCCACGACTCCATGAAGGCGTGCATCGCCGCGACGTCGTCGGGAGACCACTCGGGCTGGTTCGTTGGCTTCCCGACCATGCGGTCGTAGTCCTGCTGCGAGGCGTGCAGCAAGATCATGTACTTCATGATCTCTCCTCTCTGCCGGCACCTCTCCGGTGCCTCACCAGGGACGTCGGAACCGCTGGTGCTTCCCGGACATCCACCCGCCACCGGATCGCGAGTCATTTCTAGCGCGGTGCGCCCTCAGGACGCGATCCGCGCGTGGATCACGGGCTAGCGCTGGCGTGGTCCGGTCGGTGGCGTCAGCGCCGCCATCAACGGGGGTGCCGAGATGACGGTGTGAATCCGGGCCGGTCGACTCTGCGGCCGCCTCGCCGAGGAACGGAGACCAAGGTCCATCGTCCGAGTGGGCCAACCTGCTCCGGATCAGCAGGTGGCGTTAGTCTGAGACCATCCCGAACGCTGAGATCGACGCCCCGCCCGCAGAATCCGGCGACAAGCCGAGCACGCCTTGGTACCGCCGCTGGTGGGCCATCACGCTGGGCGTATTGCTCGTCCTGATCACGCTCGGCACCCTCCTGGGCGGCGACACCGACCACACCAGTGCCACGGACGATTCGACCGACGCGGAGCCGCCCGCACCCCAGGCGACCTTGGAGCCCGTCCCGCAGGAGGTCGAGCAGGAGCCCCCGAGCATCGGCGTGGAGGCCAGGGACGGGGACTTCACGTTCGTCGTGACGGCTGTCGACGACGGTCCGGCGATCATCGATGACGCCGACATCGGCATCGAGCCGCAGGGCAGGTTCGTGTTCGTCACCGTGACTGTGGCCAACCACGGCGACGCACCGGGGTCGATCCTCGGTGACTACCAGTACCTGATCGACGCCGAGGGCCGGAGGGCGGGCGCCGACAGTGAGGCCACTGTCCACCTCGACGAGGCCCGGTCACTCGACGCGGAGATCAACCCAGGTGACTCGGTGACCGGCATCCTCGTGTTCGACATACCGGTGGACGCGGTACCCGCAGGCGTGGAGCTGCATGACTCCGCATCCTCTGACGGGGTCACGGTAGCGCTGGGCTGATCGAGGGCCGGTCGATACGGCGGCGAATCGGTCCGCGACATCACCTGACGTTCAGCGAACGTGTGTTCGAAACTGAGGGATGGGCCGGCGACCGACGACGGGTTACGCGAACGAGGAGATTCCGGACCACCTGCCCCTCTCCAACCAGGGCGCCATACCTGTCGTGGTGCGCCTGGTCGACAAGCAGAACGGGCGTGCACTACCGGCCCGCGAAGGCCCGCCGCTGGAACCGAGCGCACGTCATGGTCGCCGTCCGCGGCGTCCATCCCGACACCGGGCAGCGGTGCGACACCCTGGCGTGGTTGCGTGTCGAGGACGTGTACCGGGTGCTGCACGCGGAGGACGTCAGGCGCGCATAGGCGGATCGAGCCGGAGTCGTGTAGGGCCGTGCTCGGTGGGTACGGGAACTACGTACGAATCGCCAACCGAGAAGGAGGACGGTCACGATGGCCTTCCAGCCATGGGAGTACAGGACCGACACGGGGTTCGCCCGTGAGGAGATCGATCTGACCGGCTATTCGATCGCCGCAGTGGACGGCGACATCGGTCACGTGGACCAGGCAACCTACGAGAGTGGTGCGTCGTACCTCGTGGTCGACACCGGGCCGTGGATCTTCGGCCGCAAGGTGATGCTGCCGGCAGGTGTCGTCGAGCGGATCGACGCAGCCGAGAAGAAGGTGTACGTCGACCGGACGAAGGACCAGATCAAGGATGCGCCCGAGTACGACGACACGCTCGACGATGACCCTGCGTACCGCGAGCATCTCGGCACCTACTACACCGGCACCTACCCGCCTCGGATGTGATCGAGGCCGGTCCAGGCACCCTCGAAACCTGCGGATCGTGTTTTGATCTGAGGTCACGCGGGTAGAGCACGGTTCCGGCGGCGGTCGCGGCGCGGGTGGCACGGTGGTGGCACGGTGCGGTCAGCACCGTGCCACCCGCGCCGCCGCAACCCGTCGCTTGCTGAAGGCCACGTCGCTATCGCTCAGACGAGATGCGAGGCGTAGCCTTCGGAGCCGACCGGTGATAGCGAAACCGCCTGCTCGTACGCTGGGTCGATGGACGCCAGGTCGCGACTGACGACGAGTGCGGCCACATTCCTCGACCTCCTCGACGCCGGCCAGCGGGGCGAGGCGTCGCTGCCGTTCGACGGATCCGAGCGGACGACATGGGCGTACTGGCCGACTGCGCGGCGCGGCGTCCCGCTCTGGGCACTGTCGCGCCCGCAGGCCAAGATGGCCTTCCGGCTCCTCGCCGCGCTGGTCGCCCCTCCCGCCTTCGCCCGAGCCATGGCGGTGATCGCGCTCGAGGAGGTGCTCGACCAGATCGAGGGTGGCCGTTCCGATCGCCGGCACAGCGGCGACTACTGGATCAGCGTCTTCGGCCGTCCGGGTTCGCAGCCCTGGGGGGTTCGCTTCGAAGGTCACCACGTCTCGGTCCACGCCACCGTGGCCGCCGACGACGTGACGCTGACGCCATTGTTCCTCGGCGCCAACCCCGCCGTCGTCCGCGACGCCGGGCACGCGGTGGTGGCACCGCTGGCGGTCGAGGAACGGCTCGGATTCGACCTACTCCATGCGTTGACGGTCGAGCAGCGTTCGACGGCCACGCTCTCCGACGAGGCACCGGCCGACATCGTCACCCGCAACCTTCCCCGCCTGAACGCCCCGCTCGACACCGCGGGCGTCCCTCTGTCAGCACTCGCAGGCGCAGCGGCGCACGCCGGCCGGGAGCTCGTACGGGTGTACCTGGACCGGTTTCCCGAGGGTGTCGCGCGGCCGGCGACCGAGGACCTTCGATTCGGATGGGCCGGTGCACGCGAACCCGGCCACGGCCACTACTATCGGCTGGCCGGCCACCGTCTGCTGGTCGAGCTCGACAACACCCAGAACGGCGCCAACCATGTGCACACGGTCGTTCGCAACGCCGGAGCCGACTTCGGCGAAGACCTGTTGCTCGCGCACTATCGGCGCGGCCACTCCGGCTGACGCCGGGGCGCCGGGGACGAGACGGCGGCCGTCATGCTAGGTCCGGGCCGGCGTCGGCGTGCCGTTGTCACCGGTGGCGCCGGCTTCCTCGGTTCCCATTTGTGCGAGCGGTTGCTCGACGAGGGTTACGAGGTGCTGTGCCTGGACAACTTCGTCACCGGCACGCCGGCCAACGTCGCCCACCTGGCCGAGCGCGATGCGTTCCGGTTGGTGCGCGCCGACGTCACCGAGTTCGTCCACGTCGGCGGCCCGGTCGACACCGTGGCACATTTCGCCTCCCCGGCCTCGCCGATCGACTACCTCCAGCTGCCGATCGAGACCTTGAAGGTCGGCTCGATCGGCACGTTGCACACGCTCGGTCTGGCCCGGGAGAAGAACGCTCGCTATCTGTTGGCGTCGACGTCGGAGGCGTACGGCGATCCACAGATACATCCGCAACCGGAGTCCTACTGGGGCCACGTGAACCCGGTCGGCCCCCGAGGCGTCTACGACGAGGCGAAACGGTTCGCCGAGGCGATGACGATGGCCTATCGCCGCTATCACGGCGTCGACACGGCGATCGTGCGCATCTTCAACACCCACGGTCCCAGGATGCGGCCGCACGATGGCCGCGCCATTCCCACGTTCGTCCGTCAGGCTCTGGACGGAGAACCGATCACGGTGGCGGGCGACGGTAGCCAGACCCGGTCCATCCAGTACGTCGACGACCTCGTCGAGGGCTGCCTACGGCTTCTCGGGTCGTCGCACGCCGGCCCGGTCAACATCGGCAACCCGCGGGAGATGCCGATCCTCGAGCTAGCGGAGACCATCCGGGACCTCGTGGGGTCACACAGCGAGATCATCTTCGGTCCCCGTCCGGAGGACGATCCGACAACCCGCCAACCGGACATCAGCCTGGCCTCGACGCTGCTGGGCTGGGAGCCCATGGTCGGTCTCGACGAGGGGCTGAAACGCACCATCGAGTGGTTCCGCACGCAGCGCGGCTGACGGACTGTGATCACGTCGCACGGCCTCAGGGCCATGCTGCGCACTACCTCGAGGCCGAGAACGACGCCCTGTCGAAGTGGCTCGATCGCGACCTGTCCAGCTGGGGCTGAGCTCCTGTGCGTGTGAGACGCGTCCGGAAGCATTCCGAGGCGGGTGCAAACCCGACCGTCGCCAGGTTTCCTCCGTCGTGAAGATCGTCGTGCAGCCTCGAGCAGGAGCGGGAGCGTGCCGCCTCTTCACGACGATCTTCACAACCGGAGGACGGGGGCGGGCTGCCGGGCCGCGGTCGGGTCAGCGCGGCAGACGACCTCCACGCCGGCGGTCGCCGTCGCGACGGGTCCCATCCCCGCGGTCCGGCCCACGGAGTGCGCCTCGTCGCGAGCGGGCCGCTCCGCCGCGCGCGGGTGCCATCGCTGGCATCGCGGGCGCCTCGGCCAACGCTGTGGTCGTGAGCGGTCCGTCGATGGACCGCGGGTCGACGCGCTTGGCATCCACGCCCGCTCGCTTGTGCAGTCCCTCCATCGAGCGCGCCTGTCCGGGCGTCGCCACGGTGACGACGGCGCCGGACGCGCCGGCCCGCGCCGTGCGCCCCGAACGGTGCAGGTAGGACTTGGGCTCGCCGGCCGGGTCGAAGTGCACGACGAGTCCCACGCCGCCGACATGGATACCGCGGGCGGCGACGTCGGTGGCGACCACGACGTGTGCGCGCCCGGTCCGGAACGTGTCGAGATTGCGCTCGCGCACGCGCTGAGACAGGTCGCCGTGCAGGTCGACCGCGGGCACGCCGACGTTCCGGAGGTCGTCGGCCAGCCGGGTGGCACCGTACTTCGTGCGGGTGAACACGATGCTGCGAGGGTTGGCCCGCACCAGCCGGGTCGTCACGTCGAGCCTGGCGTGGGCTTCGACGACGATCACGTGGTGGTCCATCTCGGCCACCGAGGCCCGGCCCGGGTCCACCTCGTGCCGGGCCGGATCGGTGAGGTGTCGGCGGACCAGCCGGTCGACGTCACCGTCGAGCGTCGCCGACAGCAACAGGCGCTGACCATCGGGTGGCGTGGCCGCGAGCAGTTCGGAGACGACCGGGTAGAAGCCGAGATCGCACAGGTGGTCGGCCTCGTCCAGGGCAACGATCTCGACGTGGTCGAGGCGGCAGAGGCCGCGTCGGACCAGGTCGTCGAGGCGGCCGGGGGTGGCGACGACGATGTCGACGCCCTGCGAAAGTCTGCGGATCTGGCGGTCGTACGGTGTCCCGCCGTAAACGGTCACCATCCGCAACCCCAGCGCTGCGGCCAACGGTTCGACAGCGGAAGTGACCTGACCGGCCAGCTCACGGGTCGGTACTACGACCAGCGCCCCGGGGTGGTTCGGGCGACTGCGGGCACCAGCCAGGCGGGTCAGGATCGGCAGACCGAATGCCAGCGTCTTGCCCGAACCGGTGCGGGCACGCCCGAGCACATCGCGGCCGGCGACGGCGTCGGGGATGACGGCGGTCTGGACGGGAGTCGGCGCAACGATCCCGTCGATGCCGAGCAGCTTCACCACACGGTCGGGCACGCCGAGCGCGGGGAAAGCGGAGGTCGTCACGTCGAAAGCGTCGATCGCGGCACGGCGGGCTGGATCGGTAGTCCGGCTATTGCGGGGACCGCTCGACGGCGACCCGCTACGCGAACGGCGCCGCTGTGGGTGCCGGACGGGTCGCAGTGCGCCGCGACGGTGGTCGCCGCCGCGGGGTGGGTGACCCGTTCGGTCGGTGAGCAGGCTGGAACGGCTGGACGGCATGCGGGTGCTCCGGCGGTCGGGCGGGCGCGCCCGGTCGCGAGCCGCGGATGCGGCGCACGGTGAGCCAGGAGGCGCGCGTACCCGACCATTCTTTGGACGTTCCACGTCCTGATACCGGGCACCGAGACGGCCCCGCTGCATTCACAGCGAGGCCGTGGCTGTCATCGATCATACCGGGCAACCGAGCGACACGGCGAATCCGCCGGCTGAGACGCCCGTCACGGCCGCCCGGACAGCACCAGGTCAACTGCCACGCTCCGCCCTCGACGATCCGGACGGGTACACCCCAGTCCTGCTGATGCACGTGGCACGCTGCGTGTTCGCTGTCTGCGTCGCCACGACACCACCCTGGCGGCGATCTGTGGCGCACCTCGCCACCTGCAGGCGCCAGCTCGACCGTGCGCTCGAGCGCGTCAGTCCGGAGGTGGCCCGGTCGTCCCCCGGACGACGAGGCGGATCGGGACCGTCACGGTCGCCGCGTCCGGCTCGATCGCGTCGGCCTCCAGGAGTCGCCCGACCAGCAGGCGGGCGGCCACCCGGCCCTGCTCGCGCACCGGCTGCGCCACGGTGGTCAGATCGAACAGGCGCGACAGGTCGTGGTCGTCGACACCGATGACCGAGACGTCCTGCGGAACGCGCAACCCGGCACCGCGCACGGCGTACAGCACACCCATCGCGATCTCGTCCGACCATGCCACCACGGCGGTGGGCCGGTGCGGTCGCGCGACCAACTCCGTGGCCGCGTCCATCCCGCCGTCCACCGTGAACGCGGCCGGCACGCTCAGGCAGGGATCGGGCGGGATCCCGCAGGTACGAAGAGCGCGCTCGTAGCCGAGCTGGCGGTCGGGGGCGACTGGGAAGCCGAACTGGTCGGCCGGGTCGCCCCCGACGAAGGCGATCCGTCGGTGCCCGAGCTGGAGCAGGTGCCGAGTGGCGATGTAGCCAGCCTCGACGTCGTCGATGCGGACGCACGAGATTTCCGGCACGCTCGGCCCAACGACCACGACCGGGCGGTGCAGCTTCCCCAATGCCACCACCTCGAGCGAGGTCAGCGGCAGGCTCAGCACCAGGAGGGCGTCGACCCGCTTGCTCAGCAGCTTCGTGTCCAGGATGCGGCGGTGGGCTTCGTCGGTGCTGCCGACGTCGTAGAGCAGCACGTCGTAGCCGTGTTCGACGAGCACCTGTTGGGCGGCGTCGAGGAGCGAGGTGAAGAACCATCGGCCGAGCCAGGGCACCACGACCCCGACCGTGTGGGTGCGCCCGGTCGGTAACCCGGCAGCACTCGGCGAGGGAACGTACCCGAGCTCTGCGGCGGCCGATCGCACGGCCTTACGGGTGGTGGCGGCGACCCCGGGAAGGTCGCGCAACGCACGGGACACCGTGGCGACCGAAACCCCGGCCTTGGCGGCGACATCGGTGATGCTGCTCATGGCGGCGCCGCTGTGGCGGCCCTCAGCCCTTCACGCTCCCAGCCAGCAGACCGCGGACGAAGTACCGCTGCATGGAGATGAACACGATGACCGGGACGATGATCGAGACGAACGCGCCGGCCGACAACAGATGCCAGTCACCACCCCGGTTGCCCTGAAGCTCGGCCAACCGGACCGTCAACGGAGCCACGTCCTGGGTGCCGCCCGCGAAGACCAACGCCACCAGCAGGTCGTTCCACACCCAGAGGAACTGGAAGATGCCAAACGCCGCGATCGCCGGCATGACGAGCGGCAGCATGATCCGGGCGAAGATCGTGACGTGGCCGGCACCGTCGACGCGGGCCGCCTCGATCAGCTCGCGCGGGACCTCCTTCATGAAGTTGTGCAGAAGGAAGATCGCCAAGGGCAACGCGAAGATCGAATGCGACAGCCAGACAGTCCAGAACGTGCCCGCCACGCTCGGCAGGCCCAGTGGCGGGTTGACGTACATCTGCAGCAGCGGGATCAGGGCAACCTGAAGGGGCACGATCTGCAGGGCGAACACCGCCACGAACACCGTGTCGCGGAACGGGAACCGCATCCAGGCGAAGCCGTACGCGGCCAGGCTGGCGATCGTCAGCGGGATGATCACCGACGGGATCGTGATGACGAACGAGTTCACGAAATAGGTCGCGAGCTCGGTGTCGCCGCCGAAGAGCACCTCCTGGTAGTTGTCAAAGGTGACCTCCGGGTTGGTGAACCAGGTCCACCAGCCCGTCGTCTTGATGGCGATCTCCGGCCGGAAGGACGAGAGGAACAGGCCGAACGTCGGCAGCGTCCACAGGATTGCGATGACTACCGCAAAGAACGAGGCCCACGGAGAGGTGAGCCGCTTCTTGGTCCGGCCGGTGATCGTCGCTGCGGAGACGCCGGACAGCTCGGCGCGGGCCTCCGGTGTGGTGATCGCGGCGCTCATCGGTAGTCCGCCTTTCGCAACTGCCGGACGTTGTAGATGACGATGGGAATCACCAGGATGAACAGCACGACCGCGAGCGCCGAGCCGAGACCGCGTTCGCCCTGTCTGAAGCTCTGCGCGTAGAAC
>DASRTE010000211.1:0-1807 GCA_035656095.1 Jiangellaceae bacterium
CTCGTGAGCCGCGTCAGGCCGGGGCGTCCCGGGTGTTGAACCGGTTCATGGCGGCGGCGACGCCGTCCGCCAGGATGGCCTCGACCGCGTCGGCCGCGTCCTGCACCGCGATGTCGAGCTCGACCCGCTCGCGCTTGGACAACCGTCTTAGCACGTGGTCGGCACCCCGCTCCTTGCTCGGGGGCTTGTCGACGCCGATGCGCACCCGCACGAAGTCGTCGGTGTGCAGGTGCGCCTTGATCGAGCGCAGCCCGTTGTGCCCCGCCAGTCCCCCGCCCTGCTTGATCTTGACGCGACCCAGCTGGAGGTCGAGCTCGTCGTGGACGACGACCAACCGCTCCGGGTCGGCGATGCCGTGCCGACGCACCAGCATGGCGACCGACTCGCCGGACAGGTTCACGTAGGTCTGGGGGAACGCCAGCGCCACCCGCCGGTCGCCGATGCGTACCTCGGCCACCAGCGCCCGCTCCCGGGACCGCTTCAGCACCCCTCCGTGACGCTCGGCCAGGAGCGCGACCGTGTCGGCGCCGACGTTGTGGCGGCTGTGCTCGTACTCTGCGCCGGGGTTCCCCAGCCCGACGACGAGTAGGTCAGCAGGGGTGCCGCGGCGCTCGGCGGCAGCACCCCGTCGTCCGAACAGCGACATGGACGGTCAGGGCCCCGATGGGGACCTACTCGCCGCCCTCGCTTCCACGCTGGCCGGAGTCGCGGCCGGACTCGCCCTCGCCAGCGGCGCCCTCGGCGCGCTCGCCGCCCTCGCCCTCGGCGCCTTCCTCCTCCTCGCCCTCTTCGCCCTCCTCCTCTTCCTCTTCGGCGAGGGCAAGGCTGGTGAGCTTGGCCGTGACGATGGTCTCCTCCGGGTCAGTCTCGGTGATGACATCCGCCGGCAGGTGGAGGTCGCCGACGCTGATGTGCTGGCCGATCTCGAGGTCGGACACGTCGACCGCGATGTGGCCGGGGATGGCGTCGGGCTTGGCCGTCACGATCAACACGTTGAGGATCTGCTCGACGACGCCGTCGTCGCGGATCACCTTCTCGGGTTCGCCCTCCAGCACCAGGGGCACGTCGGTGGTGATGGGCTTGTCGACGTCGACGGCCAGGAAGTCGACGTGGAGCACGTCACGCCGCACCGGGTGGCGCTGCATCTCCTTCACGACCGCCTTCGTGCTACTGCCGTCGATCTTCAGCGTGAGCAGGGCGTTCAGGCCCTTGTCGGTCGTTAGTGCGCTGCGCAGGTCGCGCCACTCGACGCTGATGGGGGCGGGCTCTGCGCCACGGCCGTACAGCACGGCCGGGACCTTTCCGGTCGCCCTCAGACGGCGGGCTGCAGGGGAACCGGTGGATCGGCCGGTTTCGGCCACCAGGATGATGTCGTCAGCCATCGGAGTCTCCTACTTCTGACGTCGCGCCGGAGCGCATGGCGTGGGGATCGACCGGTAGAGGCTACCGGCCGACGCCATCGGATCCCTAAGCCGGATGATCCCGGTCAGGCCTGATTGGCCCCGCCGAAGATCTCCGACACGGACGTGTCCTCGAAGATGGCGTCGATCGTGTCGGCGATCACCTTGGCGATCGATAGGACCTCGATCTTGTCGATCTGCTTCTCGGGCGGCAGCGGGAGGGTGTTGGTGACCACGACGCGGTCGATCACCGAGTTCTTGATCCGATCGACGGCGGGTCCCGACAGCACCCCGTGGGTGGCCGCGGCACAGACCTGCCGGGCGCCCTGCTCCATGAGCTGCTCGGCGGCCGCCACCAGGGTGCTGGCGGTGTCGATCATGTCGTCGATGATCACGCAGGTGCGCCC
>DASRTE010000212.1:0-19309 GCA_035656095.1 Jiangellaceae bacterium
GACCACCAGTGCGGCTCCGGCTGCCACCCAGCGGCCCACCGCGGACAAGCCGTCCGAAGCCGAGCGCGCGACCATCCGCAGCCAGCCGATGACCAAGGCGTCGTGCAGCGCGGTCGCGGCGAGCTCACCAGGGTCACCCCAGGCAGACGCGGCGAGTTCACGATGCAGCTCCTCGAGCGACGTCGTGGCGGCGAGGCGTGGCCAGGACGTCGCCAGGCTGCCGAGCTCGTACACCGGTGGGGCGGGGCGATCGGAGAGATGCTCGCGGTGCCGCTCGATGTTGGACTGCTCGAACCGTGCCGCAAAGGACCGGGCCAGCGGTGTGCCTGCGGCGGGCATCCACCCGGCGAGGACGCGCAGCTCCCACAGCTCCTCGGCCCGGATTCCGTGCTCAGCCTGCCGCAGCGATGTCGCTGGCCTGCTGACGGCGTCGAAGGCGGTGCCGGCCAGGAGCACGAGACCGGCATGGAGCGTCGGCGCCTCCGCGATCCGCCGGGCCAGGCCGGGGCCCACGCGACGCCGGGCCATCGCCCTGGCGCGGACCGTGGCCGCAACCCAGCCGGTACTCATCGCGTGTCTCGGATCGTCGGCCCTCCGCCAGCCGTGATGGTGGCGCGGAGATGGGTGATGATCAGGTCGGTCAGTTCCTCCAGCCTTTCCCGGCCGCGCACGGTCACCAGGGTGGCCGTGGCTTCGGCGTCGGCGGTCAACGCGTCGGCCGCAGCGTCTGCGGTCTGACGGATCCGGGCCGCCGCGGCCGCTCGTTCGGCAGGTGCCCGGGACCTCGCGTCTGCGACCAGGAGCTCGGCCTCCCGCTCGGCGGCGGCGGTCTCCTCGGCTGCGGACTTCGCGGCCGCGGACCGGATCGCCTCGCACTCCGCCGCCACCGGTTCGAGCGCGTCGAAGAGCGGGGCCAGCTCGGCCGCGACAAGGTCCTCGGCATGGGTCGGCACGGCGACCGGCCCGGCCGCCCCCGGAGCGCCGACGGGCCGGAGCCGTTGAAGCAGATCCGATACCGGCATCAGCGACGTACTCCTTCCGTCGCGAGTCCATCGCTCCTCGTGAGGCGCATCGTCCGCCTCCTTCCCGTTCCGCCCGACGGCCACGTTCCGACCTCCGTCGGACGGCCACTCACACGCTCCGGCCTGCGCGGGGCGCGGGAGTAGGGGCGTCGGACCCGCCCGACAGGGACCAACGTCGGCAACGTCCCGACCTGCTGATGTCCCGGCTTCGAGCCGGCTCGTGGGACGAAGGTCCCAGGCGTGACAGCCGCCCGACCCTAGGCCCAGCGTGGTGCCGGCGATGCAATCGAGGTGAAGGAAACGGTTCGGTCCCGGGAGGCCTCTCATGAACACCATCGTCCAT
Organism: Jiangellaceae bacterium; assembly: GCA_035656095.1. Classification (GTDB taxonomy): domain Bacteria; phylum Actinomycetota; class Actinomycetes; order Jiangellales; family Jiangellaceae; genus DASRTE01. The sequence goes on from DASRTE010000212.1 coordinate 1,366, forward strand.
TCCGGTCAGCGTGGGCTGTTGCCGGAGCTGTTCGACTTGCTCGAGAGCCCGATCACCGCATTTCGCCCGCACAGCCAGATGATCCGCCTCGAGGAGTACGTCGAGAACGATCGCTACGTCCTGCGCGCGGAGTTGCCGGGGATCGACCCCGACAAGGATGTCGAGGTCCGTGTCAGCGGTGGCGTTCTCACCATCCACGGACAGCGGCAGGAACAGCAGAAGGAGCGCTACCGGACGGAGTTCAGGTACGGCTCGTTCACCCGCTCCATCACGCTCCCCACGGGGGCGAACGAGGACGACGTCACTGCCGCCTACCACGACGGCATCCTCGAGGTCGCCGTCGGCCTCAAGGAAGCCAAGGCGTCCGAACGTCGGATCGCGGTGGAGAAGAAGAGCTGAGCCAGGTGCCGACGTCGGCCGGCGGGTGCTTCGTCGTAGATCTCGGCGATCCGGCGGCCGGCGAGCCCGAGTGCAGTGGCTCGAAGGCCGCCGGCTTGGCCATTGCGCGTCGTTCCGGCATCCCGGTCATACCCGGGTTCGTCCTCACGACCGCCGGTCATGCCCGGTTCCTCCGTGCCGGGCGCCGAATCTCGGCTGAGCTGGCCGCGGAGCTCCACGACGCATGGGCATCGCTGAGTCGGAACGGAGCGGTCGCGCTGGTCGTCCGGTCGTCGTCCACGGTGGAGGACATCGGGGCTTCGTCCATGGCCGGCCGGTTCCGCAGCCTTCTCGACGTCCAGGGGTGGGAGGCGTTCCAGAACGCTGTGGTGAGCGTGCTGCAATCGGCCGACGAGGTGGCCGACGGTGCGGAGCCGAGCCCGATGGGCGTGCTCGTGCAACACTTCCTCCGCGCCTCCCGCGGCGGCGTCTTGTTCGGGATCGACCCAGTCACCGGCGACGGACGTCACGTCGTGGTGGAGGCGGTGGCGGGAGGGCCGGACAGCCTCGTCAGCGGCCGCGTCAGTGCCCAGCACTACGTGCTCACTCACCGAGGCAGGGTGGTGACCGTCGATCATCGTCCGTGCCACCTGTTCTCTGTGAACGGCCACAACGGGCGGCTTCTCGGCAACCGCGAGCTGCGCGCGCTGGCGCGGCTGGCCGGCCGGACGCACGAGGCGTTCGGCGGTCCTCAGGACGTCGAGTGGGCCTTCGACGACGTCGGCTCCTTGCTGCTCCTGCAGAGCCGCCCGGTCACTGCGACCGGTGTCACGGTCGATGCGGCCGGCCCCGTTCTCGGTCCTGGGCCGGTGGCCGAGACCTTCCCCGAGCCGCTGGGCCCGTTGGAATCGGATCTGTGGATCACTCCGTTGCGCAACGGCGTCGCCGCAGCGCTGCGGGAGACCCGTGCCGTCTCCGTCACCACGCTCCAGACCTCACCGGTGGTGACCACCATCCACGGTCGGGCCACTGCCGATCTCGAACTGTTCGGGTATGTGCCGACACCGCGTGTGCTGGCCTTGCTCGACCCGCGACCGCGGCTGCGGCGGCTGGCGGCAGCCTGGCACGTCGGGAGGCTTCGCGCCGTTCTGCCGAGCCGCGCAGACGCGCTGGTCGAGGAGGTCGACGATTGGCTTGCGGCCGTGGACATCGCAGGAGCCGGCGATGATCAGCTCCTGGACCTGCTCGACAGCTGCACAGCGCTCCTGGAGCGGCTGCACCACGAGGAGGTGCTGGCCGGGACGATCCTGCCGAAGGCCACCCGGACGGCCGCGTCGCTAGCGCTCACCACCCTGGCCGAGCACGGAGGCGAGGAGCTCGACGACTACGCACTCGTCCGCCGCTACCCGATCCTGCTCAGCCTCGTCCCACCGTCGATCGCCGCACCGCTGACGCTTCCCCCGCCGACGGCGGTGATGAGCCGGACCGGTCGTGGTGTCGAGAGCGACCTCGGACTGCGGGAGCGGATCCGCCTTCGGGCGCGGTGGGTTCAGGAGCTCACGGCGAGGGCCGCGTGGGAGCTCGGTCGGCGACTGTCGGCGCACGGCGTGCTCGACGACGCGGACTCGATCGCGCTCCTGGACAGGACGTGCCTGAGGGAGGTCGTTGCGACCGGTCGGGTTCCCGACGACATGCACGCCCGGCGAACCGAGGCCGTGGCTGCGGCATTCTTCCCTCCACTACCCGCACAGTTCCAGCTCGCCGGATCCGGCGAGGTCGTGCCGTCGGCCCGTACCGGCGTGAGGTCGGGCTCGGGAGTGGGTGCGGGCGGCGGACGTGGTGCGGGTCCGGCGGTGCACGGTTCCGTGCGCAACCCACCGGCTCCCGGTGACGTGCTGGTCGTCCGTGAGTTGCAGCCCGGACTCGCGGCCTGGCTGCCCGGCCTGGCCGGACTGGTGGCCGAGACCGGCGGCACCCTTTCCCATCTGGCCATCCTCGCCCGCGAGTACGGCGTACCCACGGTCGTCGCCGTCCACGACGCCGTCCGCCGCTTTCCGCCCGGCACACAACTCATCGTCGACGGCACGACCGGCGACGTGAGCATGCTCGATGACGAGGAGGCGTCGTGACCGGATTCCTCCTGGCCCTGGGACGCTTCGTCCTGCTGTGCATCACGGTGCTGTCCGGCGGCTACACCGTGTACTACCTCTACCAGTGGCAGTGGGTGCGAGCTCAGATCGCGGGCATCGCGTTCGTCGCCACGCTCGTCGTCGGGGCAACGATCCTCGTACTCGCCAGGACCGACCGCCTGGCACGCGACATCAATCGCCGACTCGACACGCTGGAATCCCAGCACCGCGCCCGCCAGGACCTTCCTCTGCAGGATGGGCCGTCCGGTCGCGCCGACGGGTCACACCACGACTTACCCTGGCTCAGATCGAGGTTTGCACCACCGCGCCGCCAGCTGCTCCTTCCCGTGGTTCTCGCCGGCGTTTCCGTGCCTGCTCTGGATTCTCCGCGCGTGGGCGTGTTCATCCCGGTCCTGCTCGGTGCCGGGCTCGCCGTGTCGATCACCGCCGGCCTGATCGAGCGAGTGGCCGCCGGCAAGGGGGTCGCCCGGCCGGCATCGGGAACCACCGAGCGGTTCCGCGTCCCCAGGCTGGCCGCACGCGGCGCCGCCGTCGCCGTCGTGATCGCTGTCGCCACCACCGCCTTGTACTGGGCTGCGCACTACCGGCCGGCACCGCTCGGCGAGGGCACGACCGAGATGAGCGTCCAGGTCTCGGTCCAGGATCGCCCGTTACGCCCCGCGGAGACGGTGGGGACGATGGCGCGTTACTGCGCGCGCAACGCCATCTTCGGGGTCCGCTTCGAACGGGTCGAGCCGGAGTCGGCCGACACGGCCCTGCTCGTCGTGTCGCCGCTGCTCGACGATGAGGCGCAGCGGCGGTTCGGCGGTTGCCTGGAGGATGCCAACCTGGACCGGAACCGCTTGGTCGTGACGAGGACCGTCCTGGTCCCGGCTGAGGGATCCGCCGGGTCCGCCGGGTAGGCCGGAGGTGTCATGACCGAAAGCCGACGTCCGACCGCCGCCGACCACAGCGCCGGAGATCGACCGCTGACGGCGCCGACCTCGGCACAACGTCGTCAGGTGCTGGTTCTCGGCGGTCTGATCCTGACCACGACGGTCGCCACCACCCTGGCGGCGTTCGCCAATCCGGGCGCCGACGAGTGGCTGCACGCGGCCATCCGCGGCTGGACATGGCTCGACGCGCTGTCGTGGCTCGAGGTCGCCGGCACGCCGTTGTTCCTCGCGGGCCTGGGAGCTCTGGTTCTCCTCGGGTGGCGCTGCCGGACGTTTCTCGCCGTCGCCGCCGGTGCGCTGGCGGCCGGCTACATGGTCGGCTGGGTACTGGCCACGGTCGTCGGCCGGACCCGCCCCGTCGAGTCGCCGGTGGCCGGGTCGGACAGCTATCCCAGCCTCTCGATCCTGCTGCTCACAGTGCTCGCCGGACTGGTGCCGATGGCCCTGGAGTCTGTGACGCGCAAGGTGCGCGTGCGGCACGTCGCCACGACGACATTGGTGCTGCTCGACGTCGGCGCCGCCTTGGCGCAGGTCCACGCCGGCCTGCACTGGCCGCTGGACGTGGTGGGTGCCGCACTCATCGGCGCCGGGTTGGTGGTGCTGGCCCGTATCGTGCTCGAGGAACCGTCGTGGCATCGCTGGTGTGGCTCGTGCCTGTGGCAGGAGCGTGCCGCCTTGGCCCCGGCCGTCGCGCCGACCGTCATCGAGACAGACCCGCACCGGGCCCGTGTCCTGCACCGGGTGACCCTGCTGTGGGTGGCCGGGCTGGTCGCGGCCTTCCTGATCCTGGCCATGACCCGTGGGCTGCCGCGCAGCCCCGAGTCCGGAGTGATGGGCACGGGTCTCGAGGTGCCCCTGCAATGGGCCCTGCTCGCGGTGATCGTCATCGGCGTTCTGCTGGCCCGCCGCTGGCATGTCGCAGGCGCCCTGGTGGTCGCCTTCGGCGCCGGGTTGCTCGGCTACGCCGCTTCGGTGCAGTACTCAGCCGGGATCGCCGTGACGATCGCGGCCGTGGCTTGGGTGCCGGCACTCCTGCTGTGGCTGGAATGGCACCGGCGCACGACACTGCGCACGGCCTTCGCCGGCGCGGTGGCGACGTCGGTCCTGCTGGGCGGCGTCGTGAGTGCCGCGGCAATGACGTACGCGTCCTACTGGGGGCCGACCCACCCGCGGTCGGCCACTGCGGCTGCCGACATGGGTGTCGTGGAGTGGATGTGGGTAGGTGGAGTCACGCCGACGGGTGCGGCCGTCCGGCTTCGCACCGCCGCCGAGACCGACATGGTCCGGCTGCTGGTCAGCGAGAGCGAGGACCTGTCGTCGCCGGTGGCCGTTGCCCAGGCACGCCCGGACGGCGATCGCGTGGCCGACCTGCACGCCAGGGGGCTCCGGCCGGACACGCGGTACTTCTACGCAGCCGAGGTCGACGGTGACCTCGAGCGTGATCGGGTGCAGACATTCCGCACGTTCCCGCAGGGACCGGCGTCCTTCTCGTTCGTCCTCGGCTCTTGCCAGACAGGCGGGTCCAACGGCCGGGTGTTCGACGCCATGCGCGCCGCCAACCCGCTGTTCGTGCTGTCCATGGGCGACTGGACCTATGGAAACGTCGACGAGAACGACCCATCGCTGTACCAGGCGCAGTACGACCTGAACCTCACTGCCCCCGCTCAGGCCGCGCTGTACGCACAGGCGCCGATCGCCTACGTGTGGGGCGACCACGACTACGACGGCAACGACGCCGACCGGACAGCCGACAGCCGACCGGCCGCAATGCAGGTGTACCGGCAGATGACGCCGCACTACCCGCTGGCCGTCGATCCGCAGGCGGCGATCTACCAGGCGTTCACGGTCGGGAGGGTGCGATTCGTGGTCACCGACACCCGTGCCTCGCGCGACCCCGCAGACGACCCGAGCGGCGACTTCCGTTCGGCGCTGGGTGCGCAGCAGCGGGCCTGGCTGCTCGGGGAGCTCGCCCGGGCCGACCGGTACGGGCTCGTGGTGTGGGTCAACCCCGATCCGTGGGTTGCCGCTGCGAGTCCGGGCAGCGACACCTGGGCCGGCTTCGCCGAGGAGCGTCAGGTCATAGCCGACGCGATCGCCGAACACGGCGTGGACAACTTGCTGATGGTCAGCGGTGACGCGCACATGCTGGCGTTCGACGACGGCACGAACACCGACTACTCGGCGTCGCAGGACGCCAGCTTCCCGCTCTTCCACGTGGCCGCGGTCGATCGCCGGCCGAACGCCAAGGGCGGTCCCTACAGCGGACCTGTGATTCCCGGTGGCGGACAGTTCGGGACCGTCGACGTCCGGGACCAGGGCACGGCCGTGGAGGTGACCCTGTCCGGATGGAACTGGGAGTCGCGGCGGCTTTTCAGCGAGGTCCTGCGGTTCCCGGCCCCGCGGTGACGAGCGACGCGCGACCGGCGGATCGGGCACTCCGCCCCGATGCCGTCGGGACCTTCGTCTCTGCCGACCCGCCGCGCAGTGGATCAGCCTGGAAGGGACGAAGACCTGACCGAGCGGAGGGCACCATGGCAGTACGGGTGGGGATCAACGGGTTCGGGCGGATCGGCCGGAACTATCTACGCGTGGCGCTCGATCGCGGAATCGACGTGGTGGCCCTCAACGATGTCGCCGACCCGCGCACTCTGGCGCACCTGCTGAAGTACGACTCGACCTACGGTCCACTCGAGCGGACCGTCGACCACGACGACCGTTCCATGACCATCGGCGGGAAGGTCATCGACGTGTTCTCGACGCGTCAGCCGGCTGAGCTGCCGTGGGCCGAGATGGGCGTGGACATCGTGATCGAGGCCACGGGCCGTTTTCGCGCTCGCGACGACGCTGCCGAGCACCTCAAGGCCGGTGCCCGCAAGGTGCTCATCTCCGCGCCTGGCAAGGACGCCGACTTCACGGCGGTCATCGGGGTCAACGAGGGCGATTACAACCCGGACCTCCATGACGTGATCTCGAACGCGTCCTGCACGACCAACTGCGTCGTGCCCATGGTCAAGGTGCTGCACGATGCCTTCGGAGTGGCCACGGGGTTCATGACCACCATCCACGGCTACACGAGCGACCAGATGCTCCTGGACGGCCTGCACAAGGACCTGCGCCGGGCCCGTTCGGCCGGGGTCAACATCGTCCCTACGAGCACTGGCGCGGCCCGCTCGATCGGGCTGATCATCCCCGAGCTTGCGGGCCGGATCGACGGCATCGCCGTCCGGGTTCCCGTCGAGGACGGTTCGTTGACCGACCTCGTGGCCGTGCTGAACAACCCGGCCACGCGCGACGAGGTGAACGACGCGTACGTGGCGGCCGCGGAGGCCGGACCCCTCTGCGAGGTCCTCGACGTCACGTCCGACCCCATCGTCTCCCGCGATGTCGTCGGAAACCCGGCGTCGTGCGTCTTCGATTCCGGCCTCACGGAGGCGAACGGCACGTTGGTCAAGGTCTTCGGCTGGTACGACAACGAGTGGGGCTACTCGCACCGGCTGGCCGACCTGACCGACTACGTCGGCGTGCGCCTGTGAACGCTGTGTCACAGGTGCCGTCCCTGTGACCGGGGCGTCCTACGTCTCGTCCGAATTGCACGCGCAGTGGGACCACCCGGTCACTGGCTGGCTCGAGGAGCTCCTGCCGCCTGCACCCTGAGATCGGGTCAGCGGAGTTCGTCGAGGGCCTCGAGAAGCCGATCGACGTCGTTCTCGTCGTTGTAGTGGACGAGACCCGCTCGTACGCCTCCGCCGGTGTCGCGGACGCCGAGCAGCTCGGTGAGCTCCCACGCGTACATGTGGCCCGCCCACACGTTGACGTGTGCTCGCGCGCAATGCTCGGCTACCGCCGTCGGGTGGCGACCCCGGATCCGGAAGTACTCCGTCGCGGTACGCCGGGTGGGCGACCCGATGATCTCGACGTGGTCCATGGCCGCCAGGCCGTCGTGCAGGCGGCTGAAGAGATCGAGTTCGTACGCGGCCACGGCACCCATCGACGCGACGATGCGCTCCCGCCTCGACCCGGTCGTATCCGGCGAGCCGGCCAGTCCGGCCAGATGGTCGACCGCGGCCGACACCCCGGCCAGGTCCGCGAACGGCGGCGTGCCGGTCTCGAACCGCCACGGGATCTCGTCCGGGGCGGGCGCGAGCTTGTCCGGACGCAGCGGCTCCAGGAATGCCGGGTCGGCGACCAACCCGCCGACGTGCGGGCCGGACCATTTGTACGCGGAGGTCAGCCACACGTCCGCACCGAGCGCCACCATGTCGACCGGGAGGTGCGGCGTCGCGTGCACCCCGTCGACGACGACTGTGGCGCCGACGGAGTGGGCCCGGTCGGCGATCGCGGCGACGTCGGGTATCGATCCGGTCAGGTTGCTCGCGGCGGTGACGGCGACCACACGGGTGCGAGGGCCGACGACGCCGTCGTACGCCTCGGCCTCCAGGTCTGTCGACGGGGTACGGGGATCGACCCACCGCACCGTGACACTGGCCCGCTCGGCCCACCTCACCCATGGCCGCACGTTCGCGTCGTGGTCGAGTCGTGACACGACCACCTCGTCGCCCGGCCGCCAGGTGTCGGACAACGCCTGCGCCAATCGGAAGACCAAGGTCGTGGTGTTGGGCCCGAGCACGACCCCGCGGGCGTCGATTCCACCGACCAGATCTGCCATCGCCGCGCGGGCGGCGTCGACGAAACCGTCGGAGCGCCTGCTGGCGGCGAAGACGCCGCCATGGTTGGCGATGCCGCCCCTGCTGGCCCTCGCGATCGCGTCGATCACGGCCTCGGGAACCTGTGTACCGGCGGCTCCGTCGAGGTAGGCCCAGCCGTCGGACAGTGCCGGGTAGTGCTTGCGGACGGTGTGGATGTCGTAGCTCGTCAGGGTCACGAGGCCGACCATACGGGCGGTCGCCGGGAACAGGTCGGGAGTCGAGCACGTTGGATCAGGCGGAATGAATGCAAACGCATGGAATGTGGCCGGCCGCCCCGCGGCCGCAGTAGATGGATCGGGAGCTCGGATGCAGATCGGAATCTTCGGCGTGGGAGACGTCACGCCCGACCCTCATAGCGGTGTCACGCCCACCGAACACGAGCGGATCAAAGCGATCATGACCATGGCCCAGCACGCGGAGGAGGTCGGACTCGACGTCTTCGCCACCGGGGAGCACCACAACCCTCCGTTCGTGCCGAGCTCCCCGACCACGATGCTCGGCTACCTGGCCGCACGCACCGAACGGATCATCCTCTCCACCGCGACCACGCTGATCACCACGAACGATCCGGTCAAGATCGCAGAGGACTACGCCATGCTGCAGCACCTGGCCGACGGCCGGGTCGACCTCATGCTGGGCCGCGGTAACACGGCACCGGTCTACCCGTGGTTCGGTAAGGACATCCGCGAGGGCATCGCGCTCGCCGTGGAGAACTACCACCTGCTGCGGCGGCTGTGGGACGAGGACGTGGTCGACTGGCAGGGGAGGTTCCGCACCCCGTTGCAGGGGTTCACCGCGACCCCGCGTCCTCTCGACGGCGTGCCGCCGTTCGTCTGGCACGGCTCGATCCGCAGCCCCGAGATCGCCGAGCAGGCGGCGTTCTACGGTGACGGCTTCTTCGCCAACAACATCTTCTGGCCGAAGGAGCACTTCATGAAGCTCATCGGCCTGTACCGGGAGCGCTATGCCCACTACGGCCACGGCGGCCCCGAGCAGGCGATCGTCGGGCTCGGCGGGCAGGTGTTCATGCGGAGGAACTCGCAGGACGCCATCCGCGAGTTCCGCCCGTACTTCGACGTCGCGCCGGTCTACGGTCACGGGCCGTCACTCGAGCAGTTCATGGACGAGACGCCGCTGACGGTGGGCAGCCCGCAGCAGGTGATCGAGAAGACGCTGACCTTCCGCGAGTCCTTCGGCGACTACCAGCGCCAGCTCTTCCTCGTCGATCACGCCGGCCTGCCGCTGAAGACAGTGCTCGAGCAACTCGACATTCTCGGGTCGGAGGTCGTGCCCGTGCTGCGCCAGGAGTTCGAGGCGTTGCGGCCGGCAGGTGTTCCGGACGCCCCCACGTTCGCCGGCCGAAAAGCGGACAGGGACGCAACGATGGATTTCGCGACCGGCCGTGAAGCGACCGGACCAGCCGCGGACGTGACCCCGTGACGACGACCGACGTCCGGCGCAGCGACATGAGGCTCGCGTCCGAGGCCTGGGAATCGCTGTTCCGGGCGCAGGTGGCGGTCATGCGACGGTTCTCCCGTGACGCGCTGTGGGCCCAGCTGAGCATGCGGGAGTACGACGTCCTGTTCACGCTGTCGAGGTGCGGCCCACGCCCGATGCGGCTCAACGAGCTGAACGAGCACATCCTGCTCAGCCAGCCGAGCCTGAGCCGGATGGTCGAGCGCCTGGAGGCGACGGGCCTGGTGCGGCGCGAGCCTTCGGCCGACGACCGGCGCGGAACGGTGATCTCCCTGACGCCCGAGGGAGCAGAGGTCCAGCGAAGGATCGGCCGTCAGCACGTTCGCACGATCGGCAGGTACGTGGGAACCGCCCTCGACGACGACGAACTGCGGACCCTGGGGCGTCTGTGCGACAAGCTGCGGCACGCGCAGCAGGACATCCCGGACTGAGTGATGAGCATGACAACCGTGAAGCTGGTGGCGGTATCGGGCGGGCTGAGCCGCCCCTCCGCGACCCGTCTGTTGGTCGACCACCTCGTGGCCGAGGTCGGTCGGCTGCTCGGCGAGCAGGGCCGCGTGGCGCAAGTTCGCGTGGTCGACGTGCGCGATCACGCGGTCGACGTGACCCGGATCCTGTTGACAGGAGTCGACACGCCCGCGTTGCGCGATGCCGTGACGGCGGTCGAACAGGCCGACCTGCTGATCGTCGCCACTCCCGTCTATCGGGGCTCCTACACCGGGCTGTTCAAGTCGTTCTTCGACGTCGTCGATCAGCGGGCATTGACCGGCACACCCGTGCTGCTCGCGGCCTCGGGTGGGTCGGAGCGGCACGCGCTCGTGGTCGACCACGAGCTGCGGCCGTTGTTCGCGTTCTTCCAGGCACTGACGGTCCCCACGGCGGTCTATGCGACGGCCTCGGACTGCACGGCCGACCTGTTGCCCGATCCCGGGCTCCAGGACCGGATCCGACGCGCCGCGGGGGAGCTCGTCCGGGCCACGCCGCAGCTCGCGGAGACGCAGACAGCCGTCACGGTGTGACCGGAACCGCCTGCACGACGACATTGCTGAGCCAGTCCTTCCCGTCCCAGTCCTCGCAGGTGATCAGCAACACGCGTGAACCGCCGTCCTGGTCGAACAGGGTCTCGGCACGCTCGGCGAGATCCGCCCTCGACATGACCTCGACGTCGACCACCTCGAACTGAACGGCCTCGTCGTCCGACCGCACGACGACCGGGTCGCCGACCCGAAGCTCCTCGAGGCGCTCCAGCACACCCCCGCCCGTGGAAATCGTGTGGCCCGTGAACAGCGCGGAACCGTGGTGCGAACCGGGCCGCCGCCCCGCCTCCCACCAGCCGAGCACATCCGGGTCGTCGGGTGGGACCAGCACCCGGTCCGCGTCGAGATCGACCGGCTCCACCGGCGCCCGGACCTCGAGCGTGGGTAGCTCGACCGCGTCGGGCACGACTCCGGTCGGCGCGGCCGCCGCCGGCTGCTCCGGAGACGAACAGGAGGCGGTTCCCCCGGCACACAGAGCGACAACCAACGCAGCGACGACGGCGCCGGACCGGCTGATCGATGCCGCCCTGCGGGCAGCGGGTGGCGGCGCGTCGTCCACAGTCGAAGGGTATGCACTGCGGGCGGCCGATCCCCGGATGACGTGCCAGGACGCCGGGAGCGCGGCATACCGCGAAGATCGACTATCCAGACAGTCTGGACGTACCGAGGGGCGACGATGCCATGACCGACCTCAACGAACTCCTCTCCCAGATCCCCATGGACCAGCTCGGCCGCCAGCCCGGCGTCGATGAGCGGACGGCCGAACGGGCCGCCCGGCAGGCGTTGCCTGCCTTGCTCGGCGGCATGCAGGCCAACGCGCAGGACCCGGCCGGCGCCACCTCGCTCAGCCGCGCCGTCGGTGAACACGATTCGAGCCTGACCGACGGAGGGTGAACCTCGATCAAGTCGACACCGTCGACGGCGACAAGATCGTGAGCGATGGCCTTCCTCGCCAAGCAGGCCCAGGGACGCAGGACCGGCCAGGCTTCGACGACCGGCGGAGCCGGCGGGCTGGGCGATCTGCTCGGCGGCCTGCTCGGTGGATCCGGTGGTGGTCGGGCCGGTGCCGACGGGTTGGGTGATCTGCTGGGCGGCCTGCTCGGTGGCGGCAAGCGCTGATCGCTTCGGCACCACCGGCGCCCGTGGGGGTGTGACCATTGAGTCTCCGGCCGGGGAACGTCTCCAGCCGGGTAGGTCCCACCTGTAACGTGCCTCGCGATGAAGGTCCTGGTCGCCCGGGAGACGGGGCCCTACGAACGCCGGGTGGCGATCGTCCCCGAACTGGTGGGCCGGCTCACCGCGGCGGGCCTCGACGTGCTCGTCGAGTCCGGCGCGGGTGTAGGAGCGTGGCATCCCGACGCGGCGTACGCGGCCGCCGGCGCGACGGTCGTCAGCGATGGCGAAGGTCCGCTGAGCTCCGCCGACGTCGTCGTCTCGGTCCAGCCGCTGCCGGTCGGCAGGGTCCGGCGCCTGCGCCGGGGAGCGATCACGATCTCCTTCCTGCCGACGTCGCAGGAACTGGCTCTGGTGCGCACCCACCGCGACGTTCGGACGACCGCGTTCTCGATGGAGTACATCCCTCGGATCTCGCGGGCCCAGGCGATGGACGCCTTGTCCTCGCAGGCCCTCGTGGCCGGCTACCGGGCGGCTCTGGTGGCAGCAGAACGATTACCGCGCTTCTTCCCGATGTTCATGACCGCAGCAGGGACGGTCCCGCCTGCACGGGTGCTCGTCCTCGGTGCGGGCGTCGCCGGCCTGCAGGCGATCGCGACCGCGCGGCGGCTGGGCGCGCGGGTCGAGGCCTACGACGTGCGAGCCGCGGCCGCCGAGGAGGTGCGCAGCCTGGGTGCGCGATTCGTCGAGCTCGACCTGCCGAGCCTGGAGGGCGCCGGCGGGTATGCACGGGAGATGACCGAGGAACACGCCCGCCGGCAGCGCGAGTTGCTCGCTCCCCACGTCGCCGCCGCCGACGCGCTCATCACGACCGCAGCCGTCCCGGGTCGGCATGCGCCGCTGTTGGTCGAGCGCTCGACGGTCGAGGCGATGACGCCCGGAAGTGTCGTGGTCGACCTGGCAGCGGAGTCGGGTGGCAACGTCGACGGGTCGCGGCCTGGCGAGGAGGTCATGATCGGCAGCACGCTGGTGTGGGGCGCAAGGAACGTACCCAGCCAGATGCCGGTTCACGCGAGCCGGCTCTTCTCCGCGAACGTCGTCGAGCTCCTCCTGCTCATGACCACCGACGGCCGGGTGGAGCCCGACTTCTCCGACGAGATCGTCGACGGCGCCTGCGTCACCCATGACGGTGCGGTGCGGCACGCCTACACTCGCGACCTGCTCGGGGAGGTCGGCTGATGGATTCGTCGATCGCGCTGCTCACGGTCTTCGTGCTGGCGGTCTTCGTCGGCTTCGAGGTCGTGTCCAAGGTCTCGTCGACGCTGCACACGCCGTTGATGTCGGGTGCGAACGCGATCCACGGGATCATCCTGGTGGGTGCGATCATCGTTGCCGGCCGTGCGGAGTCGACGGCCGTGCTCGTGGTCGCCCTGGTGGCGGTCGTGCTGGCGGCGATGAACCTGGTCGGCGGGTTCGTCGTCACCGACCGCATGCTGGAGATGTTCCGCGGGCGCCGTCCTGCGGACTCCGGCGAGAGGGCTACGGGCGAGGGCGCCGAGTGATCCCGGTCTGGGCGCAGCTGGCGTACCTGGTCGCCGCCGTGTGCTTCGTCCTCGCGCTCAAGGGGCTCTCCTCGCCGCGCAGTGCGCGCAACGGGAATCTGGTGGGCGTCGCCGGCGCCGTTGTCGCGGTCGTCGTCACGTTTCTGGTCGAGGACGTCGACAACCTGGGCTGGATCATCGGCGCGCTCGCGGTGGGCTCGGTCGTCGGTGCCCTGTTCGCGCGCCGCGTCGCCATGACGGCGATGCCGCAGCTCGTCGCGCTGTTCAACGGCGTCGGCGGGGGAGCGGCCGCTCTGGTCGCTCTGCTCGAGCTGGTCGACCCGTTGCCTCGAGCGAGCCTTGTGGCGGTCGCGTTCACGGCACTGATCGGCGCGGTGTCGTTCTCCGGATCGGCGGTGACGTTCGCGAAGCTCCAGGAGTTGATGACAGGCCGTGCGGTGACCTTTCCGGGCGGCCCCTATCTGTCAGCCGGCGTCCTGGCCGTGGCCGTCGGTCTGGCGGTCCTGGTTGTGACGACGGGCGATGCGACGTTCGCCGTGCTGCTCGCGATCGCCGGCCTCGTCTTCGGTGTGCTGCTCGTGCTTCCGGTCGGTGGCGCCGACGTGCCCATCGTGATCTCGCTGCTCAACGCGTTCACCGGGTTGGCGGTGGCGGCGGGCGGCTACGTCCTCGACAACACGCTGCTTCTGGTGGCGGGCACGCTGGTCGGCGCCAGCGGCACCATCCTGACCCGGCTGATGGCGCAGGCGATGGGCAGGTCGGTGATCTCGATCCTGTTCGGAGCGTTTCGCGGTGGCTCGACCGCGGGTACGGACGGGCCCGGCGCCGACCGGCCCGTGCGCTCTGTGGGTCCCGAGGACGTGGCGATCCTGCTGGGTTTCGCCCGCAAGGTGGTCGTCGTTCCTGGATACGGCCTCGCGGTCGCGCAGGCGCAGCACACCGTGCATGAACTGGCGACGCTGCTGGAGGGACGCGGCGTCGACGTCTCGTACGCCATCCACCCCGTGGCCGGCCGCATGCCCGGCCATATGAACGTCCTGCTCGCCGAGGCCAACGTGCCGTACGAACAGCTCCGCGAGATGGAGACGGCCAACCTGGAATTGCGAACGGCCGATGTCGCTCTGGTCGTGGGTGCCAACGACGTCGTCAACCCGGCCGCCAGAACCTCGCCCAGCGCACCCATTTACGGCATGCCGATCCTCGACGTCGACCAGGCCCGGGCGGTGGTCTTCCTCAAGCGCTCGATGCGACCGGGATTCGCGGGGATCGAGAACGAGTTGCTCTACGACCCGCGCACCGCGCTGCTGTTCGGCGACGCGAAGGACTCGCTCACCAAGATCGTCGCGGCAGTCAAGTCGGTCTGACCACGACAAGGCGCGCCAACTTCTCCCCCGTGATCATGTCGATAATGCTGCCCGATTCGGTGGCAAAGTCGACATGATCACAGGAACTGGGCGAGGTCGGCGGATACTGCGGGAATGAACGGCCGGTGGATCGAGATCGCGGAGGGCGTCCTGGTGCGGCGATACGCCGAGCTCGACCAGACGCTGGGGCTGGTGGTCGGCGCCGAACACTGCCTCGTCGTCGACACCGGCCGTGACGAGGTTCACGGCGCCGAGATGGCGGCAGCGGTCCGTGAGGTGACGCCGCTGGAGTGGACGGCACTGATCACGCACTCGCACTGGGACCACTTCTTCGGCACAGCCTCGTTCCTGCCCTGTGCTGTATGGGCGCACGATCAGTGCCGCTCCGTCCTCGCCGACAGCGCCGAGGACATGCGTGCGCGAGGTCTCCGCTACTACGCGGCGGCCGGGCGGCCCGACCTCGCGGCCCACCTGGAGACCGCCAGGACCATCCTCCCCACCGACGTGCTGACCGGCGACGTCACCGTGAATCTGGGTGGCCGAACCGTGGTTCTCATCCATCCGGGCCGAGGGCACACCGGCAACGACGTCGTCGCGCACGTGCCCGACGCGGACGTCGTGTTCGCGGGCGATCTCGTGGAGCAGGGCGCACCGCCGGTCATCGGTGACGATGCGTATCCGCTCGAGTGGCCCGCCACACTGGACGCGGTACTCGCGCTTCAGCCGGCCGTCGTCGTTCCCGGACACGGGGAGCCGGTCGACCACGCCTACGCCCGGCGTCAGCGGGACCAGCTCTCGATCGTGTCGGAGTTGGTCCGCGCCGTTGCCGCCGGGCAGATCTCGGTCGACGACGCGGTCGGGCGCTCCCCGTATACGGAAGATGCGACGATGCCCGCATTGAGGCGGGCTCAGCCGGCGACGCCGTAGAGGCGGTCGCCCGCGTCGCCGAGGCCGGGAACGATGTAGCCCTTGTCGTTGAGCTTCTCGTCGACCGCAGCGGTGACGACCGTGACGGGCACCCCAAGACTCTCGGTCTCGCGTTCGATGTGAGCGATGCCCTCGGGTGCGGCGAGCAGGCATACCACGGTGATCTGGTCGGCACCCCGCTCGACGACGTAGTGGATCGCCGCGGCGAGCGTGCCGCCCGTCGCCAGCATCGGGTCGAGCAGGTAGCACTGGCGGCCGGTGAGGTCGTCGGGGAGACGTGTCGCATAGGTGGTGGCCTGCAGAGTCTCCTCGTCGCGGATCATGCCCAGGAATCCCACTTCGGCCGTGGGGAGCAGGCGTGCCATGCCGTCGAGCATGCCGAGCCCGGCGCGCAGGATCGGAACAACGAGCGGCTTCGGGGCCGACAGCTTCACGCCTGTGGCCGGGCCGACCGGAGTGGTGATGCCCAGCGGCGCGACCCGGGCGTCCCGGGTGGCCTCGTAGGCGAGCAGGGTGACCAGTTCCTCGGTGAGACGTCGGAAGGTCGGGGAGTCGGTGCGTTCGTCGCGCAGCACGGTCAGCTTGTGTGCGACCAGGGGGTGATCGACTGCCAGCAGGCGCATGGCGCGAAACTACCGCGTCGGAAGATCATTCGGGTCTCGACGGCCGTGGTCCACCGGTGCTAGCGTCGCAGCGCTCGTCGTATTCGCGTGCGAGGAGGCCTGATGCCCGAGGGTGCCGTCCCTGCACCGGAACCCACGGATCTTGACGTTGATGTGGACGCTGTCCAGTGGCCGGTGGGGCAGTGCCGGCCAGGCCATCCGGCGACCGATCCCGACCGGCTGCGTCAGCGTGCGGTGTTCCTGCGCGAGCTCGGCGAAGCGCGCGCCCTGCTGGCCCGGGCGACGCCATGGCGCACCCGGGCGATCCGCCTTCGCGCCCGGTTGAGGCAGACCACCTTCTGGAACTGACTTCCCCCCGGGCGGTGGACATGCTGGCGTCGGTGCCGGCTTTTCGGGACGATTCTGGTGGTGGTGCGACGGCGCGCCCCGGGAGGACGTGATGGCGGAGGGCCCGGTCGGGAGCGGGATCGACTTCGCGCTGGCCGCCTACCGCGAGGACGGCACCTGGCAGGTGGAGTCGCTGCCACCGCAGGTCGCCGGCGATCTCGAGGCATTGATCACCGTCGTGCGTCAGCGCCCCGGCGACGGCGGCGCCATCGGCCTGGTCTCGGTCGACGAGGACTTCTTCATCGCGGTGCGGGTGGCCGTCGGCGACACCCACCTGCTGCTCTCCGACGTGACGGCGGCGGTCGACTCGCCACTTGCGCGTGCACTGCTGCACCGCCTGTCGCTGCCGCTGCCCGACGACGACGACCGAGTACAGCCGGCCGGCGACGTCGCGATCTTCGCCGATCTCGGACTCGAACCGATGGCGCTGGCCGCGATCTGTGACGACCCCGACCTGTATCCAGACGAGATGCTGGCCCAGGTGGCCGATCGGCTGGGCTTCGGCGAGGAGTACGAACGGGCGGTCGACGCGGCTCTGGGCTAGCCGCGACACTACCGACCATGTCGGGTCTCGACCGGTACGAGGAGGCGATGCGCGCCGCACTGGTCCAGGCCCGGCTCGCCGGCGCGAGTGGTGACGTACCGGTGGGCGCAGTCGTTCTCGACGCCGAGGGCGCGGTCGTCGGTGACGGCCGGAACGCACGCGAGGCGTTGGCCGACCCCACGGCGCATGCCGAGATCCTCGCCCTGCAGGCCGCCGCCAGGGTTGTCGGGTCGTGGCGACTCGAGGGGTGCACCATCGTCGTCACTCTGGAGCCGTGCGCCATGTGCGCCGGTGCCGCCGTGCTCGCGCGGGTGGCTCGCGTCGTCTACGGGGCGACCGACCCCAAGGCGGGCGCCGTCGGCTCGCTCTGGGATCTGGTGCGCGACCGGCGGCTCAACCACCGGCCGGAGGTCGTCAGCGGCGTGCTCGCCGACGAGTGCGGTGCCGTACTCCGTGAGTTCTTCGGCACCCACCGCCGGTCGTGATCGTTTTCGTGCGATCTTCGCGCTCCGGTAACCTCGGCCGCGGTGGCGTGTCCGAGCGGCCTAAGGAGCACGCCTCGAAAGCGTGTGTGGGGGCAACTCCACCGTGGGTTCGAATCCCACCGCCACCGCCCATCGTCGGCAGCCACTACCTCCGTCGACTTGTGGCGGGTCCGCAACGTGTCGGAGCGAGCGAGGCGTGTCGAACCAGCCACAGGATGCGTGAGCAGTCGATCACCGGGCGGTAGAGCGCGCCTCGA
>DASRTE010000213.1:0-30613 GCA_035656095.1 Jiangellaceae bacterium
CGCCCCACCACGGCGTCCTTGTAGGAGTTGACCGCGGCCATGTCGATGCTCTCGAGGGACGCGGAGATGCCGAACTGCGCACTCTCGCGCGCGTAGTCGGCGACCTCGGCGGCGTGGAGCAGCGCCTTGGTCGGGATGCACCCGTAGTGCAGGCAGGTGCCGCCGACCTTGTCCTTCTCGACCAGCGCCACGGACATGCCGAGCTCCGCGGCGCGGAACGCACAGGCGTACCCCCCGCTGCCCCCGCCGAGGATCACGATGTCGAAGTTGTCGGCCACGGAAGCTCCCAGGAAGATCGTCATGGCCGGATCGCGGCCAGGTCCTCTCCGCATCCTTCCACCCCGCGTCGCCGGAGAACCAACGGGTCTGAATGGCAGACTTCGCTGATCGGGCACGTCCGCGCCCGGTCACGGAGGCGGGTATGCGGTGGTTCGGACGCCGGCGCAGGAGCGCCGAGGGCAGCCTCGACCGCGCGGCGGACGGGTCCGACGCGGCACACCTGGAGGACTTCGCCCGCACGCGGCGCGGAGTCGAGGCCTACGTCGAACCGCCGACGACCATGACGGCGACCACGGTCGTGCTGGTCGCGCACGACGGCGAATGGACCCGGCGCAGGGTACGTGACGCCGATGCGGCCCACGAGTTGGCCCGGAAGCTCGGCATCCCGGCCTACGACGCCCAGGTGGTCGGGTACCCGCAGCGCATGCGCGACTGGAACCGCCGCGGGGGTGGCTGACGTCGATCAGGGGCGCCTATGGCGCGGCCTGGTCGGGGATGAGAACGCTCAGGCAGGTGACGCAGCCCTCGAGCTTCTCGTACTCGGCGATGTCGACGACGACGGGGGTGAGGCCCTGATCCCCGAGCCAGGCGGCCGTCCGGGGAGCAGAGGCGGCGATGAGCACGCGGTCGCCGCCGAGCGGGACGACGTGGCACCCGGTTTCCTCGTCGACCGCGTGTAAGGGTGGCAGCACCGCCGCGTCGACCAGCGCAGGCAGTGCGAGCAGCGAGCCGTCGGGCAGCGCGGTGACGGCGGACTTGAGGTGCAGGACGTTCCGCAGCGGCACGGCGACGACGTTCCGCCCCCGGCCGGTCAGATGCCCGGCCAGCTGCTGGATACCCGCATCGTTCGTGCGGCCGCCGAGGCCGACGTAGACCACGGGGCCGACCTGCAGGACGTCGCCGCCGTCCAGCGTCCCCGGCGGCTCGATCCGGACGACGTCGAGGCCGAGGGCACGGACGACCGTCTCGGTGCCGTCGACCTCGGGACGGCGGGCCGCGGCGCCGGGCCGGGTGAGCACCGCGAGGTCGTCGTAGACGACGACGGTGTCCTCCACGAACACGGAGTCCGGGCACTCGTCGGCCTTGGCGACCTCGTGCACCGTCCAGCCGGCGTCGGACAAGGCCGCGCGGTAGGCCTCGTGCTGCCGTTCGGCGGCCGCGACGTCGACGTGCGTGCGGGCGATATACGTGACGATGCCGTCAGCCAGCCTGCTGCTCGGCCGCCGGACCAGAGCGGTGCCGCGATTCATCGCCGGAACCTGGTCAGAGCCGGCCGGCGGCGACATCGTCGACGATCTGGATCAGCGTCCTCACGCCGGCACCCGTGCCGCCTTTGGGGGTGTACCCGAAGGGCTTGTCGTTGAACGAAGGACCCGCGATGTCCAGGTGTGCCCAGCCGATGCCGTCCGGGACGAACTCCTTGAGGAAGACACCTGCCGACAGTGCCCCACCCCACCGCTCGCCGATGTTGGCGATGTCGGCGACGGGGGAATCGAGCTTCTCGCGCAGTTCCTCGGGCAGTGGCAGCGGCCACATCTGTTCACCGGCGCGGTCCGAGGCGTCGTGGACCTTCTCCAGCAGGTCGTCGCCGGTGGCCATGATGCCCGAGACTCGGGTGCCGAGGGCGACGACGCACGCTCCGGTGAGAGTGGCGATGTCGACGATCAGGTCGGGGCCGTCCTCGCCGGCACGGACGATCGCGTCGGCGAGTACCAACCGGCCCTCGGCATCGGTGTTGAGCACCTCGACGGTCCGCCCGCCGTACATCGTCAGCACGTCGGAGGGACGCTGGGCACTGCCCGACGGCATGTTCTCGGCCATGGGTGCGTAGGCGGTGACGGCGACGCGCGGCGCCAGTCGGGCCACGGCGACGACGGCCGCCACGACCGCGGCGGCACCGCTCATGTCGGACTTCATGGCCAGCATGGCGTCGTTCGGCTTGAGCGACAGCCCGCCCGAGTCGAATGTGATGCCCTTGCCGACGAGCGCGACATGCCGCTTGGCCCGCGACGGCCGGTAGGCGATGCGAACCAGCCGGGGCGGGTTCGCCGAGCCCTGGCCGACGCCGAGGATGCCTCCGAACCCGCGCTTGGCCAGCGCCTTCTCGTCGAGCACGTCGACACTCAGTCTGAGTCCCTTGGCATGGGCGACAGCAGCATCGGCGAACGCCGCCGGGGTGAGGTCGCGCGCCGGTGTGTTGACCCAGCTTCGGGTCAGATTCACTGCCTCGCCGACGATCTCGGCACGGGCGACGGCCGCCTTGACCGCCTTGTCCCTGGACTTGCGGGTGACGATGGTGGCGGCGCCCAGGGGGGCCTTGCCGTTGTCCGTCTTGTAGTCGGAGAACATGTACGACCCGAGCAGGAGTCCCTCGGCCACGGCGGCGGCGTCGCCGGCGTCGGCCACCGGGAGCGCCGCAACGGCAGAGGGCGTGCCGGCCAGGGCGCGTGCACCGACTCCGGCGACGCGGCGGAGTGTCTCCCGGTGACGCGTCGTCCCCTCGCCGTCGAGGGTGCCCGCGCCGACGGCCACCAGCACGGTGGCCTTGGCGGCGCCCGACGCCGGCACCTTGGTCACTTCGCCTGCCTTGCCGGTGGCGCCGAGGTGCCCCAGCGTCGTGGCCAGTGAACCGCGGAATGCGGCGTCGACGGGTTCGGCGCCGGGAAGCAGGCGCACGCCGTCGTCACCGGCCGCGACGGCGATGATGATCGCGTCGGCGGTGATGCTGGTCGGGTCGGCAGAGGACAGGGCGATGGCGGTCACGGCTCTCCTGCGGTCGGGTCCTGGAGCTCGCGCCGATGTTACGCGGGGCCGCCGGACGACCGTAGAGTGCCGACCGTGACGAGCCTGGCCCGGACCCCGCTGTTCGATCGGCAGACGGCACTCCGCGCCCGGTTCGCCGAGTTCAGTGGCTGGGAGATGCCGCTGCAGTACTCGGGCGTCGTCGACGAACACACCGCCGTCCGCGAGCGGGTCGGCGTGTTCGACGTCAGCCACCTGGGCAAGGTGACGGTCACCGGCGCCGGCGCACGTGCCTTGGTCGACACCTGCCTGACAAACGCACTGGACAAGATCGCGCCCGGCCAGGCGCAGTACACGTTGTGCTGCGACGACGAGACCGGCGGTACCGTTGACGACCTCATCGCCTACCTGCGCGCCGACGACGACCTGCTGCTGATCCCGAACGCGGCCAACTGCGCCGAGGTGGCCCGGCGGCTGTCCGAAGCGGCCCCCGCCGGCGTCGAGGTCCGCAACGTCCATCGTGACTATGCGGTGCTCGCGGTGCAGGGCACGCGCAGCGATGAGACTCTGCGCACGCTCGGGCTGCCCACCGGGCACGACTACATGGCCTTCGACGTCGCGTCGTGGGAGGGGACGGCCGTGACGGTGTGCCGGACCGGCTACACGGGTGAGCGCGGCTACGAGCTGGTGGTGCCGGCGGACGCCGCCGTGGCGGTCTGGGACGCGTTGCTGGCAGCGGGTGCGCCGCACGGGATCCTGCCCTGCGGGCTCGCCGCGCGGGACACGTTGCGCACCGAGATGGGATATCCGCTGCACGGCCAGGACCTGTCTCTGGACATCAGTCCGGTGCAGGCGCGAGCAGGCTGGGCCGTCGGGTGGAACAAGCCGGCGTTCTGGGGACGTGACGCACTCCTGGCGGAGCGGAAGGCCGGGCCGGCTCGGCTGCTGCGGGGCATCGGTGCCGTCGGTCGCGGCATTCCGCGGCCGGGCATGGTCGTCACCGTCGACGACAGGGCTGCCGGGCAGGTCACGTCGGGCACGTTCTCGCCGACGCTGCGCAAGGGCATCGGGTTGGCTCTCCTCCCGCCGGACGTCGCCGACGGTACCGGTGTGGAGGTCGAGGTCAGAGGACGACGCGAGGCGTTCGAGGTCGTGCGGCCGCCGTTCGTGCGGCCCTCGACCCGCGAAGCGTGACGGTCGCCCATCTCCTCACGGAACGGCCTCGGCACCGGGTTCGGCGAGCAGCGCGGCCGCCGCCCGCAGGTGGGGAACCGCGAGTAGGGCGCCCATGCCGTCGTCTCGACCCACCTCGTACGCGACCAGCGGTTCGAGCCTCAGCACGTCGAGCAACGCGGCGTGCCCGGGATCGGCGGACCGGTGCCCGGCGACCACCCAGCGGGTCGTGCGCCGCCCGATGCGCTGTGCGACCGCGGCAGCGGCGGTCGACACCAGTCCGTCGAGGACGAGCGGTGTCTGACGTAGGGCGCTCTGGGACACGAACCCGGTGAGGGCGGCGAGGTCGGCACCGCCGACGGCGGCGAGCAGGTCGATCATGTCGCCCTTCGCGGCGAGAATCTTTCGCCCGCGGCGCGCGGCGTCGCGGACAGCCGCACACTTGCGCATCCACCCGCGGTCGTCGACGAGTGAACCCCAGCCGACGACGGCGGCGACCTCCTTCTCGGTGAGGACGGCCGCCAGTGTCGCCGCCGGCGTGCTGGACGCGACCCCGAGGCCTGTGGCCACGAGCAGGTCGGCGCCCCGGTCCACCTCGTCGTCGGCGATCGCGGTGCCCACACCGAATGCGGCCTCGGCCTCGTCTCGCGTGAGAGCGTCCTCGACGTCGATTCGCCCGGTCCCGCGCCTGATCCGGCGATCCTCCACCTCGGGCGGCAGGCGCGTGGCGTCGGCGTCGACCGCGACGTCGACGACCCGGACGCCGGTGGCCGCGAGATCGGCGAGGATCCCCGCGGGCCCGGTACCGAGCAGGTCGCGCACACGGTCCGGCGTGGCCGTCGGCGGCTGTGCCGAGACCCCGGCGGCGGCGATGCCGTGATCGCCGGCGAAGCAAGCGAGCCGGATCCGCGTGAGCGAAGTGGTCGGGCAGCGCCCCTGGCCGGCGGCGATCCAGGCGGCGAGGTCGCCGAGACGTCCGGACGAACCGCGCGTTGCGTCGAGCTCCGCGAGTCGCGCCCGCGCCTCACGCCGCACGGCCTCGTCGAGAAGTGGGATCCGGGCCGCACGGTCGGACAGGTCGAGGGACATGCCACGTCCTCTGCCGGTGGTGGATGACACGAGAACCCTAGAGAGCAGGCGTTCGCCGTCCGGACGTGGTGGGACCGTCCCCGCCGCCCCCGGTGCGGCGAGGACGGTCCCGCCCCCCAACACAGGTCGGCCCGCACCCCCCTTGTCCTGCGACGCGGGCCGACATCCCCCGTGTCAGACAGGACGCGGGTACCGGGCGGTCATGACGCGGCTGCCGGGCCGAGTTTCAGGGAGTCTCGAACCGCGCCGCGGCGCGGAAGTTGGCTCTGCGCGCCGCGCGGCGCAGGGCGGCGAGGACCGGACGTCCGGCCACGATGCACAGCATCGCGGTCAGCACCGCTCGCACGGCGTCCCAGACGAACGAGGTGGCCGCGAAGAACGCGGCGTAACGGACCAGGTTCGACCCGATCGGGTCACCGGCCTGGAAGGACAGCCCGCCCTCGGCGAAGACGGCGAACGGCCAGAACCACAGGTTGATCAGCAGCCCGTACAGCAGACCGGCCGCCGCGCCGTAGCCGGCGAGCATCACCAGTTCGGCGCGGCCCCGCAGCGGCGGAAGGAGTCCCGCTCCCAGCCCGATCCAGCCCGCCGCGATCATCTGGAACGGCAGCCACGGCCCGACCCCGCCGGTGACGAGTGCGCTCGCGAGCAGAGTCAGCTGTCCGAGCACGAAGCCGAATCCGGCCCCGAGAGCGCGTCCGGCGAGCACGAACAGGAAGAAGACCGGCTCGACCCCCCCGGCGCCGGTGCCCAGCACGCGCAGACCCGTGCCGACGGCGGCCAGCACGCCGAGCATCGCGACGGACTTCGCGTCCATCTCGCCCTCGGCCAGCTGCGCCACCACCACGACGAGGAGGAGCGGAAGGAGCGCGGCGAACAGCCATGGTGCGTCGGCGGAGTGCGCGAGGCCCGGCCCGGCGTCGATGAGGAACGGCCAGCCGAAGGCGGCAACCCCGATCACCGAGACCAGGACCAGCGACGCTGCCGTCCGCGGCCGCACCCTGATGGCTGCGACCCGCCGTGCGGGTGCGCCGCCGGTCACGAGGCGGCCCCGAGCGCGGCTGCGACGTCGCCGACGGTGAGCCACGGCTGCGGCGCCAGCACCTTCGCGACCTGGGGGGCGAAGACGGGCGATCCGACGACGACGTCGGCGGTCGGTCCGTCGGACACCACCTCACCGTCGGCGATCACGACCACTCGAGTGGCCAGTTCGGCCACCAGTTCGACGTCGTGGGTCGCGAGCACGACCGCGTGTGCGGGCCCCGCCGACGCCAGCTCGCGCAGGATGCCGGTCAGCCGTCGCTTGGCCGTGTAGTCCAGTCCCCGGGTCGGTTCGTCGAGCAGCACCACGGGTGGCGCGGCGGCCAGCACGACGGCCAGTGCCAGGCAGAGTCGCTGTCCCTCGGACAGGTCCCTGGGATGGGTCGCATCGTCGATCTCGGGCGCCAGCCGGGTCAGCAGCCTGCGGCACGTTCCCGCTTCCGCCGCGGCGTCGAGGTCGGCCTCACGGCACTCGTCCGCCACCGACGCGGCGTAGAGGAGGTCTGCGGGCTCCTGCGGGACCAGCCCGGCGGCTCGCACCATCTCGCTGGGGTGTGCCCGGTGCGGGCGCAGCCCACCGGTGCTGACGGTTCCGCCGCTGGGCTCGACCAACCCGACCATCGCGGTCAGCAGGCTGGACTTGCCCGCACCGTTGCGGCCCATCAGGGCGACGATCTCGCCGGGCCGGACGGCGAAGTCGACGCCGCGCAGCGCCACCGTCTCGCCGTACCGCACGGTGAGGGAGTCCGCCCGTACGAGGGGAGGATCGGTCGGCGGCTGAGCCACGGCCCGCAGCGGGCTCCGGCGGCTCAACGCGGCGCGCAGGTTGCCGGCGGCCCGGCGTGCATCGCGGACCGACAGCGGCAGCGGCCGCCAGCCGGCGAGCCGACCGAGCTCGACGACCGGCGGCACGATGGGGGCCGTCGCCATGATCTGGTCGGGCGAGCCGTCGACGACCCGCCCGTCGCCAGGAAGGTGCAGCACACGGTCCGCGTACTGGACGACCCGCTCGAGCCGGTGCTCGGCCAGCAGGACGGTGGTGCCGAGATCGTGGACGAGTCGCTGGAGCGCGGACAGCACGTCCTCGGCGGCCTGCGGGTCCAGCGCCGACGTGGGCTCGTCGAGGACCAGGACCCGCGGATGCGCCGTCATGGCAGCGCCGATCGCCACCCGTTGCTGCTGGCCGCCGGACAGTGTCGACATCGGACGGCGACGGACGTCGGCCAGGCCGAGCAGGTCGAGTGACTCCTCGACTCGCCGGCGCATGACGTCGGGCGCGAGCCCGAGCCATTCCATACCGAACGCGAACTCGTCCTCGACGACGTCGGCTACGGATCCGGACCGGGGATCCTGTCCGACGACGCCCACCACGTCGGCGAGGTCGCGGGGGTGATGTGTCCGCGTGTCCCGGCCGGCCACGAGGACGCGCCCGGCGAGTGTGCCGCCGGTGAAGTGCGGAACGAGCCCGTTGACCGCACGGAGCAGCGTCGACTTGCCCGAGCCGGTCTGGCCGACGACCAGACACAGCTCGCCCTCGGGCACGCGCAGGCTCACATCGCGCAGCACAGCCGTGGGCCGGTCAGGGTAGCGGATGGAGACGTCCTCGAACACGATCACGCCGTCACCTCGGCCGGTCGAGGCGCGACCCACGCGGGCAGCAGGGCCACCATCGCGCCCACGACCGGCAGAATCGGCAGGTCCGGGACGACCAGCGGGACCACCAGCAGGTTCATGCCCGGAACGCCCTGCGAGGCGGCGACGGCGAAGGTCGCGGCGACGAACGCACCGGAACCTGCGACCACCCACTCGGGCAACCGCCACGGGTCGGGCCGGTACCGGGTGCGGATCGATGCCTGTCCGCCCAGGACGAAGCCACCCGCCGCGAGCGCCAGCCCGAGGCCGAGCAGGGCCGGCGCGGTCGATGCCGCCGAACCACCGTCGAGCAGCCCGTACACACCGACGCACACTCCCAGCAGCCCGCCGATCACCAACAGCGATGTCAGCCGGCGCCGTGCCGCCGGCACGGAGCCCGCGCGGCCGAATCCCCGCGAGTCCATCGCCGCGGCGAGCTCCAGTGCGCGCTCGAGCGAGCCCTCGAGCACGGGCATGGCGACGCGACCGAGCCCGCGGAGCCCGGTGGCACGGCGGCCGCGAAGACGGTGTGCCCGTCGGATGCGGACCGCGTCCTCGACCAGCCGCGGCGCGAACGTCATGGCGACCACCAGCGCCACGCCGGCCTCGTACAGGGCACCGGGCACCGACCGCAGCAGCCGTCGTGCGTCGGCCAGCGCGTTGGCCGCGCCCATACAGGCCAGGATCACGGCCAGTCGCAGCCCGTCGTAGAAGGCCAGCATGACCGCCTCGAGCGTGACCGGCCCGCCGACCTTCAGCGCCGCTGCCCACTCGGGTAGGGCGATCTCCGGCAGCGTGATCAGCACGGTGGAACCGCCGACATGTGAACCGAAGACGGCCTGGAAGACGACCCGGATCGCGATCACCGCGAGACCGAGCTTGAGGAAGGCGTTGAACGAGCCGCCCCATGGCGCCCGGGTACGCCGAGCGGCCACGACGTACGCCGTCACAGCGAGCAGCAGCCCGAGCAGCAGCGGGTTCGTCGTGCGGCTGGCCGCGGCGGCCAGGCCCAGGGCCCACAGCCACCAGGCACCGGCGTGCAGCTGCCGGGGCAGTCGAGCCGCCCGCCACGCCGGAACCGTCAGCGTCGTCACGCCGTCGTCGACCCTCTCGCCCGCACCGCGGCTGCCACGGCGACCACGGCGACCGCTCCGATGCCGACCAGCAGTCCGACCGGGATCCCGTCGCCGTCCTCGTCGGCGCCGTCGGCGCCGCCGGCTGCGGCCGGGGTCTCCGGCTGCGGCAGGGCGAGCTCGACGCTGTCCTCGGGGCCCGTCGGCGCCGGCGTGCTCACGGGACCGCCGCAACCCTGCTGCGGGTAGCCGCCCAGCCCGCAGGTGAGGCCACTGTCGTCGACCCGGACCTCCGTGATGTCGGCGAGGACGTCGGCGCCGGTCGCGTCGTCGGCCACCACGGCGCAGGCGCCTTCCGCGGCCGGGGGTTCGGAGCCGTCCTCGGAGTCTGCCCCGGTGCCGTAGTCGATCACGACGGCGACTCGTTTCTCGCCCGCGTCCGCGCCGGCGGACCCACAGATCAGCTCGAAGTCACCGTCCGCGCGGGGGAACCGCGGCTCGGCACCGGCGACCGCGTAGCGCCAGCCCTCGACGGCGCCTTCCGCGGGCGTGGCGTCGGCCGGGCCGGTCTGGGCGAAGGCCCAGGCGTCGTCGGTCCACTGGTAATAGCCCCAGAATCGGAAGACGTCGTCCTGGGCATTGGCGGTGAGGGGTACGGCCACGGCAAGTGCGGTGGCGACGCCGCCGGCGGCGGCTACCACGGCTCGGCGGAGGGCGGTGGTGCGCATGAGTGACCCTTTCGGTGAGCGGTCCGGTGACGAGGACGGACCACCCGCCCGGTGCACGGCTGCAGCGCAGCCGCGGCCAGGGTCGACGACCCGGCCCCGTCCCGCAGGCCTCGACGGAACGTGGAGCCGCTCGTACCCCGACAGGTATCCCGGCTCGCCGCGACGAAACTGGACGCGGGCCCTCTGTGGCGCCGCGCGCGGCCTACGGTTGCGGGTCAGCGTCGGCATCCGACCGACTTCCCCCGACCAGGTACGTGGAGCTGTGCGGACTGTCCCACGCACGCGGGGCCGGCGTCAAAGCGCCCGGTAGCCTTCGCTGACAGACGACCGGCGGAGGTGCGATGGCCTGGACCTGGCGCTACCTGGACCAGAAGGGGACGGTGATCCCACCCGCGAAGGTGTCCGGCGGTGGCGATGGCAGCGGGTTCCCGACCCAGTCCGAGGCCGAGTCCTGGCTGGGCGAGCGTTGGCGCGATCTCGCCGGGGCCGGCGTGGACGCCGTGACCCTCCTGGAGGACGGCCGGGACGTCTACGGACCGATGAGCCTCCACCCGCCGGACTGACCGGCTCTGCCTCAGCCGGCCCGGAGGAGTTCTTTGCCGAAGCTGCGGGCGAGGGGCCGGCCGGCGTAGGAGCCGAGACCGGGAATCGGCCGGTAGCCGCTGGACTCGTAGAGCGCCATGGCCTCGGGCTGGTGCAGGCCGGTCTCGAGGACCACCCGCAGGTAGCCCGCCTCGGCCGCGCGCGCCTCGAGCGCGGCGAGCAGTCGGCGGGCGTACCCGATGCCACGGTGGTCCTCGACGACGTACATGCGCTTGATCTCGGCCGCTTCGTCGTCGTGCCGGCAGAACCCCCCGGACGCGACCGGCTCGGCGGCGGCGAAGCCGACCAGGAACACGCCGTGCGGTGGCGCGAACTGCGAGGGGTCCACGGGAGACTCGTCCACGCCGCCGTAGCGCTCGGCGTACTCCTGCTGCAGCTCGGCCTCGAGGGCTCGTACGACGGCGTCGCCGTAGGCCAGCGCGCGCACCGTGAACTCACCCGGATCGGATTGCGCCCGGGCCGGAATGGCCGGGTTCACACCGGCGTCCCGGGCTTCACGGTGGGTTTCGGCAGCCGGAATCTGCGGATCTGGGTCGAGCGGGCGATCGCGTAGAGCACGTGGCCACGTCCGGTGTCGTCGGGAAAGCGCGTGCGGATCTCGCGCTTGACCCGGTACCCCATCATGGTCACGTCGATGATCACCAACAGCATGGTGGCGAGCCAGACCAGCGTCGAGAACACCCGCAGCTGGGGCGAGGGAAGGAAGCTCAGCAGCAGCACGACGAAGATGATCGGCAGGAAGAACTCGGCGACGGTGCGCCGCGAGTCGACGTAGTCGCGCAGGTAGCGGCGCACCGGACCCTTGTCGCGCTCGAGGAAGTGCCGTTCGTCCCCCGTGCTCATGGCCTGGCGCGAGTGCGCACGCTCGGCGCGGGCGAGTTCACGTTCGCGCTTGAGAGCCTCGCGCCGGGTCAGCGGCGGCCGGACGCGCTGCTTACGCGCCTGCTCGGCCTCGCGCCGGGTCGGGGTGGGTCGGCCCTTGCCGACCGGGGTGTCCCCGGAGCTGCGGCCCGGGGTGTCGGCGTTCGGTGTCGACGTGGTGACCATGGGCGGGCCGGCGGTGTCTTTGCGGCGGAACACAGCCCCAGCCTAGGCCAGCACCGAGACCGGCCTGCCCAGGAGGACGCCGACGCCGTAGGGTGGAGGGAAGCATCGCAGCACGTGACCGCGCATCCAGAAAGGGCTACCGGTCCAGATGGGGATCCTCCAGCGCATGTCCATGATCTTCCGGGCAAAGGCCGACAAGGCGCTCGACCGTGCCGAGGACCCCCGGGAGACCCTCGACTACTCGTACAACAAGCAGCGCGAGCTGCTCGTGAAGGTGCGCCGCGGCGTGGCCGACGTCGCCACCAGCCGCAAGCGCATCGAGGTCCAGATGTCGCAGCTCTCCGGCCAGTCGGGCAAGCTGCAGGAGCAGGCCCAGAAGGCGCTGTCGCTCGGACGCGAAGACCTCGCCCGCGAGGCGCTCACCCGCCGGTCCGGGCTGGAGAGCCAGATCACCGACCTGCAGACCCAGCACGCCGCGCTGCAGGGCGAGGAGGAGAAGCTCACCCTCGCCGCCCAGCGCCTGCAGGCCAAGGTCGAGGCCTTCCGCACCAAGAAGGAGACGATCAAGGCCAGCTACACCGCCGCCGAGGCCCAGACGCGCATCGGCGAGGCCTTCAGCGGCATCTCCGAGGAGATGAGCGACGTCGGCCTGGCGGTGCAGCGAGCCGAGGACAAGACGGCGTCGATGCAGGCCCGGGCCGGTGCCATCGACGAGCTGCTGGCGTCCGGTGCGCTCGACGACGTCACCGGCACGGCGAAGGACGACATCACGGTCGAGCTGGACCGTCTCGCGTCGACCAACGACGTCGAGCTCGAGCTGGCCCGGATGAAGCAGGAGCTCACCACCGGATCGGCCGAGCCGCCGCGCCAGATCGAGGGCCAGGCCGAACCTGCGGCCGAGGCGGTGGCCGACTCCGTCGTCGAGCCACGGCCCGCACCGCGCCAGGAGGAGGGCCGGTCGTGATCGTCCGGATCATGGGCGAAGGTCAGCTCGAGATCGACGACTCACGGCTGACGGAGCTGAACCCGCTCGACGACGCCCTCAGCGCCGCGGTCGAGTCCGGCGACGACGCCCAGTTCCGCTCTGCGCTCGTCGCGCTCCTCGACGCGGTCCGGTCCCTGGGCGTGCCGGTCGCCGACGACGCCCTCGTCGACAGCGATCTGGTGCTTCCCTTCGCCGAGGCACACATCGACGAAGTGCGCGAACTGCTCTCCGGTGAGGGCCTGATTCCCGGGTGAGCCCGACGTCGGTCGCGTTCACCACACCGATGGACCGTCGACGACGGTTCTGCCCGTGGTGAAGGGCCTCGCCGGCAGGTGACGGAACCGGCACCGGCGGGCAGAGCGTTGTCTGTTCAGGCGACCATCGAGAAGGAGCAGGCGTTGGCCAAGACCAGGTTTCGACCCGACCGGGGCCTGACGGTCCGGATGGGTCTGACCATGCTGTTGCTGGCCGTGCTGTACGTCGTGCTCGTGCTGGCGATCAGCCAGCTGACCGGTGCACTGTGGGCGGGCATCCTCATCGGTCTCGGCGCTCTCTGGGCGCAGTGGTTCTTCTCCGACCGGCTGGCACTGTCGGCCATGCGCGCGCGAGAGGTGTCACCTGCGGAGGCTCCTCAGCTGCACGCCGTCATCGACCGGCTCTGCGCCACGGCGAACATGCCCAAGCCACGGGTGGCGATGGCCGACACCGAACTCCCCAATGCCTTCGCGACCGGGCGGAGCCCGGACCGGGCAGTCGTCGCCGTGACCACGGGCCTGATGCGACGCCTCGACGAGCGCGAGCTCGAGGGTGTGCTGGCGCATGAGCTGTCCCACGTCGCCCATCGCGACGTCACTGTCATGACGATCGCGTCCGTGGTCGGTGTGCTGGCCGGGTTCATGACGCGAGCGCTGGCCTTCAGCGGCCTCGGTCGGAACCGCGACGGCAACGCCGCTGCGGTGGCACTCGCAGCCACGGTCATCGCGATCGTCGTCTACGCCGTCAGCTTCCTGCTCACCCGCCTGCTCTCGCGCTACCGCGAGCTGGCGGCCGACCGGGCAGGAGCGATCCTCACCCAGCAGCCCTCCGCGCTCGCCAGCGCGCTGACGAAGATCACCGGCGACATGGGCCGGATTCCGGTCAGAGACCTGCGTGCCGCCGAGCCGTACAACGCGTTCTTCTTCGCACCCGCGGTCACCGGCAAGATGGATCTCGGCGCGCTGTTCGCCTCCCACCCGCCGCTGGAGAAGCGTCTGGACCAGCTCGCGAAGATCTCCGCCGAGCTCGGGCGGGGCTGAGCTGGTGGGACTGTTCGACGCGCTGCTCGGGAGGACGAAGCAGGTCCAGCCCAACCTCGACGCGTTGTTCTCGCTGCCGGGTGCCGCCCTGACGCTCGAGGCTGCGGCCGAGATCCGCCCGACCGGGGTCGGCGCGGTGTGCTTCCGCGAGGCGGAAGGCGGGCCGTTCGCCCGCCTCAAGGACGAGATCACCGCATTGCTGGGCGGATCGGAGCCGGAGGAGGTGCGCGACGACTACGGGTACACGTGGCTGGTGGTGCGCCGGCCTGCCGACGACGTCCCGTCGCTGGTCACCGACCTGCACGCGGTGAACTCCACGCTGGAGTCGGCCGGGTTCGGGCCCTCGCTGCTGTGCTCGACGATCGGCCTGCGCGGTGAGTCCGGACAACCGCTGGCGCTGGTGTACCTCTACAAGCGGGGCACGTTCTACCCGTTCGCCCCGGTCGACGCGGCAACGCAGCGTCGCGATTCCGCCCTGGAGATACAGGTCCGGGCACTGCTGGTCGGCGACCTGCCGTTCGAGCCCGACGTCACCCGGTGGTTTCCGGTCTGGGGCGCTCCGGGTCTGTGAGGCCGCCGCGCCGCCGGCCGGCGACCGCGCTTCGGATGTGGCGTCTACGGGAGACTGTCGTGGGAGGCGAGGGCCGCCCCGACCTGGTCGGCGAGAGCGACCGCGACCTGGCGCTGGTTCAGTGAGGGGCGTGCGATCCGGGTCGAGGCGGTGAGCAGGAACCGACCGTGGACCTCACCGCCGTGCTGTGCCGGTAGTTCGATCTCGGACTCCGTCGGCAACCCATGCCGGTCGATGTCCAACCTCCGCTCGCCGTCGACGACGGTGCCGTCGCGCTGGAGCAGCGGCAGCCGCCGTCCCGGGCCGGGTTGGAATCGGCAGTCGTCGATGTCGAGCACATCGACGATCTGGCCCGCGACACGCTCGACCAGTCTCTCTGGCCCATAGCCGCCCGCTGCGACCAGGCCGGCCGTGCTGAGCACGCCGTTCAGATAGCCCTCCTGCTGGCTGGCCAGTGCCTGTTGGCGGCGTCCCCACAATGCCACCTCGGTCACGGCGAGGCCGACCAGTACCAGCAGCACGGCGGTCTCGATGTCGGCCTGGTCGGTGATGGTGAAGCGCTGGTACGGCTGAGTGAGGAAGAAGTCGAACCACAGCGCGCTGGACAGCGCAGCAACGACACCGGCGGAGCGGATGCCGGTCGCCGCCGCTGCGACGACGAGCAGTACGAGTGCCAGCGCTGCGTTGGTGTTCGCCACGCTGTCGCGGAACGGCACGATGACGGCACAGGCCACCAGCGGTGCGAGGGCGGCGGCCCCCACGACGAGCCCCCGGTGGCGTTGCAGGGACTCTGACGTACGCATGCCGCCATCATCGGCCGCCGGACCGTCCATGCGGTCGTCTCTTTACGGGACGCTAACGCCGTGCTGCCGGAGGACTAGTCCTTGGCGGCCTCGATGCCGGGCAACTCCAGCATGCGGTCGAGTGCGACCTTTGCCCAGTGCTTCGTGTCGGGGTCGACCTCGATCCGGTTGACGACGCGGCCGTCGACGAGGTTCTCCATCGCCCACACCAGGTGCGGGAGGTCGATGCGGTTCATCGTCGCGCAGAAGCACACCGTTGTGTCGAGGAAGACGACGGTCTTGTCGGGGTGATCCTGCGCGAGCCGCTTGACCAGGTTGAGCTCGGTGCCGACCGCCCAGGCCGTTCCCGGCGCGGCCGCGGCGATCGTCTTGATGATGTACTCGGTCGACCCGACGTGGTCGGCACGGAGGACCACCTCGTGCTGGCACTCGGGATGGGCGATGACGTTGACGCCGGGAATGCGCTCGCGGACGGCCGCGACGGCGTCGGCGGTGAACCGCCCGTGCACCGAGC
Organism: Jiangellaceae bacterium; assembly: GCA_035656095.1. GTDB lineage: Bacteria > Actinomycetota > Actinomycetes > Jiangellales > Jiangellaceae > DASRTE01. The sequence continues at coordinate 15,576 of DASRTE010000213.1, forward strand.
AGTGGCCTTTCCACAGCAGCATGGTCGCGTCACGGACCTGCTGGTCGGTGACGCCGAAGTCGGGCCGGTGCGGGTCGATGACGACGCAGTCGTCGAGCCCCAGACCCATCTGCAGCACGGCAGTGTTGCGACCGAGGTGCTGGTCGGGGAAGAAGAGCACCTTCTCGCCCCGCTCGAGCGCCCAGCCGATCGCCTGCCTGGCATTGCTGGACGTACACACGGCGCCGCCATTGCGGCCGCAGAAGGCCTTGATGTCGGCCGACGAGTTCATGTACGTGATCGGCACCGTGACGCCGGCCACGCCGGCGTCGGCGAGCCGCTCCCACGCCTCCTCGACCTGAACCAGGCGGGCCATGTCCGCCATCGAGCAGCCTGCCGCCAGGTCCGGCAGAATCACCTGCTGGTCGTCGCCGGTGAGGATGTCGGCGGACTCGGCCATGAAATGGACGCCGCAGAAGACGATGTACTCGGCCTCCGGCCGGGCAGCCGCCTCGCGGGCGAGCTTGAACGAGTCGCCGGTGACGTCGGCAAATTGGATGACCTCGTCGCGCTGGTAATGGTGTCCGAGGACGAAAGCGCGGTCGCCGAGTGTGTCGCGGGCGCGACGGGCGCGATCGACCAGACCGGGATCGCTGGCCGGCGGGAGGTCACCGGGGCATTCGACACCGCGCTCGCTGCCCGGGTCGGCACCCCGTCCGAGCAGGAGCAGCGGCAACGGGGTGGTGCCCGCCGTCGAGGTCACGGTCACGATGTCGCCTTCCTGGATCCGTCAACCGGCATGCTGTCACGCAGCCGTTCCCGGCGGACAATTCAGCCTCCCGCCGACGGCTTTCATTCCCGCGTCAGCCCAACCAGCGCGACGGCAGATACGGCGCGGGTGGGCGGAGGTGCCGCAGCGCCAGGAAGCCGCCGACGTGAACTCCGAGCCCGGCCGCCAGCCCGACGTCGACCGCCCAGTCCTGCTCGGCCGACAGTCGCGCGACCTCGACCGGCTGTCGTCCGGCCGAACGCGCCAGCACCGCCCACAGCAGTCGCCGGGCGACCTCACGCGTCGTCGCCGCCAGGGCGACCGGCGAGCCGTCGCGGTGGTAGGCGTAGCCCGAACCGGTCGTCACGTCGCACACCAGCAGACCGGAACCGGCCTCCAGGATCTCGTGGTCCGCACCTCGGGCCGCGCCCCTGACCTGCCGGTCCACCGACTCGACCAGGGCCCGGTCCGCCGGGGTCGCTTGCCGGACGCCGTCGACGATCGGCAGGGCCGACCGGTCCACCCGTCCGGCCAGGCGCATCGTCGGATGCAGGGCGAATCCGGCCATCCGCGCCCACCGCGCGGTGGCCGGATCGTCGGGTACGACGCCGAGTCCGCGCAGACAGCCGCGGCTGTACGCCAGTGCGGCGTCGAGGAGGACCGGCCCGACCGCCGCAGCGGCGGGAACGACGGCCAACGCCGAGAGGCTCCACAGCAGATCCCGTCGGGTCGAGAGCACGACGCCTGCAAGCGCCCCGGCATCGTCTGCCGCCCAGGCGCCGGCCGGATCGTGCCTGACGAGGTGTCCGACGACGGAGTCGTCACATCCCGTGAGGGTGGTGGCGTCGGCCACGTCCTCGACGCGCAGGGGACGGATCCGCATGCGGCAGACTCTGCCGCATGCGCGTGCTGGTGGCCCCGGACAAGTTCGCCGGCACGCTCACCGCCGTCGAGGCGGCGCAGGCCATCGCCGAGGGCTGGCGTCGCACGGTTCCCGGCGACGACGTGGTCACGGCACCGATGGCCGACGGCGGACCCGGCTTCGTGGACGTGCTCCATGCCGCGACGGGTGGGGATCTGCTTGCCGTCACGGTGCGGGGACCCTTCGAGGCGCCGGTTCCGGCCACTCTGCTGCTGGTGGGCCGCAAGGCGTGCATCGAGTCGGCGCAGGCGTGCGGTCTGGCACTGTTGCCACGGCAGGGCTACGAACCGGTGCCGGGTGCCGTCGAGGACGCCTCGACCTTCGGCGTCGGCGAACTGGTCGCGGAGGCGCTGGCAGCCGGCGCGACCGAGGTCGTCGTGGGCCTCGGCGGTACCGGTACCAACGACGGTGGCGCCGGGATGCTTGCGGCGCTGGGTGCAACCAGCGAGCCCACGAGTGCCCTCACGGCGGGTGTGACCGGCCTGGCCGAGCTCGTGAGCGTCGACCTGGGCCCCGCCAAGGACCGGCTCACCGGTGTCGATCTCGTGGCCGCAACCGACGTCGACAACCCCCTGCTCGGCCTGCGTGGCGCCACCAACGTCTTCGGACCGCAGAAGGGCGTCGCTGCCGACCGCCTGCTCGAGGTCGACGGCGCGCTCACCCGCTTCGCCCACCTGGCCGGCCGTGAGTTGGCCGACGCCAAGGGCGCCGGAGCCGCCGGCGGCCTGGGCTACGGGCTGATGGTGCTGGGTGGACGCCGCGAGCCCGGGTTCGCCACGGTCGCCGACGCCGTCGGAACGGCCGACGCGATCCGCACGGCCGACCTCGTGCTCACTGGCGAGGGCAAGGTTGACTGGCAGTCGATGAGCGGAAAGGTCGTGTCCGGGATCGCTGCCTTGGCCGCGCTGGCCATGCGCCCGTGCGTGGTCATCGCCGGCTCGGTCCAGGTCGGGCTGCGCGAGCTCCGCGCGAACGGCATCGAGGCCGCGTACTCCGTCACCGAGGTCGTCGGCGCCGATGCGGCGTTCGCCGAACCGGCCGAGAGCCTCGCCAAGGTCGCCGCGCGGGTGGCACGGACGTGGAGTCGTCGATGAGCCTGTGCGACGATAGGGGAGTACGGAGGAATGCCGGCCACGGTGCGCGTGTTGGCGCTGACGACCGGTCCCGCGACTCTCAGGAGCAGATCGATATGACGGTTCAGGAAGAGACCACTCAGGGTGTGGTCCTCACCGAGGGTGCCGCCACCAAGGTTAAGAACCTGCTCGAGCAGGAAGGTCGCGACGACCTCGCCCTGCGGGTCGCCGTTCAGCCCGGCGGCTGTTCGGGGCTTCGCTATCAGCTGTTCTTCGACGAGCGCTCCCTCGACGGCGACGTGGTCCAGGACTTCGGCGGAGTGAACGTCGTGGTCGACCGGATGAGCTCGCCCTACCTGTTGGGCGCGACCATCGACTTCGTCGACACCATCGAGCGCCAGGGCTTCACGATCGACAACCCCAACGCGACGGGTTCCTGCGCCTGCGGCGACTCCTTCCACTGAGCACATGCCCGGCACGGGGCCGCGACTGGTGGACGCCGAGGTCGGGGGAGCCGGCCCGGCTGACCCGACCGAAACCACCTACACTCGCCGTCCGTGAACATCGCCGTCACCGGGTCGATCGCGACCGACCACCTGATGACCTTCGTCGGCAAGTTCTCCGATTCCCTGGTCGTCGACCAGCTGGACAAGATCTCGTTGTCGTTCCTGGCCGAGGACCTGCAGATCCGCAGGGGCGGAATCGGCGCGAACATCTGCTTCGGGATGGCCAACCTCGGGCTGTCGCCGGTGTTGGTCGGCGCCGTCGGCGAGGACTTCGCGGACTACCGGTCCTGGCTCGAGCGTCACGGGGTGGACTGCGCGAGCATCCATGCCTCGCAGGTGCGGCACACCGCCCGGTTCGTGTGCACGACCGACGAGAGCCACGCCCAGATCGCGACGTTCTACGCCGGCGCGATGAGCGAGGCGCGCGACATCGAGCTCCGCCCGGTGTCCGACCGGGTCGGCGGGCTCGACCTCGTCGTGATCAGCCCCAACGACCCTGAGGCGATGCTGCGGCACACCGAGGAGTGCCGCACCCGTGGCTACCCCTTCGTTGCCGACCCGTCCCAGCAGCTCGCCTGGATGGACGGCCCCTCGATCCGGTTGCTCGTCGAGGGAGCGGCGTACCTGTTCTCCAACGAGTACGAGGCCGCACTGTTGGAGAAGAAGACCGGGTGGAGCCCGGACGAGGTGCTCGACCAGGTCGGCGTCAGGGTCACGACGCTCGGCCGTCATGGTGCTCGCATCGAGCAGGCCGGGCTGCAGGGCATTCACGTGCCGGTCGCGGCGAAGGCGGACGCCGTCGACCCCACCGGCGTGGGCGACGCGTTCCGGGCCGGCTTCCTCGCGGGGGTCGCCTGGAAGCTCTCGCTCGAGCGGGCGGCCCAGGTTGGCGCCCTCCTCGCGACCTACGTCCTCGAAACCGTAGGCACCCAGGAATACGAGCTCGGGCGTAGTGACGTCCTGCGCCGATTCGGGCAGGCCTACGGGGACGAGGCGGTGGCCGACGTCGAACCCCATCTCTCGACGCCCCGCCCCTGACGGACTGCTCGCCTGGGCCGACGGCGGTCGGACCGACCTGGACAACCTGGTCCTGCTCTGCGGCTGCCACCACCGGGTCGTCCACCACGGCGGCCGGCAGGTGACCCTGGCCGCCGACCGGCGAGCAGGATTCCCGCCGCCACCCTGGGTCGACCCCGACCACACACCCCGCCGCAACACCCGACCCCGATACGAACAACGCAACCCCGCGCCATAACCGATTTCGGGCCGCGGCCATTCACGAGAATGTCTCGTCGAGAGATGAGGACCGATCTCTCCGCGTCCCGGATGTCAGACGAAGCGTGAGACGCCGGGTAGTCGCACGAGCAACGCGCCGATGCCGAACGAGCCGATGACAGCGAGCGCCGCGGCGGCAGGGAACTCGACCTCTGGAGGCCACGAGACGTACCGGGTCGCGAGTACGGCCCCGATCGCGACGACCTGGTGCACGACGAACGCCGCGAAGGCCGCCCGGCTCATCGTCCGCATCAGCCGGCCCTGGTGATTGACTCGACGTCGGAACACGTCGAACAGCCACAGCGGCATCGCAACGACCAGAGCACCCTCGAGCACGGCGAGCACCAGCGACTGCCACGTTCCGCGGCCGAAGAACTCGTCGATGTCTGCTCCCATCGCACCGACGGTCACCGAGACGACGATGATGACGCCGGCGACCGCCGACCATGCAACCTGGAACAGCCGACGCGACGTGGCCGCGGAGATATGGTCGAACCAGCCGCGCTCCGCGCCGACGATCCCGAGCGTGAACCCGGTTACCCAGGCCGGAGCCTGAGCCAGGTAGATGTCCTCGATGACCTCCTCGCCGAGCGGTGCGATGACCCGGATGGCGTAGGACATGACCGCAACGAAGAGCCCGGCCGCCAGCAGATACCGGGCCTGCATCGGGGTCGGGGCCGTCGTGCGTCTCGGGAGGACCGTACGGACGACCGCATAGACGACGGAGAACAGCAGCAACACCTCGAGGAACCACATGGGACCGGGCGCAGGATGACGCCAGGTGTACGTGACGAACGCCGGGAAGCCCTGGTCCCAATCTGCGAAATCGGAGTCGACGTACTCGACGAGCGGGGCCAGCACAAGCAGGTAGAAGGCCAGCGGCACACCCAACCGCAGTGTCCGGTCGATCAGGAACCGCCGCAGCCCCTTGCGTTCCAGCGACCGCGGGGTGAACGCTCCGGCGATCAGGAAGAACGCCGCCATCGCGAACAGCACGCCCACCAGTGCGCCCAGGTTGAGCAGGGTCAGCAGCGGCTCGCGCACGGGCGGCTCGTCGAGCACCCACGCCTCGTTGACTGTCCAGGCCATCGTGACGTGGCCGACGATCACGCCGGCAACCAGCAGCACCTTCAGGTTGTCCGCATAGGCGTGGCGCGGCGGCGTTGTTGGTGCGCCGAGGGGCGGAGCCACCCGAAGCGACATCGGACCCACCACCTCCGCTGGCGATGAATTCAGCTCAACGCTTGCCTGACCCGTGCGGAAGGGGCGAAGGTCACCCCTCGGCGGGGCGCTTGACCCAAAGGCACCGGCGGCGTGGGCCCTTCAGTGGCTGCGGCGGACCAGGTAGGAAGGGGTTCCATGGACAGGGGCACCCGCTCCGGCGTACTCGTGCCCGCGTAGCCGGCACCATGCCGGCACGTCCGCGGCCGCCGCGGGATCGTCCGCCACCACCGCCACGATGCTGCCGATGTCGGCCTCTGCGATGCGTCGCGCCAGTTCGATGACCGGTAGCGGGCAGCGCATGCCACGGCAGTCCAGCACGAGATCCGGGATCACCTCGTCCGTCTCGCCGTGCCGGCCTGTTGGTCGGCTCACAGCCGGTCCACGCCTGCAGTCGACCGCAACCGTTGGACGACGCCCGGCAGCACGTCCAGGAATCGATCGACCTCGGATGCCGTCGTCGTGCGCGCCAGCGACACCCGTACGTTGCCGTGGGTGAGCACGCCCATGGCCTCGAGCACATGGCTCGGGCGCAGCGTGCTCGCCGTGCACGACGACCCGCTGGACACGGCGAATCCCTCCTTGTCGAGCTCGAGCAACAATGCCTCGCCGTCGACGTACAGGCACGAGAACGTCACCAGGTGCGGCAGCCGCTGCTCAGGATGGCCGACGACCTCGACATCGGGTACCAGATCAGGTACACGTGCCCTGATCCGGTCCACCAGCGCGGCCTGAGAGGCGGCAAGCGAAGCCGCCTCCTCGGTCCGCGCTAGGAGGGCGGCAGCAGCGGCGAGAGCGGCGGGCACGTCCTCGAACCCGGGGACGCGACCGGATCCGCGCTCGTCGTCGGGGAGCGGCGATCGCCAGCGAACCCCGTGCCGCACGGCGAGGACGCCGATACCCGCCGGGCCACCCCATTTGTGGGCACTCGCAGCGAGCAGCGACCACCCGGTCGGCACCGGAAGTCGGCCCACGACCTGAGCCGCGTCGACCAGCAGTGGTACCCCCCGGCCGGCGCAGGCCTCTGCGACGGCGGCAACCGGTTGCAGCGTGCCGACTTCGTGGTTGGCCGCCTGCAGGCAGGCGAGCGCCGTTGCGTCGTCGAGGGCTTCGGCGTAGCCGCCCGCGTCGACCCGCCCGTCGTGGTCGACGGGCACGTGCGTCACCTCGCCACCCGACGCGGCATGCGCAGCCGCCGCCTGCAGCACGCTCGAGTGCTCGACGGCCGACACCACGACCCGATGACCTACCCGCCGGCGTGCGGACGCTGTCCCGAGCACGCCGAGATGGACCGCCTGGGTCCCGCTCGTGGTGAACGACACCTCGTCCGGGCGTGCACCGATCGCGGCAGCGACCACCTCGCGAGCGTTGTCGAGCAACAGCCGGGCGCGGCGTGCTGCACCGTAGAGGCGCGCCGGGTCGGCCCACCCGTCGTCGAGCGCGGCGAGCATGACCTCGCGCGCCGCTGGGTGCAGCGGCTCGGTGGAGGCGGCGTCGAGATAGCCGTCGAGAACGCCCGGCACGCCACGAACGCTAATCGTCGCCCTCACCGGGTGACGATCCGGTCCAGCCGCTAATGTGGCCACGGCAGGACAAGCACGCTATCCGCGCCTCCGCCCGGCCGCCGGGCAGCGACGCGGGCAGCCGCGTGGAAGGGCGCCTCGTGGGTCTGAATCGCAGCGATCGCCCGGCGCGACGCCGGGTCACCACTGCGCTCGCGCTCGGCGCGGCGACGCTCGTGTCCGCAGGGTGCTCGGCCGAGCTGGCCGACCAATGGCGACGGGGCGGTTATCCCGAGCCGGCGACCGAGCAGACAAGCCTCATCGGCAACCTGTGGAACGGCACCTGGATCACCGCGCTGGCCGTCGGCGTGCTGGTGTGGGGGCTGATCCTCTGGGCTTCGTTCGCCTACCGGCGTCGCACCAACACGCTTCCTCCACAGACCCGGTACAACCTTCCGATCGAGTTCCTCTACACGGTCGCGCCGCTGGCGGTCATCGGAGCCCTGTTCTACTTCACCGTCGACCGCCAGAACGAGATCCTGGACACGAGCAGCGAACCCGATCTCACCATCGGCGTCGTGGGTCAGCAGTGGGCGTGGACGTTCAACTACCTCGACGAGGACGTGTACGACACCGGCACCACGACCGACCCCACGACCCTGTACCTGCCGGTCGACCAGACGGTCCGGTTCGAGCTCGAGTCGCCCGACACGGTTCATTCGTTCTGGGTGCCGTCGTTCTACATGAAGATGGACGCCATCCCGGGCCGTACCAACGTGTTCCACGCGACTCCGAACCGTGAAGGCACGTTCTCCGGCAAGTGCGCCGAACTGTGCGGGGTGTACCACTCCCGGATGCTGTTCACCGTGGAGGTCGTGTCGCAGGACGAGTACGAGGACCACCTCGAGGATCTGCGCGAGGCCGGCCAGACCGGTGAGGTCGAGGCGCCGCTGCGCGGCTCGTACTCCACCACGCCGCTCGACCGACCCGGGAGCGACCAGTGACCACGTACGTCGAGCGCACGGCCACCGTCGCGCCGGAACCGATCGTTCGCACCAGGCGGCCGGGTAGCGTGGTCGTGCGGTGGATCACGTCCACCGACCACAAGGTCATCGGCTACCTGTACCTCATGACATCGTTCGGGTTCTTCCTGTTCGCGGGTGTCATGGCGATGCTGATTCGGGCCGAGTTGTTCTCGCCCGGTAACCAGATCGTCACCGACGAGTTCTACAACCAGTTGTTCACCATGCACGGCACGATCATGCTGCTGCTGTTCGCGACGCCGCTGTTCATCGGTTTCGCCAACGTCGTCATGCCGCTGCAGATCGGCAGCCCGGACGTCGCGTTCCCCCGGCTGAACATGTTCAGCTATTACCTGTTCCTGTTCGGCGGTCTGATCACGATCTCCGGTTTCATCACCCCCGGAGGGGCGGCCGACTTCGGCTGGACCGCGTACGCCCCGCTGAACAACGAGGTCTACACGCCGCACATCGGCGGCGACCTGTGGGTGATGGGGCTCGCCCTGGCCGGCTTCGGCACGATCCTCGGCGGCGTCAACTTCATCACGACGATCATCTGCATGCGGGCACCCGGCATGACGATGTTCCGGATGCCGATCTTCTGCTGGAACATCCTGGTGACCAGCATCCTCGTGCTGATCGCGTTCCCGCTGCTGGCGGCCGCGCTGTTCGCGCTGTTCGCCGACCGGAAGTTCGGCACCCACATCTTCGACCCGGCCGGCGGCGGAGCCGTTCTCTGGCAGCACCTGTTCTGGTTCTTCGGACATCCCGAGGTCTACATCATCGCGCTGCCGTTCTTCGGCATCATCACCGAGATCCTGCCGGTCTTCAGCCGCAAGCCGATCTTCGGCTACAAGAGCCTGGTCGGCGCCACGTTGGCGATCGGCGTGCTGTCGGCCGCGGTGTGGGCCCACCACATGTACGTCACCGGAGCCATCAACCTGCCGTTCTTCGCCGCCACCACGATGCTCATCGCCGTGCCCACGGGGGTGAAGTTCTTCAACTGGATCGGCACGATGTGGCGCGGCTCGGTGACCTTCGAGACACCGATGCTGTGGGCCGTCGGCTTCCTGGTCACGTTCCTGTTCGGTGGGCTGACCGGTGTCGTCCTGGCCATGCCGCCGCTGGACTTCCAGGTGTCCGACTCGTACTTCGTCGTCGGCCACTTCCACTACGTGGTGTTCGGCACGGTGGTGTTCGCGATGTTCGCGGGCTTCTACTTCTGGTGGCCGAAGATGACCGGCCGGATGCTGGACGAGAGACTTGGCAAGATCCATTTCTGGATGCTGTTCATCGGGTTCCACACGACGTTCCTGGTCCAGCACTGGCTCGGCGTGGAGGGTATGCCGCGCCGCTACTCCGACTACCTGCCGACCGACGGCTTCACCGTCCTCAACCAGGTGTCGACGCTCGGCGCGTTCCTGCTCGGCGTCTCGACCCTGCCCTTCCTGTGGAACGTGTGGCAGGCTCGCCGGTCGCCCAAGGTGGCCGTCGACGACCCGTGGGGCTGGGGAGCATCGCTGGAATGGGCCACCTCCTGCCCGCCGCCGCGGCACAACTTCACCTCGTTGCCGCGCATCCGCAGCGAGCGGCCGGCCTTCGACCTCAAGTACCCGGAGGTCGCTGCCCTCCAGGAGAAGAAGCCGGCTGACGCGAGCCTCATGCAGGAAGCGTTCGGAGCCGCCGACACGGGAGAGCGACAGTGAAGATCGAAGGCGTCATCTTCGCCATCGTCGCGGCCTTCTTCCTGGTCGTGACGCCGATCTACTGGTTCCTTTCCTATGACCCGACTGGGACGACCGCGCTCGTCCTCACCTTCGGCCTGGGCGCGCTCGTGGCGTTCTACCTGCTCTACACATCTCGCAAGGTGCATCCCCGGCCGGAAGACCGCATGGACGGCGAGATCGAGGAGATGGCCGGCGAGTACGGCTTCTACAGCCCGCACTCCTGGTGGCCGCTGGCCTGTGCCGGATCTGCCGCGTTGGTCTTCCTGGGCCTGGTGTTCGCCTGGTGGCTGTTCATCATCGGGGCCGCCCTGGGAGCGTGTGCGGTGGTCGGCATGATCTTCGAGTACTACCGGGGCGAGTTCGCGCACTGATCGGACGGGCCGCCCGAGCGGGGCAGGCACGCTGGGCGGTCAGGGCTCCGGCACCGCGTTGGACAGGCAGCGCGCGTCGGCGTCGATGGCCTTCTGCTCGGGCTCGAGGGGGCGTCCGCGATCGCGTGCCGTGGCGAGCACGCACCCGGCCAGGATCAGCCCGAAGCCGACGATCGTGCCGGCACCGACCGACTCGTCGAGGACGAGCACGCCCAGCACGAGCGCCACGGCCGGGTTGACGTAGGTGATCACGGTGGCGCGTGCCGGCCCGACCTCGGCGATCAGACGGAAGAAGACGATGAAGGCGATCGCCGTGCACACCACCGCCAGCGCGGACACGGCGAGCCAGGCCTGCGTGGACACGGGCTCGGTGGGCCACTGCGCACCGCCCACCGGCAGGAAGATGATCGCCGAGACGGCCAGCGACACTGCGACGACGCCGAGGGCGGGCAGGTCGGCCAGGTACCGGGCCAGGATGAGCGGGCCGGCCGCATAACAGAACGCGACCACCGCGAGAGCGACGACCGGTCCGACGCTTGCCGTTCCGATGTCGAAGCCGACCAGCGTGGCGACGCCGGCGAAGCCCACGGCCAGGCCGATCACCCGACGCGGGTCGAGCGCCTCGTGACCGGTGAGCCGCACGAGAACCGCACCGACGAGTGGCACCGCGGCGATCAGCATGCCGGTCAGCGAGCTGGACAGGTCTTGCTCGGCGTAGCCGATCAGCAGCCACGGGATGCAGATCTCGATCACCGTGTAGGCCAGCAGCGGGCGCCAGTACGGCAGCAGCGGGCGTAGCTGGCCCCTGGCTGCGGCGATCGGCATCAGCAGGGCGGCGGCGAGCAGCGTGCGGGCGAGCACGAGCGCGGCCGGCGAGAGCTCCTCGACCGCGACCTTGATGAGCAGGTAGGGGACGCCCCAGATCACGCCCATCAACAGGAAGAGCACCCATCCACGCCGCGACACCCGCCAACCCGCCTCTCAGATCGCCGTGACGGTCAGCCTACGGATGGGTGCTGACATCGCCGGGCCCACCGGTGGGGCCGCGCGCGGTACCCAGTCTGGCGGCGTATTCGTCACCGGTCTGGGGCCGGCTCACCAGACGTGTCGCCTACCGGTGAGCACCGATGGTGCGGTTGCAGCGGCAGGGGGCGTCACCACGCACGGCAGGAGCCGGTCACGGCTGCGGGCCGGTACCGATCCCGCTGTGTTCGCCGGGTGCTTCGTCCTCACCTCGGCCGAGTGCGGCCGGCTCGGGGCCATGTCCGTCGCCATGCCCGTCGCCATGTCCGTCGCCATGTCCGTCGTGGTGTGCGGCCTCCAGTTCGTGGACCGTCGGCTTCTGGACCACGTCGCCGAAGTAGAACGACGAGAGCCGGGCACGGACCTTCTCGATCCGGCGGCGCGGAGCCGGGATGCCGTTCTCGTCGGTCTCGGGGTCGAGCCGGACCGGCATCTGGCGACGGTGGGCGGTGAGCTCGTAGGCGGCGTCCTGCGACAGCGGTGCGTGCAACTCCGAGTACTCGCCGTCGGGGCTGACCATGATCACGCCGGACTCGCGGCCGTGGAGCACCTTCTCGCGGTCGCGACGCTGCAGCCCGAGGCAGATCCGCTTGGTGACGAAGAACATGATCGGCGGCAGCACGATCACCGCAATGCGCATGAACCACGTGATCCAGTTGATCGGGACGTCGAAGATCGTCGCGACGAAGTCGTTGCCGCCCGCGATCCACAGCAGGACGTAGAACGTGATGAACGCAACGCCGATCCCGGTTCGGACGGGCTGGTTGCGTGGACGGTCGAGGACATGGTGCTCTCGCCTGTCGCCGGTGACCCACTGCTCGAGCCACGGGTAGAGGATCAGGGGCGTCAGAACGAGCCCGGGAAGCACGAGCGCCGCAATCAGTACCCCCAGGCTCAGGGGCTGCCCGAATATGTTGATCTCCCAGGCGGGCATGACGCGCAGCGCGCCGTCGAGGAAGCCGACGTACCAGTCCGGCTGGGTGCCGGCACTCACCCTCGACGGGTCGTATGGCCCCCACAACCAGACCGGGTTGATCTGGATGGCCGCCGACATCAGCGTGGTGATGCCGAAGACGATGAAGAAGAAGCCGCCGGACTTGGCCACGTAGATCGGGAAGAACGGGTAGCCGACGACGTTCTGCTCGCTGCGGCCGGGCCCGGCCCAGTGCGTGTGCTTCTGGTACCAGAGGATCATCAGATGCACGGTGATCAAGGCCAGGATCAGGCCCGGGACCAACAGGATGTGAATCGTGAAGAGCCTAGGGATGAAGTCGTCGCCGGGATACTCGCCACCGAAGAGGAACGACGAGACGTGGGGGCCCACGAAGGGAATCGCGAGGATGCCGCCCTCGATGATGCGCATTCCGGTGCCGGAAAGGAGGTCGTCGGGCAGCGAGTAACCGGTGAAGCCGTTCACGACACCGAGGACGAGCAGCGTGGATCCGATCAGCCAGTTCAGCTCGCGCGGCTTGCGGAAGGCACCGGTAAAGAAGATCCGGAGCATGTGTATCGACATCGCGGCCAGGAACAGCAGCGCCGCCCAGTGGTGGATCTGCCGCATCAGCAGACCGCCACGGACCTCGAAGGAGAGGTCGAGGGTGGACGAGAACGCCTCGGACATGTGGACGCCGCGCAGGTTGGTGTACGCGCCTTCGTACATGACCTCGGTCATCGACGGCTTGAACCACAACGCCAGGAAGATGCCCGACAGCAGCAGCACGATGAAACTGAACAGTGCGATCTCACCGAGCAGGAACGACCAGTGGTCGGGGAACGCCTTGCGGATGTTGCGCTTGAGCCAGTTCGACGCGGTGATCCGTTGGTCGACGAAGTCGACGACCTTGCCGGCACCGTTGACGACAGCACTCATCGACGACGCCCCCAATAGCTCGGACCAACCGACTCGGTGAAGTCGCTCTGCGCCACCAAGTATCCGTCGTCATCCACGGCCAGGGGTAGTTGGGGCAGGCTGCGGGGGGCCGGCCCGAACACGACCCGGCCGTTGTCGGCGAGATCGAACGTCGACTGGTGGCAGGGGCAGAGCATGTGATGCGTGCTCTGCTCGTAGAGGTTGATCGGGCAGCCCACATGGGTGCAGATCTTGGAGTACGCCAGGATGCCGTCGACGTTCCAGTTCTCGCGACCATCGGCGGGGCTGATCTCGTCCGGCTCCATCCGCACGAGGATGATCGGCGACTTGGCGCGCTCGTTGATGCGGGCCGGTCCCGACTCCGGGAGCTCCTCGAAGGTCTCAGGCATCGCGTTGACCAACGAACCGATCTCGAAGTCGGCGGGGCGCAGAGGTTCGAAGGACCCGTCCCGGACGGCACGAACGTCGGTGTCCCAGAGCGTGTGCGCCTTCTTGTCGCCGGGCAGAGGGCCGAGGTCGCGCAGCAGGACGATTGCGGGCAGCGGCAGCAACACCATGGCGCCGATCAGCGAGTTACGGATCATCGCGCGCCGGCCGAACCCGCTCTCCTCGACGCCCAGCTCGTAGTCGGCCAGGGCCGCCTCGCGGACGTCGTCCGTGCTGCGCAGCTCGTGGCGTTCGTGAACGACCTCATGGCTGGTCATGAGCTTCTTCGCCCAGTGGATGGCACCCGTGCCGATGAGAAACAGCGCCAGACCCAAGGTGAGGCCGAGAGCCAGGTTGGAGTTGCGCACCGCTTCGGCGAGGTTGCCGTCGACCTCGATCTGGAAGACAAAGTAGGAGACGAGGAAGCCGACGACGAGCAGGGATGCGAGTGCGAACATGCCCGCGACCTGCCGATCGGCCCGCCGCTCGGCCTTCCGGTCGATGTCGGTGAGGCGGTCGACGTGGTCCTCGAAGCCCGGGTCCGGAATCGGCTCCGCCACCGTCTCGGGCACCGGCGGGCCGGTCGGCTCGGCACGCTCGACTTCGCCGCCGTGACCGGACATCTCCGCGCTCTCGTGGGTGCTCACGATGCCTTGGTCCCGATCCAGATGGCGGCGCCGATGAGTCCGCCGATGCCGACCAGCCACGCCCACAGCCCTTCCGGTACCGGTCCGCCGCGCCCGATGCCGAGTCCACCGGGGTTGGGCTCCTCCTCGACGGACTGGAGGAAGGCGATGATGTCGCGCTTCTCCTCGGGCTCGAGGGTCTCGTCGTTGAAGACCGGCATCGACTGCGGGCCGGTCACCATCGCCTCGTAGATGTACTTGGGCTCGACGCCGGTCAAGTTGGGTGCGTACTTGCCCCAGGTCAGCGCGCCGCCCTGACCGGTCGTGTTGTGACACGACGCACAGTTGGTGCGGAACAGCTCACCGCCGCGTGACACGTCGCCGGCCGAGATGTCCAGAGCGTCGATGTCCGGGATCTCCGGGCCCGGGGCGAGTGACGCCACGAAGGCGGCGAGTTGTTCGATCTGCTCGTCGGTGTAGGCGACCTCCTTGGTCGGTGCCTGCGCACCCGGGGCCGCCATGGGCATCCGGCCGGTGCCCACCTGGAAGTCGACCGCGGCGGCGCCGACGCCGATCAACGAGGGGCCTAGCACGGTGCCGTCGTCGCGGACCTGACCCTCTCCGCCCAGACCATGGCATGACGCGCACCCGATGGCGAACAGCTTCCGGCCCTCTTCGACCTGGGTCGAGGTCGACGACCGAGCCTCGGCGCTGCTCTGCGGTGCGAAC
>DASRTE010000214.1:0-28851 GCA_035656095.1 Jiangellaceae bacterium
CGCGACGGCCCGGCCGGCGGCGGCGCGCAGTTGGGTGGCGGTCTGCCGGGAAGCTCTTGTCAGCAGCGTTGCCTCGACCTGCCGGCGCAGCTGGGGGGTCTGGGCGAGGGGCCGGGTCTGTTCGGCGATCACCCGGGCCCGGTAGCCGTCGATCCGCCCCGCGGCCAGCGCGGCCAGCGTGGCCGGCAGCGAGTCGACCAGCTCGCAGGCCACCGCCACCCGCTGGACGGCAGCCGACGGGGACAACCGCAGCTCGGCCGAGATGACCGAGGCCGCACCGCGCACGCCGTGGGCCGAGTCGCCGTGGCCGTGCTCGGCACAGCCGGCGAACATCGCCCGACCCGCCAACTCGGCCATCGCCCGGATCTGGGCCGCCTCGCCGTGGGCGGTCTGCCGGGCCCAGCCGGCGATCACATCCACCAGGGTGTGTTCGGTCAAGCCGGCCCGCAGCGGCCCGTACCCGGTGCGCTGCAGGTGCGCGGCCACCTCGACCACACCGGCCGGTTGCCCGGCCGCCGACGCGGCCACCGCGGCGTGATCGCCCGGGCCGCCGCGGCCTGCCGACCCCGCAGCCGCCCGGCCGGCGAACCGCCGCCGCGGCGCTGCCGGCCGATCACGGCCAGCCGCCGCATCGCCACGCCGTGCGTGTCATCCGCCGATCCGAACATGTGTTCGACCCTACCGGCCCGGTCCGACAAACACCGGACGCCATCCACAGCTGATCATCGGCCGTTCGATGGCCTAGCACGCACGATCCGCACGCCCAACGGCGACCGTCAGGCGAGCACAGTCACATCGTCGCCCACGGAGATCGTCCCGACACCGTCGGGGACGAGGTTCACACCGAACCAGACCTTGCCGTCCCAGCGCCGGTGCCGGGCGAGGGCTCGAATAGGTTCCTTGCCCGACTCGAGCGTGTCCGCGTCGATCGTCGTCAGCACGCACCGGTCGCAGCGCTTGACTGCGCGGAAGGCGACGGTACCGATCCGCAGCCGTGTCCAGCGGTCCTCGTCGAAGGGAACCTCGGTGTCGACGACCACGCTCGGCCGGAAGCGTCGCATCGGCAGCGGTGACACCGGCGGCGGCTCGTCGCGCCCCTCTGCCTCGTGGACGATCCAGTCGTTGAGTTGTCGCAACGACGCGGTTGCCGTCAGATGCAGTGGAAAGGCATCAGCGAAGTTGACCTGGTCGCCGGGCCTGCCGTAGCGCGGGTCGACGCTCCGCCGCGTCGGGTCGTCGAGCCAGACCAGGCGGACCTCCCGTTCCAGCAGCTTGCCGAACCACGTATCGGCGTCATCACTCGGGTGCCGGGCCACGATGACGTCGTTCCACACCTGTACGGGGACGGGTTCGCCGAACGCACCGCTGACCGACAGCGCCGCCGCATGCGGGCCTGTCACCGTCAGCTCGTCCTCGCCGATGACCCGCGCGCCCACGCTGAGCAGGCGCGGCTCCTCCCTGGCCGTCACCAGCCGACCCTCGTCGTCGACCACCATCCAGCGCCGGTCGCCGGCCAATCCCCACGGCTCGACCACGGCCGACGTGAGGTCGACACCTCGGGTCGACTTGACCGGGTGGACGTGCAGGCTGGCGACGCGCACGACGGCGACGGTAGCAACCGTGCCCACAGCGACGAAGGCACCGAAGCGCCCTCGGCAAGGGTTGCCGACGCGCCGGCCGGGGGTGACGGTTTGACTTCCGTGCGTGGATCCCGATCTGTCGTGCTGCGCCCAGTGACATGGTGACGACGCAGGCCGCTTGTGTGCTGGGCACGACGGGTCGCGCGGTCAAGACTGCAGCGCCGGCGGATCCGACCGTCACGACCACGACGTTCCACCGACCGGCGCAGGCCCCCGTATGACCCGCCGGATCAGGATCGGCGTCGACACGGGTGGGACATTCACCGACGTCGTCGCGGTGGACGAGGAGACCGGCGAGATCGCGACAACCAAGACGCCGTCGACTCCTTCGGACCCGGCGGAGGGCTTCCTGACCGGAGTCGACAAGGTGCTCCGTGCGCTCGGCTTGGCCGGTGACGCCGTCAGCGCCGTCAGCCACGGCACGACGGTCGCGACCAACAAGCTGCTCGAGGGCAAGGTCGAGAACCTGGGGTTCGTCACGACCGAGGGGTACGGTCACGTCCTCGAGATCGCCCGGCAGTCGGTGCCCGACGGCTACGGCAACAGCTACTTCTGGGTGAAGCCGCCGCGGATCGTCCCGGCCGACCGCGTCCACACCGTGCGCGGCCGGCTGGCAGCCGACGGCAGCGAGATGCGTCCCTTCGACGAGGACCAGGCCGTCGAGGCCGCGCGGTGGTTCCGTGACCGCGGGATCACGACGATCGGTGTCTGCTTCATCCACGCGTACGCGAACCCGGTCCACGAGGAGCGCATGCTCGACGTCCTGCGGCGGGTACACCCGGACGCCACCGTGTCGATCTCGTCGCAGGTGCTGCGCGAGTATCGCGAGTACGAGCGCAGCGTCACCACGCTGGTGGACGCAGCCGTCAAGCCCGACATCCGTCGGTACGTCGCCCGCCTCACCCGGCGGCTGGCCGACTACGCCGAGGCCGGCGTGCCGTTGTACGTGATGAAGTCGAACGGGGGGGTGCTCTCCGCCGTCGAGGTCGTGGACCAGCCGATCACCACTGTCCTCTCCGGGCCCGCGGCGGGCGCTCTCGGGGCTGCCGCCGTCGCGCAGCGGGCCGGCTTCGACCGCGTGGTGACCCTCGACGGGGGCGGCACGTCGACGGACGTCACCGTCGTCGTCGACGGCGTCCCAGCGCTGACGACCGAGGGCAGCGTCGGTGTGTACCCGAGCAAGATCCCGATGATCGACGTCGTGACGGTGGGCGCCGGTGGCGGGTCGATCGCCTGGACGGGTCCGGAGGGAACACTCAAGGTCGGTCCGCACTCGGCGGGTGCAGAGCCCGGCCCGCTCTGCTACGGCCACGGCGGTACCGAGCCCACGGTCACCGACGCCCACCTCGTTCTCGGTCGGATCCCGGCTCATCTGCTCGGTGGTGAGATCCCGCTGGACGCCGGCGCAGCGAGGGAGGGCATCGACACCCTGGCCGACCGTCTGGGGCTCACCACGGAGCAGTGCGCGGCCGGGATCCTGGAGATCTCGGCGTGGAACCAGGCGAATGCTCTCCGCCGGGTCACCGTGAAGCGCGGCCTCGACGTGCGGGAGTTCACGCTGGTGACCTTTGGCGGTTCTGGTGCGCTGTCCGCCTGCCGGCTGGTCGACGTGCTCGGGCTGCGCCGTGCGCTCGTGCCGCCCAACCCGGGCAACCTGTCGGCGTACGGCCTGCTGACGGTCGACGTCCGCAACGACTATGTCCGGACCGCCGTGAGCCGACATTCGGTGCTCGACCTCGGGGACCTCGCCGGACTCTTCGACGGGCTGCGCGACGAGGCCGAACGTGCTCTGGCACGAGAGGGGTTCGCCCCAGCTGCCCGGCGGTTCGTGCGGTCGGCGGACCTGCGTTATTTCGGGCAGGCCTACGAGGTCCGCGTCGACGTACCCGACGGGCCCGTCACGCCGGAGTTGGCGAACACGGTTGCGGGCACGTTCCACGACGCGCACCGGCGTCTGTACGGCTACGACTTCCGCGACGACGCTCGCCAGGAGGTGGAATGGGTCAACGTCCGGGTCACCGGCGTCGGGCCCATCCGCAAGCCGTCACACCCGGCGGTCGCCGCCGGGCGGGGCACCGCATCGGCGCGGACCGGCACGCGCCGGGTCCACTTCGAGGAATGGGGGGAGGCCGCCATCCACGACCGCGCCCGGCTCGGCTCGGGCGATGTGGTGAACGGGCCGGCGGTGCTGGAGGAGTTCGGCTCGACGATCCCCGTCCACCCCGGGTTCTCGGCCGCCGTCGACGGTCACGGCAACGTGCTCATCTCCCGAGACACGACCGCCGAGCCGGATCAGGAGGCGTCGTGGCCGCATACCGCCTGACGTCCGCGGGCGGCCCCGCGCCGGACCCCGTGCTCGTCGAGATCGTCGAGGGCTATCTCGCGTCGGTCGAGATGGAGGTCGAGACCGCGATCGGGCGGACCAGCCGCTCGCCTATGATCCGCGATGCGCACGACTACCGGGCGGGCATCCACGACCGGCATCTGCGCAAGCTGACCGGCCGCTCCTACTCCGCGCTGGTCCACCCGGTGGTCCGCGACTACCCGATCGCGACCATGCGACCCGGCGACGTCTACTTCCACAACGATGTCTACCTTTCGGAGGGCGGCATCGGGCACCTGCCGGACCTGTGCGTGACGGCTCCGGTGTTCCACGACGGCCGGGTCGTGGCGTTCGTCCAAGCGTTCGGTCACCACGACGACATCGGCGGGACGGTGCCCGGCTCGATGCCGTCGCACGCGACGAGCGTCTTCGAGGAGGGCCTGATGGTCCCGCCTATCCGGCTGTGGCAGGCGGGCGAGCCCAACGACGCGGCGCTGAAGATCATGACGCGCAACTCTCGGATGCCGGAGTCGTTGGCCGCCGATCTCGACGCGGAGTGCTCGGCCTGCCTGATGGGTGCCCGCCGCCTGGCGGAGCTGTTCGCCCGCTACGGAAGACCAGCGGTGGAGAGCTGCTTCGACGCGATCCTCGACAACACCACCGAGACCTTCCGCCGCGAGGTTCTCGCCGAGATCCCGGACGGGCAGTACGTCTGGGAGGACTACGCCGAGCACGACGGGGTCGACCCGCCGAGGCTGCACACCCAGCGGATCACACTGACCAAGACCAGCGCCGACGGCGCCGGGACCGACGCGAAGCTCGTGGTCGACTTCACCGGCACCGGCCCGCAGGCCAAGGGGCCGATCAACCACTGCGGCGACTACGCCGACGGTGCCTTCTTGAAGAAGTGGTTGGCGCCGATCCTGCGCAACCTCGCCGCGTCGCCCGAGCGCATGGCCCAGCTCGATGTCAACGAGGGGATCGTCCCGCTCATCGAGATGCGGTTCCCACCTCCTGGGACGCTACTGACGCCGGTCTTCCCGGCCCCGACAAACGCCCGCACGTTCGTCATCCTGCGGCTGCTCGGCGTTCTCGCGGGCGCGATCGCGAAGGCCGTCGACGGTCGGATGCCGGCCGACCAGGAGACGATCCGGTACACGGGTGTGTACGGCTCCGACGACGACGGCCGGCCGTACCTCATGCGCGAGGTGCTGGGAGGAGGATCGGGCGGGCGGTACTACGCGGACGGTGAGGACACCATCCACGTCGTGCCGGACTCGCGGAACCTGCCGACGGAGTTCAGCGAATCCCGGTTCCCGTTCGTGGTCGAGCGACTCGGGCTCGCCGTGGACTCCGGTGGCCCGGGCCGGTACCGCGGCGGTCTCGGGTACGAGAAGCACATCCGGATGCTCCGCGAGGCGCATTTCATGTCGATCGCGGACCGCTCGATCCTGTCCTGCTGGGGACTTCGCGGCGGGCGGGCCGGCCGGCCGTTCTCGGTGACGATCGACCCGGGTGGACCGGACGAACGCGAGGTGGATGCGCTAGCCGACGGCGAGCCGGTGCGCGCCGGTGAGGTCATCCGGATCCGGACGACAGGCGGTGGGGGCTGGGGGGATCCGCTGGACCGGCCCTACGACGAGGTTCTGCGCGATGTCCGATGGCGCAAGGTCTCCGTGGCGGGCGCAGCTGCCGACTACGGCGTCGTCGTGACCGGCGGCGCCGGCGAGACCGTCGTCGACGTGGCGGGCAGCGACGCGCGCCGGGCGGAGAGCCGGGACGCACGGTCGGGGAACGAGCCGTTCTTCGACCGCGGGCCCGGCTACGAGCGCCTGTCCGGTGGAGCGGTCGCCGCCGCCGTCGACTGGCTGTGACGCCGGACTCAGGCGAGCACGACCTCGTGCTCGGCGTCGTACGGCAGCGACGGTGCGCCGTCGATGCGATAGTCGGCCCGCGCCCGGGTGTTCTCGGCGGCGAACAACGCGTCCTCCTGCCGGGCCCAGCGCTCCCAGTGCGGCCGGAAGGCCCCCCCGTCACGTTCGATTCCGCGGTCGAAGCGGACCGACAACGGCGCGTCGACCCACAGCAGCAGGGACAGGAACGGCGCGACGACCCGAGAGCCGCACGCACATCCCTCGACGACGAGCGTGTCCGACGCAGGCACCTCCGTCCACTCGCCGTACGCGTCGCGCCCCCAGTCGTAGCGGGGGTACCGTCCGGGCTCGCCCTGGGAGAGCGGCTCCAGAACCCACTGCCGCAGAAGCGGGGCGGCCGCGGCCAGCCCGTTCCATCCCGGATACAGGTCGTCCATGTGCAGGATGGGGGCGTCGAGCAGCGCGGCGAGCCGGCCGGCCAGCGTCGACTTGCCCGAACCGCCGCGCCCGTCGATGGCGAGGACCCGGGTCCGGCCCGCCCGCGGGGGCGCTGCGCGAAGGGACCTCACCAAGGCGTCCAGCGCCAGGGTCGTCACAGGAAGCATTTGCCTTCGCCGCGGTAGGTCGTCGCCGTGCCCACGTGCCGCTCGCCGCGGACGAGGCGGAGAAGCTCGAAGTGCTCGGCCATCTCGCCCGCCTTGGCGTGCCGGAACCAGACCCGGTCGCCGATCGCCAGCGCGTCGGCCGCCGGGCCGAGCAGAGGCGTCTGCGC
Source organism: Jiangellaceae bacterium (assembly GCA_035656095.1). Classification (GTDB taxonomy): domain Bacteria; phylum Actinomycetota; class Actinomycetes; order Jiangellales; family Jiangellaceae; genus DASRTE01. Next base: position 6,610 of record DASRTE010000214.1, read on the forward strand.
CTCACCGGCACCCTCGGCCGCATCGAGGAGCAGGCCTTCGGGCAGCCACGGTGCGGGCAGTCGGTCCGCCCCGGCGGCGCCGCTGGCGACGTAACCCCCGCCGAGAACGGTGACCACCCCCGGGCCCGGTCGGCGGACGACCGGGAGGGCGAAGAACGCCGCCGGAAGGGGATCGAATCCGGTGTATCCGTCGAACAACCGCGGCGCGAACAGCCCCGAACCGGCGGCGACCTCGGTGACGGCATCCTCGGCGGCGGACCGTTCGACCGAGCCGGTGCCGCCCGCGTTGACGAACTCGAGGTCGGCGACGTCGCGGACCGCCGCGACGGCCGCCGCACGACGTCGCCGCAGCTCCCGCATCGACCTGCGCTGCATCCGCCGGACCGCCCAGCCGTACGCCCGCCGCCCGGGCGGGGCGTCGGGAACGCCGGCGACCTGCGCCTCGTACGCCATCACGCCGACCAGTCGGAATCCGGAGCGGTCGAACACCATGCGGGCCAGCCCGGCCAGCGCCTCCGGCGAGTGCAGGGGAGACCGGCGGGCGCCGATCCGCACGCGTCCGCCGAAGGGGCGCCACGAGCAGTCCAGCTCGATGCACACCCGGACCGCCTCCCGCCGGCTCGGCGGGGACACAGCGTCGACCAGGTCGAGCTGTGCCGGGTCGTCCACCATGATCGTGACTCGGGACGACAGGACCTCGTCGTGGACCAGCCGGTAGAGCGACGCGCGATCCACCGTCGGGTAGCCGACGACGGCATCGTCGGTGACGCCGGTGGCGACCAGCCAGAGTGCCTCGGACAACGTGAGCGTGAGCGCACCGGAGTAGCCGTCGCGAGCAAGCACGTCGCGGAGGAGGTCCCGGCACCGTACCGACTTCGTCGCCACCCGGATCGGCACCCCGGCGGCGCGCCGGACCAGGTCCGCAGCATTGGCGTCCCAGGCGTCCATCTCGACGACGGCCAGCGGTGGTTCGTACGCCTTCGTCGCGGTGTCGAGACGATGACGGAGGTCGGCTCCGGAGGCGTGCGCACGCGCAGCAGCGACGTCGGGGGTGGGGGAGTCCACGCGGCATCATTACCAGATGCGACGTCGCGGGTCACGGCGCCGTCCGTACGCTGCGACCATGTCGGAGACTTCCGTGCCCGGTCCGTTGGACGGCTACCTCGTCGTCGATCTCACCAGGGCGCTGGCCGGCCCTCACGCCGGGATGATGCTCGCCGACCTCGGTGCCCGGGTCATCAAGGTCGAGACTCCCGGGCGCGGTGACGACACGCGTGGATGGGGTCCGCCGTTCGTGGGTCCGGACGACGACCCCGTCTCGACGTACTACCTGTCCTGCAACCGGAACAAGGAATCGGTGACGGCCGACCTGAAGACCGACGAGGGACGGACTCTGGTCGAGGAGCTCGTGGGCCGCGCCGACGTGCTGCTGGAGAACTTCCGCCCCGGCGTCCTGGACCGCCTGGGTCTCGGTGAACGGCGTTTGCACGAGATCAACCCCGGACTGGTCGTCCTGTCGATCAGCGGATTCGGGCACGACGGGCCTGCCGCCGGGCGCGCCGGCTACGACCAGATCGCCCAGGGAGAGGCCGGCTTGATGTCGATGACCGGCCCGCCGGGCGAACCGACCCGGGTCGGCCTCCCCATCGGCGACCTGCTCGCCGGGATGTACGGCGCGTTCGGGGTTCTCGCGGCCCTGCTCGAGCGCGAACGGACCGGCCGCGGCACGGTGGTCCGCACGTCGCTGCTCGCTGCCATCGTCGGTGTGCACGCCTTCCAGGGCACCCGCTGGACGGTGGCCCACGAGGTACCCGAAGGGCCGGGCAACCACCACCCGTCGATCGCGCCGTACGGGCTGTTCCACGCCGCCGACGGGGCGATCCAGATCGCGGTCGGCAGCGAGACGCAGTGGCGGGCGTTCGCCCCGGTGGTCGGCCTCGACCCGGATGACGCCCGGTTCGCGACGAACCGGATGAGGGTGGCGCACCGCGACGAACTGCTGGAGGCGATCGACGCCGCACTGACGGCGGCCCCGGCGGCCGTGTGGTTGGAGCGGCTGGACTCGTTGGGCGTCCCCGCCGGCAAGGTGCGCTCGCTCGACGAGGTGTACGGGTGGGAGCAGACACGGGCGCAGGGCCTGGTCATCTCGGTCGACCATCCGGTCCTGGGGCGCATCGAACTGCCAGGCCCGCCACTGCGCTTCGGCGACCGACCCTACGCCGGCGGGCGCCAGACCCACCTGCCGCCGCCCGCGCTCGGCGCACACGACGAGTCGGTGCGGGCCTGGTTGTCCGACGAGGCGGCCGGCCGGCTCTAAGCTTCGCGCGTGCGGATACTGATCGCTCTCGGGGGCAACGCCATGACCGCGCCCGGCGGACGGGCCACGCCCGAGGACCAGATCGCCGCGATCGGCCTGGCCGCCCGTCGGATCGCCGCCGTCGTCGCCGACGGGCACGAGGTGGCGATCACGCACGGCAACGGACCCCAGGTGGGCAACCTGCTGGTCAAGAACGAGATCGCCGCTTCGGTCGTTCCTCCCGTCCCGCTGGACTGGTGCGGGGCGCAGACGCAGGGAACCGTCGGATTCGTCCTACTCAACGCCCTGCAACGCAGTCTCACCGAGATCGGAGCCGAGCGGCCCGTCGGCGCAGTCGTCACGCGGACGCTCGTCGACGCGGGGGATCCGGCATTCGCCTGGCCGACCAAGCCGATCGGGCGTTACCTGCCCGCGGAGGAGGCCGCGATCATGATCGAACACGGTCAGTCCTGGGAGGACCGTGGCGATCCGGGCTGGCGACGGGTCGTGGCCAGCCCGGAGCCGATCGAGGTCCTGGATGCGCCGGCCGTGGCGGCGCTGCTGGCCGCCGGCTTCGTCGTCGTGGGTGCGGGCGGCGGAGGCGTGCCGGTCGCGCAGGCCGAGGACGGCACGCTCCGGGGTGTGGAGGCGGTCATCGACAAGGATCTCGCCGCCGCGGTCCTCGGGCGCACGCTGGGAGTCGACGTGCTGGTGATCGCGACCGACGTGGACCACGTGGCGCTCGACTTCGGCACGCCCGCCCAGCGCCCGCTGGGGCGGCTGAGCGTGTTCGAGCTGCGGGCACATGCGCGCGCGGGCCATTTCGGCAGCGGCAGCATGGGACCGAAGGTCGAGGCGGCATGCCGGTTCGTCGAGGCCGGCGGGCGTCTTACGGTGATCACGTCGCTGGACCGGATCACCGGTGCGGTGGCCGGCACGGCGGGAACCGTCGTCGAACCCTGAACGCGAAGGAGTGGCAGGTGCCCGAACCGGTCGAGGTGCGCAAGGTGCCGATCCGCAACGTCAGCGACGCCTCGGGGCTCGCCGAGCTGGTCGATGAGGGCGTCATCGACGCCGACCGGGTGGTCGCGGTCGTCGGCAAGACCGAGGGGAACGGAGGCGTCAACGACTACACGCGGATCATCGCCGACCGGGCCTTCCGCGAGGTCCTGGTGGCGAAGGGGACCCGATCCCAGGAGCAGGTCGCGCAGATCCCGATCGTGTGGTCCGGAGGTACCGACGGCGTCATCAGCCCGCACGCGACGATCTTCGCGACCGTTCCCGCCGACCGGGCCGAACAGACCGACCAGCCGCGACTCGCCGTCGGCTACGCGATGAGCGAGGTCATCCGGCCGGAGGAAATCGGGCGCCGCGGCATGATCGAGAAGGTCGCCGACAGCGTCCGCGCCGCGATGGCGGCGGCCGGGATCACCGACGTCTCCAACGTCCACTACGTGCAGACCAAGACCCCGCTGCTGACCATCGACACGATCCGCGACGCCAAGGCCCGCGATCATACGGTGTGGACCGAGCACACCCTCGAGTCGATGGATCTGTCCAACGGCTGCACCGGGCTCGGCATCGCCGTCGCCCTGGGAGAGATCGAGATGCCGGCCGACGAGGCCGTCCTGCACGACCGGAGCCTGTACTCCACCGTCGCGTCCTGCTCGTCCGGGGTCGAACTCGACCGCGCGCAGGTCGTCGTCGTGGGCAACGTCCGCGGCATCGGCGGCCGGTACCGGATCGGGCATTCGGTGATGCGCGACGCGCTCGACGCCGACGGGATATGGGCGGCGATCCAGGATGCCGGGCTCGACCTGCCGTCCCGCCCGCACTGGACCGATCTGGACGGGCGGCTGGTCAACGTCTTCCTCAAGTGCGAGGTGAGCCAGGACGGCAGCGTCCGCGGCCGGCGCAACGCGATGCTTGACGACTCCGACGTCCACTGGCACCGGCAGATCAAGAGCGCCGTCGGCGGAGTGGCCGCCTCGGTCACCGGCGACCCGGCGGTGTTCGTGTCCGTGTCGGCCGCTCACCAGGGCCCGGACGGCGGCGGGCCGGTGGCGGCGATCGTCGACCTCGGCCCCGGGCACCCGACCGGCTACACCTGGACCGATGACGGCTGAAACGCGGATGCCGGGGGAGCACTCCGCAGACACCGGCGCCGCCGAGCCGGCCGTGTCGGCCGCGCTGGCCGCGTACGACGCAGGAACTGGTGGCAGGCACGACGTCGTGGCCGCCCTCACCACGGGGCGGCTGCTCGTCCCCGTCGTGGCCGTGCTCGACGAGGCGGGCGAGTCCGACGGGATCCGCACCGACAAGGCGTCGCACATGGCGACGGTCACGACGACGGGGCGCGACGGGCGGCGCGGCCTTCTCGCCTTCACCTGTCTCGACTCGATGCGTCGCTGGAACCCGAGGGCGCGCCCGGTTCCGGTGCCCACGCGTCTGGCTGCTGCGGCCGCCCTGGCCGAGGGGGCGGACGCGGTGGTCGTCGACCTCGCCGGCCCGGTCGTGTTCGCCATCGAGGCCGACGACCTGCAGACGCTCGGATCCGACTCCCGGGACCGGGAGTAGGGCCGCGGCCATGCGCCCGGCGCCGCGCCGCGGTGGTATCCTTCCGAACTGACCGACTCGTCATGTCCTGCCCGACTCGGGCGCGATCATGGCGAGGCGCAAGTGGAGACTCTCCCACCCGCACCGGCCGCCATGGCCGTCGGGTCCCGGTCGTGGCAGCCCGTGGCGGCTGCCGCATCGACGGGAAGCCTCCGCGTGCGCGTGCACCGGAGGCTCTTTCACGGGCGCCGGTCGTGCACGGTCGTCCACGACCCCGACGGCAATCAGGAGGACGGCATCAGCGTCGAGCCCCGTATCAACGACCGGATCCGCGTTCCCGAGGTCCGGCTCGTCGGCCCCAACGGTGAGCAGGTGGGCATCGTCCGGATCGAGGACGCGCTCCGGCTGGCCCAGGAGGCCGACCTCGACCTGGTCGAGGTGGCCCCGTCGGCCCGCCCGCCGGTGGCCAAGCTCATGGACTACGGCAAGTTCAAGTACGAGTCCGCATTGAAGGCCCGCGAGGCTCGCCGGAACCAGTCCCATGTCCTGATCAAGGAGCAGAAGCTCCGCCCCAAGATCGACACGCACGACTACGAGACCAAGAAGCGCAACGTCGAACGCTTCCTGGCCGAGGGCGACAAGGTGAAGGTCACGATCATGTTCCGCGGACGCGAGCAGTCCCGGCCGGAGCTCGGCTTCCGGCTGCTGCAGCGGCTTGCCGGAGACGTGGCCGACCTTGGCTTCGTCGAGTCCTCGCCGAAGCAGGACGGCCGCAACATGATCATGGTCCTCGGGCCGCACAAGAAGAAGGCCGATGCCAAGGCCGACAGGGAGGCCGAGCGGGCCCGCCGCGCCGCCGAGCGCGAGGCGGACGCGCAGGCCGAGCGGGAACAGCGGGCCGCCAGCAGGGCCGCTGCAGCGGCGGCGAAGTCCGCCGCCGAGCAGACCGACGCCTGAGCACGACATACCACGAGGAGAACCGGCAGCCATGCCGAAGATGAAGACGCACAGCGGATCCAGCAAGCGGTTCCGGATCACCGGCAGGGGCAAGATCCTGCGCCAGAAGGCCAATCGTCGCCACAACTTCGAGCACAAGCCGACGACACGGACTCGCCGCCTGGACGGCCTCACCGAGGTCTCGGCGGCGGACACCAAGCGCATCAAGAAGTTGCTCGGCAGATAAGGACGACGAACTCGGGCCGGGCCGGCCCGACCTAGCAAGGAGTTCCAGTGGCACGCGTCAAGCGGGCGGCGAACGCCCACAAGAAGCGCCGTGAGGTCCTCGAACAGGCCAGCGGCTACCGGGGCCAGCGGTCCCGGCTGTACCGCAAGGCGAAGGAGCAGGTCACCCACTCCCTCGTCTACGCCTACCGTGACCGTAAGCAGCGCAAGGGCGACTTCCGCCAGCTGTGGATCACGAGGATCAACGCCGCCGCCCGCGCGAACGGCATGACCTACAACCGGTTCATCCAGGGCCTGCGGCTCGCCGAGGTCGAGGTCGACCGCAAGATCCTGGCCGACCTCGCCGTCAACGACCCGGCGACGTTCGCGTCCCTGGTCGACACGGCCAGGGCCGCGCTGCCGGCCGACCGCAACGCACCGGTGGGCTGATCCGGTGCACCTGGCCCGCTCAGTGGTCGCACATGGCACATCGGTCGGATGCGCGTGTGGGTGACTTGCCCGAAATGTGGAACCGTTCAGTGAGCCACGTCGACATCGGCCCGGAATGATCCGGAGAGGTCTTGCTGACCGATCGCTCGCGGCGCGTGCGCGAAGCCCGCAAGCTGCGCCGCCGTGCCGCCAGGGAGAAGGCAGGGCTGTTCCTCGCCGAAGGGCCGCAGGCGGTCCGTGAAGCGCTCGGCGAGTCCTTGGGTCCACGCCCGGGGCTCGTCGTCGAGATCTTCGCGGCAGGGTCGACCGCGGCACGTCACACCGGCCTGCTCGACCACGCGGCGGGCGCCGGAGTGACCGTGCAACTCGCGGACGACGTGGCCCTGGCGTCGCTGTCGGAGACCGTCACGCCACAGGGGTTGGTCGCCGTGTGCCGACTGCTCACCGTGCCGCTGACCGAAGCACTGGGGTCGGCGCCGGAGTTGGTGGCAGTCCTGGTCGAGGTGCGAGACCCCGGCAACGCCGGGACCGTGATCCGCTGCGCCGATGCCGCGGGCGCCGATGCCGTGATCATCGCCGGCGACTCGGTGGACCCGCACGGCGGCAAGTGCGTACGCGCCTCGGCGGGCAGCCTGTTCCACCTCCCGGTCGTCGCCGGCGTACCGCCGGCCGAGGCGGTCCGGGCCCTACGGGACCAGGGAATGTCCGTCCTGGCCGCCGATGGCGCCGGCGCCACCGACCTGGACGGCGCGGAGGACGACGGCTTGCTCAGCCGACCGACGGCGTGGCTGTTCGGCAACGAGGCGTGGGGCCTGTCCGAGGACGTCCTGGCGCTGGCCGACCGGGTGGTCCGGATCCCCATCCACGGGCGAGCCGAGAGCCTCAACCTCGCGACCGCCGCCGCCGTCTGCCTGTACGCGTCCGCTCGTGCGCATCGTCGCACTCGGCCCTCTGGTGTATCGCAGGTGTATGGCACGCACCAACATCGACCTGGACGACGGTCTGGTGGCCGAGGTGATGAGGCGTTACGGCGTGACGACCAAGCGTGAAGCCGTCGATCTCGCCCTGCGGCGCCCGGTCGGCACTCCGCTGACCAAGGACTTCCTGCTGAGCATCCGCGGCGTCGGGTGGGCCGGCCACCTCGACGAGATCCGGTCCGCCGCCGAGGTCGAGCACGTCCGGTGATCCTGGTCGACACCTCGGCGTGGATCGACTTCCTGCGCGCCTCCGACACGGCAGTGGCCGCCGAGCTCACCGGGCTGATCGTGGCCGGTGAGGACCTCGCGACGACCGAGGCCGTGGTGATGGAACAGTTGGCCGGCGCAGACACGCCGGTCCGTGCGGACGCCATCGAGAAGCTCACGAACGGACTGCCCATTCTCGGTACCGATCCACGGCTCGACCTCCGGCAGGCCGCGTCGGTGTATCTCGCGGCGCGCCGGAACGGAAGGACCGTTCGCAGCCTGGTCGACTGCGTGATCGCCTCCGTCGCACTCCGCCATGACGTACCGCTCCTGCACAGGGACGCCGACTACGACGCCATCGCTTCCTGTCTGCCGTTGCGGATCCACCCGGTCGGCCGTCGCTGACGCGACCACCGGGCGCCTGGGCCGCCGGGCCTCCTAGACTCGGGCGCGACCACCGACGCGACGCCCGGAGCAGCGAGGAAGATGTCCGCGCCCAACAGCGAGTACGACCCGGTCGAGGTGACGCCGCTGCACCCCGACGAGGTGGCCCGAATGCGCGACGAGGCGCTGGCCGCCGTCGGCGGTGCGGGTGACCTGGCCGCCCTGAAGGAGGTTCGCCTCGCCCACGCGGGCGACCGGTCACCACTGGCACTCGCGAATCGTGAGATCGGGGCGCTGCCGCCGCAGGCACGCAAGGAGGCCGGCCAGCGGGTCGGGGCGGCACGGCGCGAGGTCGCCGACGCGGTCACGGCGCGCCAAGCCGTCCTCGAGAGCGAGCGCGACGAGCGGGTGCTGGTCGAGGAGGCCGTCGACGTCACGCTGCCGTGGGACCGGGCGCCGAGGGGTGCGCGGCACCCGCTGACGACGATCCAGGAACGGGTCGCGGACGTGTTCGTGGCCATGGGCTGGGAGGTCGCCGAAGGACCTGAGGTCGAGGCCGAGTGGCTGAACTTCGACGCCCTGAACATCGGTCCCGACCACCCGGCCAGATCCATGCAGGACACGTTCTTCGTCGAGTCCGAGGAGTCCGGGCTGGTGTTGCGCACGCACACCTCGCCGGTGCAGGCGCGGACCATGCTCGAGCGGCAGCCGCCCATCTACGTGATCTGTCCCGGACGCACGTTCCGTACCGACGAGCTCGACGCGACGCACACGCCGGTCTTCAGCCAGGTCGAGGGGCTCGCTGTCGACGAGGGCATCACGATGGCACATCTCAAGGGCACGCTCGACCACTTCGCGGCGGCCATGTTCGGGGACGGCATCACCACGCGGTTGCGGCCGTCCTACTTCCCGTTCACCGAGCCCAGTGCCGAGATGGACCTGCAGTGCTTCGTCTGCCGGGGCGCGTCCGTCGGCGACCCGCTGCGGCCGTGCCGCACGTGCTCGTCCGAGGGCTGGATCGAGTGGGGCGGCTGCGGCGTCGTGAACCCCCGTGTCCTGGTGGCCTGCGGCATCGACCCGGAGCGCTACACCGGCTTCGCGTTCGGAATGGGCCTGGAGCGCACGCTGATGTTCCGGCACGGCGTCGAGGACATGCGCGACCTGGTGGAGGGCGACGTCCGGTTCGCCCGGGCGTTCGGGATGGAGATCTGATGCGCGTCCCCGTGTCGTGGCTGCGCGAGCACGTGGAGCTCTCCCCGGACGAGACCGCGCGCGACATCGCCGCCCGGCTGGTGCGTGCCGGCCTCGAGGTCGAGACGATCCACCAGGCGGGAGCCGACGTCACCGAGCCGCTGCTGGTCGGTCGCGTGCTGGAGTTCGCCGACGAGACCCACTCCAACGGCAAGACCATCCGCTGGTGCCAGGTCGACGTCGGTGCGGACCGGCCGCGGGGGATCGTCTGCGGGGCGCACAACTTCGCCGCCGGCGATCTCGTCGTGGTGGCACTGCCCGGTGCCGTCCTGTCCGGCGGGTTCGAGATCAGCGCGCGCCGGACGTACGGGCACACCTCCGACGGCATGATCTGCTCCGCCCGCGAACTCGGACTCGGCGACGATCAGGCCGGCATCATCGTGCTGCGCCCCGAGGAGGGTTCGTCCGGCGACGACGCCATGCAAGTGCTGCACCTGCGCGACGAGGTCCTCGACATGGCCGTCACGCCCGACCGCGGCTACTGCCTGTCCATCCGCGGGGTGGCCCGCGAGGTCGCGACGGCGTACGGCGTCCCCCTCCACGACCCCGGCCTGGGGCCGGGCCGGCATGCGCGGGCCGAGGCCGAGGCGCCTGCGGGCTATCCGGTGGTCGTGGACGACACGCAGCGGTGCCCGGTCTACGTCGCGAGAACCGTGACCGATCTCGACGTCGACCGGAGCAGTCCACGCTGGCTGCAGCGGCGGCTCCAGCTGGCGGGCATGCGGCCCATCTCGCTGGCCGTGGACGTCACGAACTACGTGATGCTCGAGCTCGGGCAGCCCATTCACGGCTTCGACCGCGACGCGTTGGCCGGGCCGATCGTCGTGCGGCGTGCGGCGTCGGGCGAGAAGCTCACCACGCTCGACGGCGCCGTCCGCGATCTCGATCCCGACGACCTGCTCATCACCGACGACACCGGCCCCATCGGGTTGGCCGGCGTCATGGGGGGCGAGAGCACCGAGATGGGCGGGTCTACGCGTGCGATCGTGATCGAGGCGGCGCACTTCGAGGCGACCGGCATCGCTCGCACCGCCCGGCGGCACAGGCTTCCCAGCGAGGCGTCGAAACGCTTCGAGCGCGGGGTCGACCCGGCCCTGCCGGTGGTCGCAGCGACCCGGGTCGCCGAGATGCTGGTGGAGTTCGGGGGCGCGACGGCCGAACCCGGTGCCACGACCGTGGGATCGGTGCCGGAGCCGGCGGCGATCGAGATCGACAGCGACCTGCCCGGTCAGGTCGTGGGGGTCGCCTACGCGCCGGAGGAGGTCGCGGGTCGGCTCGCCGGCGTCGGCGGCCGGGTGACACCACTGGAGGCCGGGCGGCTCTCGGTGGTCCCGCCGACCTGGCGGCCGGACCTCACCGACCCGTTCGACCTGGTCGAGGAGGTCGCGCGCCTGCACGGCTACGACGCGATCCCTTCCGTGCTCCCGGTCGCACCCGCCGGTCGTGGCATCACCGTCGACCAGCGCCGGCGCCGCCGCCTGGAGCGGGCGGTCGCCGCGGCGGGCTATGTCGAGGCGCCCTCGTACCCCTTCGTGGGATCGCACGACCTCGACGCGCTCGGCCTGCCCGCCGACGATGCGCGCCGCACCGTGCTGCGACTGGCCAACCCGTTGTCCGACGAGGAGCCGTTCCTCCGCACGACGCTGCTTCCCGGGCTGCTCGCGACCCTGCGCCGCAACGTCGGGCGCGGCATTCCCGACCTGGCGTTGTTCGAGTCGGGCCTGGTGTTCCGGCCGGGTCCCGGGTCGTTGCCATCGCCGCCATGGCTGCCGGTGGATCGCCGTCCGACCGACGACGAGATCGCGGCGCTGTTCGCCGCCGTACCCGACCAGCCGCGACGGTTGGCCACGGCCGCCGCGGGCGACCGGTCGCCGGCGGGCTGGTGGGGGCCCGCAGAGGCGGTCAGCTGGGCGGATGCCGTGGAATCGGCGCGGATCGTCGCCGCCGAGGCGGGTGTGGAGCTGACGGTCCGCCGCGACGAGCACGCGCCCTGGCACCCCGGTCGGTGCGCGGCGCTCTACGTCGGCGAGACGCTGGTCGGTCATGCCGGCGAGCTGCACCCGAGGGTTGTCGAGGCTCTCGGGCTGCCTGCCCGCACGGTCGCGATGGAGATGGAGATCGACCGGTTCGGAGCCGTCGACGAGCCGACACCCGCACCTGTCGTGTCGACCTTCCCGGTCGCGACGCAGGACGTCGCGCTGGTGGTGCCCGCCGAGGTTGCGGCAGCCGACGTCGAGGCGGCGCTACGCGCCGGCGCCGGCGAACTGCTGGAGTCACTCCGCCTGTTCGACGTCTACGAGGGCGCCCAGGTGGGTGAGGGCCGTCGGTCGCTCGCCTACGCGCTGCGGTTCCGGGCGCCCGATCGCACCCTCACCGTCGAGGAGACGACAGCCGCGCGTGACGCCGCGGTGGCCGAGGCGTCACGCCGCACTGGAGCGGTCCTGCGCAGCTGAGCCTGTGGACAGGCCGATCCGACCGGCCAACAGCCGGCGATCATCGGCGGCCCTGGACGTGGGAACTGCGCCTCGGACGGTTCGAGGGGATCGCGCACGTGATCGGCGACCGACGCTTCGACGGGCGTGCACCGTTCGCGGTCAGCCTCAGCCCGGAGGGTCTGGTCCGCCCGGCTGAACCGGATCGGCGCTTGCATGAAGTTGTGCTACACGGCATAGTCATGCGTCGTGGGTCTGAGACTGGCCGTGGCAGGTGCCAGCGGCTACGCCGGCGGCGAGGTGCTGCGGCTGACGCTGTCGCACCCCGCCTTCGAGCTGGGGGCCGTGACCGGGCGCGACACCGTGGACAGCACGCTGGGCGAGCATCATCCGCACCTGACGCCGCTGGCGGAGCGGGTTCTCGAGCCGACCTCGCCTGCCGTGCTCGCCGGCCACGACGTGGTCGTGTTGGCGCTGCCGCACGGAGCCTCCGGTGCGCTCGCCGCGGATCTTCCCGACGACGTCCTGGTGCTCGACTGCGGCGCGGACCACCGGTTGACCGACGGGGGATCGTGGCGTGAGTTCTACGGGACCGATCACGCGGGGTCGTGGCCGTACGGCCTGCCCGAACTCGTCACAGCAGGGGGCAAGCAGCGCGACGCCCTCGTCGGGGCGCGGCGGGTCGCGGTGCCGGGGTGCAACGCGACGGCCGTGACGCTGGCCCTCGCGCCGGGCCTGGCCGCGGGCGTGATCGAGCCGACGGACCTGGTCGCCGTGCTCGCATGCGGCACGTCCGGCGCCGGGAAGGCCGTGAGGGCGCACCTGACCGCCAGCGAGATCATGGGAGCCGCGAGGCCGTACGGGGTCGGAGGCGTGCACCGGCACGTCCCGGAGATCGAGCAGAACCTGAGCCGGGCGGCCGGCGGCCCGGTGACCGTGTCGTTCACGCCGACGCTGGTCCCGATGTCCCGGGGGGTCCTGGCGACGGCGACCGCGCGGCTGGCGCGGGGCGCAGACGCCGGGCGCGTGCGGGCCGCCTGGTCGGCCGCCTACGCGGACGAGGCGTTCGTCCACCTGCTTCCCGACGGGCGCTGGCCGTCCACCGCGTCCGTACTCGGCGCGAACGCCGCGCACGTGCAGGTCACGGTGGACGAACGGGCCGGCCGCGTCGTCGCGATCGTGGCCCTCGACAACCTGACCAAGGGCACGGCCGGTGCTGCCCTGCAGTGCGCCAACCTCGCACTCGGCATGCCCGAGTCGCTGGGCCTGCCGGTCGCGGCGGTGGCACCGTGAGCGTCACCGCGGCGGGCGGATTCCGGGCGGCCGGGGCCATCGCCGGCCTGAAGCGCAGCGGCCGGCCCGACGTCGCACTCGTGGTGAACGACGGGCCCCGTCAGGACGCGGCCGCCGTGTTCACCGCCAACCGGTGCAAGGCGAACCCGGTGCTGTGGAGCGAGCGGGCGATCGGCGACGGCCGCCTGGCCGCCGTCGTTCTCAACTCCGGCGGTGCGAACTGCTACACCGGCGCCGAAGGCTTCCAGACCACACACGCCGCCGCGGAGCTCGTCGCGGACCTCGTCGGTGCGGGAGCCTTCGACGTCGCCGTCTGCTCCACCGGGCTGATCGGCGACCCGCTCGACCGTCCCAAGCTCGAGGACGGCATCCGCAAGGCCGCCGCCGGCCTCGGCCGGCAGGGTGGACCGGACGCCGCAGAGGCGATCATGACGACCGACACGCGGCCCAAGCAGACCGTCGTCTCCGGCGACGGCTGGGTGGTCGGGGGCATGGCGAAGGGCGCCGGCATGCTCGCGCCCGCGCTCGCGACGATGCTGGTGGTCGTCACCACCGACGCCGTCGTCGGGGGTCCCGTGCTCGACCGGGCTCTGCGGAGGGCGACCCGCCTCACCTTCGACCGGCTCGACACCGACGGCTGCATGTCCACCAACGACACCGTCCTGTTGATGAGCAGCGGCGCTTCTGGAGTCGAACCGACGGCCGACGAGCTCACGGAATCCGTCACCCGGACATGCTCCGACCTCGCCCGCCAGCTCTGGGCCGATGCCGAAGGAGCGGCACACGAGATCGTCGTCGAGGTGGTCAACGCCGCGACCGAGCAGGACGCGGTCGACGCGGGGCGCGCGGTCGCCCGCAGTGCCCTGTTCAAGTGCGCGGTCTTCGGCGGCGATCCGAACTGGGGTCGGGTCCTGGCGGCCGTCGGCACGACCGAGGCGATCTTCGACCCGGGCTCCGTGGACGTCGCCATGAACGGCGTCCAGGTGTGCCACAACGGCGGGGTCGGGGATCCGCGGGAGCTGGTCGACCTGTCGGCGCGCGAGGTCACGGTCACGATCGACCTCAAGGCCGGCTCGCAGAGCGCGACGATCCTCACGACCGATCTCACCCACGACTACGTCCACGAGAACGCGGCGTACTCCACATGAGCGCCCCCACCCACGAGTACGCGCTGACGAAGGCCGCCGCGCTGGTCGAGGCCCTGCCCTGGCTCGAGCGGTTCCACGGCAAGGTCGTGGTCGTCAAGTACGGCGGCAAGGCGATGGTCGACGAAGCATTGAAGAGATCGTTCGCCGACGACATCGTGTTCCTCCGGCTGGCCGGCCTCAAGCCGGTCGTCGTGCACGGCGGCGGCCCGCAGATCTCCAGCATGCTGGGCCGGCTGGGGATCGAGACCGAGTTCCGCGGCGGCCTGCGGGTGACGACGCCGGAGGCCATGGACGTGGTCCGCATGGTGCTCGTCGGCCAGGTCGGCCGCGACCTGGTGGGCCTGGTCAACCAGCACGGCCCGTACGGGGTCGGCCTGTCGGGTGAGGACGCGGGTCTGTTCACCGCGCGCCGCCAGGACGCGGTGGTCGACGGCGAGAGCGTCGACCTCGGGCTGGTCGGCGACGTCGCGCGGGTACGCCCGGAGGCCGTGCTCGAGCTGATCGCAGCTGGCCGGATCCCCGTCGTGTCATCGGTGGCGCCCGACGCCGACGGTGTCGTGCACAACGTCAACGCGGACACGGCGGCGGCGGCGCTGGCAGTGGCGCTGGGTGCCGAGAAGTTGGTCGTCCTCACCGACGTCGCCGGCCTCTACCGGGACTGGCCCGCGTGCACCGAGGTCATCGCCGAGGTGGGCGTGGACGACCTGGCTGCGATGCTGCCCGGGCTCGACGCCGGGATGGTTCCCAAGATGGCGGCCTGCGTGCGCGCAGTACGGGGCGGCGTGCCCGAGGCGACCGTGGTCGACGGCCGGCTGCCGAACGCGCTCCTGCTCGAGGTCTTCACCGACGCGGGCGTCGGGACGATGGTGGTGCCGTCGTGACACTGCAGGATGCCTGGCTGGACCGGTACGAAGGTGCCCTGATGGGCACGTTCGGACGCCCACAGCGCGTGCTGGTGCGCGGCGAGGGCTGCCACGTCTGGGACGCGGACGGGCGGCGCTACCTCGACCTGCTCGGTGGTCTGGCCGTCAACGTTCTCGGGCACGGTCACCCGGCGGTGACCAAGGCCGTCACAGCACAACTCGAGACACTCGGGCACGTCTCGAACCTCTTCGCGACCGAGCCCCAGGTGATGCTGGCCGAACGGGTCCGGGCCCTGGCCGGCGGTGCCGGACGGGTGTTCTTCACCAACTCCGGAGCCGAGGCGGTCGAGACTGCGTTCAAGATCGCCCGGCGGACCGGCCGATCCCGGATGGTGGCGGCCGAGAACGGCTTTCACGGCCGGACGATGGGCGCTCTAGCGCTCACCGGGAAGCCGGCGATCCGAGACCCGTTCGCACCT
The DNA here is from genome assembly GCA_035656095.1 of Jiangellaceae bacterium. Taxonomy (GTDB): domain Bacteria; phylum Actinomycetota; class Actinomycetes; order Jiangellales; family Jiangellaceae; genus DASRTE01. The sequence continues at coordinate 22,107 of DASRTE010000214.1, forward strand.
CTGCCGGGTGGGGTGGTCCACGTACCGTACGGCGACGCCGCAGCGCTCGCGGCGGTCGTCGACGCGGAGACGGCCGCGGTGATCCTCGAGCCCGTGCAGGGAGAGGCAGGTGTCCGCGTCCCTCCGCCCGGCTACCTGGAGGCCGCCCGGAAGATCACGCGCAGGCACGGTGCGCTGCTCGTGATCGACGAGATCCAGACCGGCATCGGCCGGACCGGCGAATGGTTCGCATTCCAGCACGAGGGCATCGACCCGGACGTCGTCACGATCGCCAAAGGGCTCGGTGGCGGGCTGCCGATCGGTGCGTGCATCGGGTTCGGCGACGCCGCCGTCCTGCTGAATGCGGGATCGCACGGCTCGACCTTCGGGGGCAATCCGGTCGCGGCCGCGGCCGCCATCGCGGTCCTCGACACGATCGAGGCCGAGAACCTGCTGGCGAACGCCCGTATCGTCGGTGAGCGGCTTCGTGCGGCCATCGGCGCGCTCCGGCATCCGCTGATCGCCGGTGTTCGGGGGGTGGGGTTGCTGCTCGCCGTCCACCTGAGCGCTCCGGTCGCGTTCCGGGCGGCCGCAGCAGCACTTCGCGCGGGATTCATCGTCAATCCCGTGGCGGCGGATGCGATACGGCTCGCACCGCCGCTGATCCTCTCCACCGGCCAGGCGCGGGAGTTCGTGACTGCGCTTCCCGCCATCCTCGACGACCCTCGGGAGGTCTGATGCACACAGCGACCCCGATGACGCGGGCGGCCCGCCACCAGCGCATCGCGGAGGTGCTCCTGCGCGAACCGATCCGGTCGCAGGGGGAACTTGCGGCCATGCTCGCCCTCGACGGCATCGCCGTGACGCAGGGCACGCTCTCGCGCGACCTGGACGAGATGGGCGCGGTCAAGGTTCGCGACGCGAACGGCGACCTCGTCTACGCGCTGCCCGGCGAGGGGGGCGACCGAACCCCACGCGCCGCAGCACGCTCGGCGATCGACGCGAGGCTCGTGCGCGTCTGCGAGGAGATCCTCGTGTCGGCGCGGTCGTCGGCGAACCTGATCATCTTGCGCACGCCACCGGGTGCAGCGCAGTACCTCGCCTCGGCGGTGGACCGGGCTGCGCCCGACGCGGTTCTGGGCACGATCGCTGGGGACGACACGGTCCTCGTCGTCACCGCCGACCCGACCAGCGGCGCAGAGGTCGCCGAGTGGTTCCTGGCGCTCGCGGAGGGTCAGGCACCGTCCCCATCCGAGAAGGAGCACACCCGTGACTGAACGCGTCGTCCTGGCCTACTCCGGAGGTCTGGACACCTCCGTCGCCATCGGCTGGATAGCCGAGCAGACGGGAGCGGAGGTCGTCGCGGTCGCTGTCGACCTCGGCCAGGGTGGCGAGGACCTCGACACCATCCGCAAGCGTGCGTTGGCCTGCGGCGCCGTCGAGGCCCACGTGGCCGACGGCCGGGAGGAGTTCGCCGAGCGGTACTGCCTGCCGGCTCTGAAGGCCAACGCTCTGTACATGGACCGCTACCCGCTGGTGTCGGCCCTGTCACGTCCGGTGATCGTCGAGCACCTGGTGGCGGCCGCCCGTCGATTCGGTGCGTCCGTCGTGGCCCACGGGTGCACCGGCAAGGGCAACGACCAGGTGCGCTTCGAGGTGGGGATCCGCGCGCTGGCTCCCCACCTGACCTGCCTGGCCCCCGTCCGTGACCTGGCGCTCACCCGGGACAAGGCCATCGACTACGCGGAGAAGCACGACCTGCCGATCGAGACGACGAAGAGCAACCCGTTCTCGATCGACCAGAACGTCTGGGGTCGCGCGATCGAGACCGGATTCCTCGAGGACATCTGGAACGCGCCGACGGAGAACGTCTACGCCTACACCGCCGATCCTGCGACTCCTCGCGACGCCGACGAGGTGGTCGTCACGTTCGACGCCGGCGCGCCGGTCGCCCTCGACGGCGAGCCGGTCACGATGCTTCAGGCCATCTCCGAGCTGAACCGCCGGGCCGGTGCGCAGGGGGTCGGCCGGCTGGACCTGGTGGAGGACCGGCTGGTCGGGATCAAGAGCCGGGAGGTCTACGAGGCCCCGGGAGCGATCACGCTCATCACGGCTCACCAGGAACTCGAGAACGTCACCGTCGAGCGCGATCTGGCGCGGTTCAAGCGGGGGGTGGATCAGCGCTGGAGCCAACTCGTCTACGACGGGCTCTGGTCGAGCCCACTTCGCCATGCACTGAGCACGTTCGTCGACGAGGCGAACGCCCATGTCAGCGGTGACGTCCGGCTGGTACTGCACGGCGGCCGTGCCGTCGTCACAGGGCGGCGTTCCGAGCAGAGTCTCTACGACTTCGCGCTCGCGACGTACGACACCGGTGACATGTTCGACCAGTCGTTCGCGCGGGGGTTCATCGAACTGTTCGGGCTGCCGTCGAGGCTTGCGGCGGCGAGGGACAAGAAGCGTGGCTGAGCCGGCAGTCCCGACCAGTCTGTGGGGCGGGCGGTTCGCCGCGGGTCCGGCCGATGCGTTGGCCGCGCTCTCCCGGAGCACGGACGTGGACTGGCGCCTGGCCCAGTACGACATCGCCGGCTCGAGAGCGCATGCGCAGGCCCTGCACCACGCGGGCCTTCTCGACGACGCCGAGCTCACCGGAATGCTGGCCGGTCTGGATGCCCTCTCCGCCGACGTGGCGGCGGGCGATTTCGCCCCCCAGCCGTCGGACGAGGACGTGCACACGGCCCTCGAGCGCGGCCTGATCGAGCGGGTGGGGGTCGGGCTGGGCGGCAAGCTTCGGGCCGGCCGGTCCCGCAACGACCAGGTGGCGACGCTGCTGCGGATGTACCTGCGCGCCTCGGCGCGCACGGTGGCCCGGTTCGTCCTGGATCTGGTCGACGCGCTGGCGACCCACGCGGAGCGGCACCTGGGTGTCGCCATGCCCGGCCGGACCCACCTGCAGCACGCTCAGCCGGTCCTGCTCTCGCACCACCTGCTCGCGCACGCCTGGGCCCTCCTCCGCGATGTCGACCGGCTCCGCGACTGGGACCGACGCGCCGACGAGTCGCCCTACGGCTCGGGCGCGCTGGCCGGTACCTCGCTGGGCCTGAGCCCCGAGTTCGTCGCGGAGACGCTCGGTTTCTCGCGCGCCGTCGAGAACTCGATCGACGGCACGGCCTCCCGCGACGTGGCCGCCGAGTTCGCCTTCGTGGCCGCGATGGTCGGGGTCGACGTGTCGCGACTCGCCGAGGAGGTCGTGCTGTGGGCGACGAAGGAGTTCTCGTTCGTCGAACTGGACGACGCCTGGTCCACCGGGTCGTCGATCATGCCGCAGAAGAAGAACCCCGACGTGGCCGAGATCGCCCGGGGAAAGGCCGGCCGGTTGGTGGGCAACCTGACCGGCCTGCTGACCACGCTCAAGGCACTTCCGCTCGCGTACAACCGGGACCTGCAGGAGGACAAGGAACCCGTCTTCGACTCCGTCGACTCGCTGACACTGCTGCTCCCCGCCGTCACCGGCATGGTGTCGACGCTGCGGTTCCGCACGACCCGGCTGGAGGAGCTGGCGCCGCAGGGGTTCTCGCTCGCGACCGACGTGGCCGAGTGGCTCGTCCGCGACGGTGTCGCCTTCCGCGAGGCACATGAGATCGCGGGGGCCTGCGTACGGATGTGCGAGGAGCGCGGGATCGAGCTGTGGGACCTCACCGACGAGGACCTCGCCTCGGTCTCTGCGCACCTGCGACCACCGGTGCGCTCCGTGCTGACGGTGGCCGGCTCGCTCGCGTCGCGTTCGGGCAAGGGCGGGACGGCTCCGCGGCGGGTGGCCGAGCAGCTCGACGCCGTACGCACCTGCGTGGCAGCGTTGCGTCCCTGGGCGGTTGCATGAGTGATGGGGTCGGCCGGACGTTCTTCGAGCGACCGGTCCTCGAGGTCGCGCCGTCGGTGCTCGGCGGCGTCCTCGTCCACGGCCCGGTCGCCGTGCGGCTGACCGAGGTGGAGGCGTACGACGGCGCGGAGGACCCCGGGTCGCACGCCTTCCGGGGCCGGACGGCGCGCAACGCGGTCATGTTCGGGCCGGCCGGGCATGTGTACGTGTACTTCACCTACGGGATGCACTGGTGTGCCAACCTCGTCTGCGGCCCCGCGGGCAGGGCGAGTGCCGTCCTGCTCCGGGCGGGCGAGGTGGTGACGGGTCTCGAGGTGGCTCGGTCGCGGCGACCGTCGGCGCGCGGCGACCGCGACCTCGCACGCGGACCGGCGCGGCTCGCGACGGCGCTGGGGCTCGGCGGCCACGACAACGGGACGGACCTCTGCGACGCGTCGTCGCCATTGCGGTTCCGGGCCGGCGCGCGGCCGACCGAAGGCGTTCGAACCGGTCCACGGGTCGGTCTCGCCCGGGCCGGGGACCGGCCGTGGCGGTTCTGGCTGGACGGCGACCCGACCGTGTCGACCTACCGCCCGCATCTGCCCAGGCGCCGGTCGGCGGCCCCGCGGCCGTAGGCTGCGGCCGGGCACCGTCGAGTGGCCGGAGCGCCGGTGCCGAGACTGCAGGGAGACGGGTGACCGTGGCCGAGGACATCGTCGACGAGCTGAAGTGGCGCGGCCTGTTCGCGCTGTGCACCGACGAACAGGCGCTGCGTGCCGCACTGGCCGACGCACCGGTCACCTACTACTGCGGCTTCGATCCGACGGCTCCGAGCCTGCACTTCGGCAACCTGCTCCAGCTTCTGACGGTCCGTCGCCTGCAGAACGCAGGACACCGTCCGATCGTGCTCGTCGGCGGCTCCACCGGCCTGATCGGCGACCCGAAGCCCACGGCGGAGAGGACACTCAACACGAAGGAGACCGTCGCCGAGTGGGTCGAGCGCATCCGGGTCCAGGTGGCGCGTTACGTCTCCTTCACCGGCGACAACGCCGCACGTGTGGTGAACAACCTGGAGTGGACCGCGCCGCTGTCGGCGATCGACTTCCTCCGCGACGTCGGCAAGCACTTCCGGGTCAACCGGATGATGGCGAAGGAGGCGGTGAGCGCCCGGCTGGAGTCGCGGGAGGGGATCTCGTACACCGAGTTCAGCTACCAGATCCTGCAGGGACTCGACTTCCTGGAGCTCTACCGCCGCTACACCTGCATCCTGCAGACCGGCGGCAGCGACCAGTGGGGGAACCTCACCAGCGGCGTCGACCTGGTCCACCGGGTCGAGGGAGTGTCTGTGCACGCCTTCGCGACACCGCTGCTCACCAAGGCCGACGGCACGAAGTACGGGAAGACCGAGTCGGGCACGATCTGGCTCGATCCGGACATGACCTCGCCGTACGCCTTCTACCAGCACTGGCTCAACGTCGAGGACAGCCAGGTCCCGATGCTGCTGCGGTCGCTGTCGTTCCGTCCGAGGGAGGAGATCGAGCAGATCGAACGGGCGACGGCAGAGCGGCCGGCCTCACGCGTGGGCCAGCGCGCCCTGGCCGAGGAGGTGACCGCGCTCGTCCACGGACCCGAGGAGACGGCCCGGGTCGTATCGGCGTCGCAGGCGTTGTTCGGTCAGGGCGCATTGGAGGACCTCGACGAGCGCACGCTCTCGGCGGCGCTGTCGGAGACGTCGCTCGCACAGGTGCCGATGGGCCACGACGGACCGTCGTACGTCGACCTGTTCGTCGCTGCGGGACTCGTGCCGTCACGGTCGGCTGCGCGCCGGGCGATCGCCGAGGGCGGCGCGTACGTCAACAACACCCGACTCGACCCGTCGACCGACCCGGATGCAGTCGTGCGGGAATACGAGCTGCTCCACGGGCGTTGGGTCGTTGTACGTCGTGGCAAGCGAACCGTAGGCGGCGTCGAGATCGTGCGCTGACCTGCATGAATGCCCTGGCGCTCGACAGCCGCGAAGACCTGCACATGGGGATTTGACTGTGCCGCGAGGTTCGACGTAGGTTTCTCCACGGCCCACGGGGAAGCGGGACGCCGGAGACGGCGGCCGGCCCGGGGTCACCACCGTCACGAGACACTGCACATCGGCCGCTGCACGGGCCGATGTCCGGGGCTTCGTGCCGCGCATGACCGGAAGCTCCGGGTTTGACCCAGAGCGCCAGACGGGCTAGATTAGACGAGTTGCCCCGAGAACGGCCCTGACGGGCCGGGCTTGGTGTGCGCCCGATCCTTGAGAACTCAACAGCGTGCCAAATAATTGTCGATGCCAATAACCCCGTCCACGGGGTCGGCCGTTCGCGGCCGTGCCTGGTGATGGGATTCCTTTGGTAAGACGGGTGACATTCATGTCAGCCGTTCTTGCCGGGGTTGTTCTTTCTTCATGTGTCGACGTCCCGAGCCTGGTTTCGGCCAGGTTCGGATGTCATATGACCTTGATGGAGAGTTTGATCCTGGCTCAGGACGAACGCTGGCGGCGTGCCTAACACATGCAAGTCGAGCGGAAAGGCCCCTTCGGGGGTACTCGAGCGGCGAACGGGTGAGTAACACGTGGGTGACCTGCCCTTGGCTCTGGGATAACCCCGGGAAACCGGGGCTAATACCGGATACGACACGCGACCGCATGGTCCGCGTGTGGAAAGGATTTCCGGCCAAGGATGGACTCGCGGCCTATCAGCTAGTTGGTGGGGTAACGGCCCACCAAGGCGACGACGGGTAGCCGGCCTGAGAGGGCGACCGGCCACACTGGGACTGAGACACGGCCCAGACTCCTACGGGAGGCAGCAGTGGGGAATATTGCGCAATGGGCGAAAGCCTGACGCAGCAACGCCGCGTGAGGGATGACGGCCT
>DASRTE010000215.1:0-30531 GCA_035656095.1 Jiangellaceae bacterium
CGGGAAGGCCTTCACCGAGGCCTACGGCGTATCCGTCTGACCATCGCGTCGGCCGCAAGCATGGAGGTCGAGTTCCGCGACGTTCCGCCCCCAACGCCTGTCGCATCATCGGCCGTGTACTCCCGGCCATGTTGCCGCCACGGAGGTGACGGGGTCGTCCTCGGTGACCTGCTCGACACGGGACCTGTTCGCCGGCTCGGTCAGCATCTGACCGGTGGGTGCGGCGACCTCCGGGCGGTGCCGCCCGGACCGCATCTGCGGGAACCGTTTCTGCAAGAAGGTCAGCCGACTCGGACCTTCAGCCCTATCCGCCCGGGCTGACCCGCTCGTCGAAGGGCTGGATCAGTACACCGCTGCCAGGAAAGAACAGCGCCGTGTGGCCGTCGTCGTTCCATCGCACGAGGTAAGGCGGAGTCCCATCTTCACCGCGGACCTCCAGCACCTCGCCGTCGCGCTCGTGCTCTCCCAACCGGTAGCCCTTGATGACGATCCGGTCGCCTACGTTTGCGCGCATGGTGACCTCCTCTCTTGTGTCACGTTCACGGGCCGGACGCGACGTCGCCAGGGCCGAAGGTCCTGCGGAAGTGGTGAACTCGGGCAGGTCGACTCCCCAGGTCTCACCCGATGCCAGGATCGGAAGCCGACCCTGCTCGCAATCGCACCGAAAATGGATCCCTCGCGCGCTGATGACGCCGACGGTGGACGGCGAGCGGGTCATCGTCGCCTGAATTACGAAGGTCCCGTCCTCGAGCGTCGGAAGGCCCTGTCGGGGCCGGCCCGCGACTGCTGGTCTGGATTGTGACCGACAACCAGCGACTTCGGGCGGTGCACCATGACCACGACTGACCTAAAGCTCTCGACCGATGAGCGACCGCTGCTGGTCGCGGCGTCGGTGACCAAGGTCTACCGGACCGGCAAGCAGTCCGTCGTGGCCCTCGACAAGCTGGACCTCACCGTTCGCCGGGGCGAGATGCTCGCCGTCATGGGTCCGTCCGGATCCGGCAAGACCACACTGCTCAACTGCCTGTCCGGGCTGGACGACATCGACGGCGGACAGGTCCTCGTGGACGGCCAGGACCTGTTCGCCATGAGCGACCACGCACGTACCGAGCACCGCGCTCATTCGATGGGGTTCGTGTTCCAGTCGTTCAACCTCATCCCGGTTTTCAGCGCTGTGGAGAACGTCGAGCTGCCGCTCCTCTTGGTCGCGATCCGTGCCAGGGAGGCACGGGCGCGTGCTCTCGACATGCTGAGCAAGGTCGGCTTGGACGGTCGCGCCGAGCACCGACCGAACGAGCTGTCCGGAGGTGAGCAGCAGCGCGTGACGATCGCCCGTGCGCTGGTCGCCAAGCCCGCGGTGGTCTGGGCCGACGAACCGACAGGGAACCTCGACACCGCTATGGCCGGCCAGATCATGGAGCTGCTGCAGCGGCTCAACGAGGAGGAAGGCCAGGCCATCGTCCTGGTCACGCACGACCAGGGCATCGGGGAGTCGGCTCACCGCCTGGTCCTGATGCGCGATGGCCGACTCGTTCACGACGAAGTCCGCGACCGAGCGGTGAGGTGACCGCCGTGTACCCCGAACTGACTCCAACCCTGGTCGTGGGGCTGGCAGCGGCGGCCGCATTCGTCCTCTTCCTGCTCGGTCGCGCCGTGCTGCGGCGCCTCGCATTGCGTCAGATCGTCCGCCGGCCCACTGAGACGGTGCTCGTCGTCCTCGGCTCGGTGCTGGGGACGGCGCTGATCATGGCCAGCCTGGTGGTAGGTGACTCCCTCGACCGCTCGGTGAGGCAGGTTGCGTACGACGTGCTCGGGCCCGTGGACGAGTCCGTACGCTCGTCCTCGCTCCGACAAGGCGATGAGGTCGCGGCACGGCTGGAGTCGTTGGCCGCTGACCCACGTGTCGACGGGGTGCTGACGGTCCGCGGGACCCAGGCGGCGGCCGCCCTCGACACCGGCGACGGCTTGACAGCCGAGCCACGGGTCCTGGTCTGGGAGCTCGACTTCGCCGCCGCCGCGACCTTCGGTAGTCCGCACCCGTCCGGACTCGAGGTGGACGACCCCGGCGCCGGCAGAGTCGTCATCAACGACAACCTGGCCGAACGCCTGGGTGCCGACCGCGGCGACGAGCTCACCTTCTATCTCTACGGACAGCCGGTACGCACCGTGGTCAGTGACGTCGTCACGGCCGAGGGCCTGGCCGGGGTCGGGTTCGGGGCGTCGGCCAACCGCGACGCGTTCTTCTCGCCCGGCACGCTCATCGAGGTCGCTGCTGCCGCCGGCGTCGAGCCCACGACGATGACCTTCGTCTCCAACCGCGGCGGCGTCGAGGACGCCGAGGCACTGACCGGGGAGGTCACCGCCGCGATGGAAGACGCGCTGGGGTCACTCACCGGTCAGGGTGCCTCGGTGGCCACTCCGAAGCAGGAGATCCTCGACGACGCAGCCGAGACCGGCGCCGTGCTGGGCTCGCTCTTCCTGTTCATCGGCAGCTTCTGCATCATCGCCGGGATCCTGCTGTTGGTGAACGTGTTCGTCATGCTCGCCGACGAGCGCAAGGGGCAGCTCGGAATTCTGCGCGCCATCGGGCTGCGCCGCCGATACGTCACAGGTGAGTTCGCGATCGAAGGCGCTGTGTACGCCGCGATCGCGGCCGCCCTGGGTGCGCTCGTGGGTGTGCTCATCGGCCGGGTGATCGTCGCCATCGCACTGCGCATTCTCAACAGTTACGATCAGGGCGAGAATCAGCTGAAGATCGTCTTCGAGGTCACGCCGACCAGCCTGGTGAACGGCTTCGCCCTGGGATTCCTCTTTGCGTTCGCTGCCGTCGTGCTGACGAGCGTCCGGATCGCGCGCACCAACATCATCGCGGCGATCCGTGACCTGGACCCGCCGGTGCGGCAACGCACCCGTTCACTACTGACCGCAGTGTCAGCGGTCGCGACGGCGGTGTTCGCAGCCGCTGCCGTGCCCGCGGTCGCCAGCAGCTCGGCCACCCTGACGTACCTGCTCCCGACGCTGGCGGCGGTGGCCGCCCTGCCGCTGCTCTCCCGGATCGTCGGAGCTCGGGCCGCACTGACCGCCGTTTCCGTTGGTGTGTTGGCCTGGGGACTGCTGGCCAACACGGTGCGACCCGACATCTATGACGACGCGTCCACCGCGCCCTACATCGTGATGGGGTGCATGCTCTCGTTCGCCGCGGTGACCCTGGTCAGCCTGCACCAGACCGTCCTGCTCCGCCCGTTCCGGCGGCTCGTTGACCGCCCGACGCAAACCGGCCTGGCGACCCGACTCGCCATGGCCTACCCGACGGCGAAGAAGTTCCGGACCGGCTCGACGCTCGCGATGTACTCCGTCGTGGTGCTCGTCATCGTGCTCATGACGCAGATCATGACGATCATCAACGCGAACGTCGATCGTGCCGTCGCCGATGCGACATCGGGCTGGTCGTTGCGCGTCGACTTCAACGCCAGCACGCCCGTCCCCGATCCCGACATCACGTTGAGGACCGGCGAGTTCACCGGCCAGGTGACCGGTGTCGCTCCCCTCGTGATCGCCGTAGCCGAGGCTGACGATCCTCGTCTCGAGACGGACGTCCGGCTCCCCGTCGTCGCCGTTGGCGTACCCGCGGAGTTCATCGACGTGCCACCTCTGCTCGACGCCGTCATGCCCTCGCTGCTCAGCGATCGGGCGGTATGGGACCTGGTGCGCCGCGATCCGGACTACGTGCTCGTCGACTCCTTCTACGGGTCGGCAGGCGGGCCTCCGGGCGAGGCGGTCGCGCCCGGCTCGGTCATCACGTTGACCGACCCACGGACCGGACGGCAGACCGAGCGGATCGTCGCCGGCATCGTGCGGGACGGCACACCGTTCTACGGCGTCACCGGCGCCGACGTCCGGTTCCCCGTCTTCATGGGCGACGACAATGTCGTGGAGGCGTTCGGAGATGGCGCCGTACGGTCCAGCGCGCTGTTGCGAACCCCCGGAGGGCAGAGCGTCTCGCAGCTTGCGGCGACCCTGCAGGGGACGTACGTGGCCAACGGCTTGGTCGCGACGGACCTGGCGGCCGTCGTCGAGGAGAGCTACGCCGCGAACAACCAGTTCTTCCGGCTCATGCAGGGATACCTGGCGCTGGGCCTTCTGGTCGGAATCACCAGCCTGGGCGTGATCATGATCCGGGCCGTCCGCGAGCGCCGACGCTCGATCGGCGTCTTACGGGCACTGGGCTTCCAGGCGCGGACGGTACGCCTGTCGTTCATGTTCGAGAGCACCTTTGTGGCTGTCGAGGGTGTGGTGATCGGCACCGTGCTCGGCATCGTCACCACCTGGGTGCTGTACCGGAACAGCGCCGCGTTCGGGTCGATCAGCGGGCCCTACCCCATCGCCTGGACGCAGATCGCCATCCTGGTCGGCGTGACCCTGCTCGCCTCGGTCGTGGCCACCTTGGCACCGGCCCGGCGGGCGGCCCGAATCCGTCCCGCGGTGGCCGTCCGGGTCGCAGACTGAGTACCCAAGGCTGGCCGTGGGCGTCGAGCATGGACCCGTCGCTGGCATGCGATCCGACGTGCATGAGGACGATCTGACCGGGCTCGGCACGCCCCCAGGACGCGTCGGGTCACGTCGCCGTGGGGCTCGCCGACGGGGTAGGAAGTCGTATGCGTCCTGTCTGCGTCGTCGATCAGGGGGCGCTGTACGGCGCGACGATGTCCGTACGCCAGTGAGCTGGGTCAGGCTCGGCGTTCGGATCGGTGAAGTAGACCTCCCAGTGTGGCCCCGCCGGCGTGTACCCCTGGGTGTCGAGCCAGTCATGAACGGCGTCGTATGCCGCCTCCAGGTCCTCGTATCGGCCGAGATGCGTGGTGACCGCCGCCGGGCCGCCCGGTAGTGCCGACGGCTCGACGCGACCGTTCCCGGCGATCTCGCTCGCCACGGGGAAGCCCGCCTCGACGGCGACGTCCTCGCCGAGGAAGGTGTACCGGGCGAACGGTGGCCCGCTCGGGTGCATGCCGATCCGATCCAGGTGCTCTTGGACGCCGCGGTAGGAGTCCGCCAACCATTCGCCCAGCTCTGCGACGGGCATTCCGCCGCGCACGACTGCGGTGGGTTGGGACGCGAGGTGGCGTGAGGTGATCTCGTAGGTCGTCATCGCAGAACCTCCCCTGCCGATGCGCATCGGCACAGGACCAGCGCATCACCCGGTGCAGACGCCGGCCAGAGACACACGACCCGGCGCACGGGGACCTAAGACCCGGCGACGCCGTCTCGGTCAGAGTGGAGCGAAGGTCGCCGAGAAGTGGCGCAGGAACGGCGGCTCGTCGCTGATCCGGTAGCCGGGCAGCGACTCCCGCCGCTGGAAAACCTCCACGATCGCTTCGACCACGTAGTCCATGTGCGACTGGGTGTACACCCGTCGTGGGATCGCCAGCCGCACGAGTTCCAGCGGCGCCGGACGCTCCTTGCCCGTCGCGGGATCGCGTCCGGCCATCACCGTGCCGATCTCCACGCCGCGGATCCCGCCGTGGCGGTAGAGCTCGACGGCCAGCGACTGTCCCGGGTACTGCAGCGCCGGAACGTGAGGCAGAAACCGACCGGCGTCGAGGTAGACCGCGTGCCCGCCCGCCGGCCGGAGCACCGGAACCCCAGCATCGTGCAGGTGGTTGACGACATACGCGATCGAGACGTTCCGGTAGCGCAGGTAGTCCTCGGCGAGCACCTCGTCGAGGCCCACGGCGATCGCCTCGAGGTCGCGACCGGCCAGTCCTCCGTAGGTCGGGAAGCCCTCGGTGAGGATCAGGAGATCCTTCTCCCGCGCGGCCAGGGACGGGTCGCGAGTGCACAGAAAGCCGCCGATGTTGACCAGCGCGTCCTTCTTCGCCGACATCGTGCAGCCGTCGGCATGGGAGCACATCTCCCGCACGACCTGCGGCACCGCTACATCGGCGTAGCCGTCTTCACGCTGCTTGATGAACCACGCGTTCTCGGCGAAGCGGCACGCATCCAGGTAGAGCGGCTTGCCGTACCGTCGGGCGACCTCGGCCACCGCGTGGATATTGGCCATCGACACCGGCTGGCCGCCCCCGGTGTTGTTCGTGATCGTCAGCATCACCATCGGCACCGCGTCGGCGCGGTCGACGAGAAGCTTCTCCAGCGCCTGGACGTCCATGTTGCCCTTGAACGGCTCGTTCGTCGTCGGGTCTGCCGCCTCGGCACAGGGCAGGTCGATCGCCTCGCCGGCGAGGTACTCGATGTTGGCCCGGGTGGTGTCGAAGTGGCCGTTGTTCGGCACGATGTCGCCCCGCTTCACCGTGCAACCGAAGAGGATCCGCTCGGCGGCGCGGCCCTGGTGCGTGGGCACGACGTGGGGAAAGCCGAACACCCGCCGCACGGTCTCCTCGAACCGGTACCAACTGCGCGCCCCGGCGTAGGACTCGTCGCCTACCATCATCGCGCCCCACTGCGCAGCGCTCATCGCCGACGTTCCCGAGTCGGTGAGCAGGTCGATGAGCACCCGGTCGGCCGGCAGCCTGAACAGGTTGTACCCGACCTCGGCTAGCCACCTCGCGCGTTGCTCGGGTGTCGACATCTCGATCGGTTCGACGCTCTTGATCCGGAAGGGCTCGATGATCGTGCGCATCCGTGCTCCTCGGTGAGGACGGTCTAGCCCGAGAACCGCAGGCCAATCGCCGGATCAACGATGCCAGAGGCCTGCACGGCGTCGGCGATCAAGCCGCGCCACCGTGTTCGTCGAGACCGGGTTGCCCTCGACCTGCTCGGGACGGACTCAGCGCCGCGGACTGACGACGCCGGCGTCTCCACCGCCGCGGCGCACGGGCTCGGCGGCCGCCAGCAGCGTGCCGTCCTCGAGGAGCTCGATCGCGGTCACGGCGCCGATCTCCGTCGTGGTCGTGAACGTATGCCCCAAGGCCGACAAGGCGGCCCCCCAGGCAGCGATGAAGGCCGGTTCCGCGAAGACCGCCGCCGTGTTCCGCTGGCTTGCGCGCGGCGCTGCGAGGGCGTCGGGCAGCGTCATGCCGAAGTCGGTCCGGTTGAGCAGCGTCTGGAGCACGGTGGTGATGATCATGGAACCGCCCGGCGATCCCAGTGCCAGGATCGGCTCACCGCCGTCCAGGACGATCGTGGGGCTCATCGACGAGCGTGGCCGCTTGCCCGGCGCCGGCAGGTTGGGGTCCGGTGCCGCGCCCTGCGTCGGGGTGAAGTTGAAGTCGGTGAGCTCGTTGTTGAGGAGGAACCCACGGTTTGGTACGACGATCCCGGAACCACCGGTCTGCTCGATGGTCAACGTGTAGGAGACGACGTTGCCCCACCGGTCCCACGTGGTCAGGTGGGTTGTGGACAGGCGCTGCTCGCCGACGGCGCCGACGGCGAGCGCTTCGCCGGCACACGGCGAGTACGTTCCGTCGGGCACTCCCGGCGGCACCGGCTTCACAGCCGCGGTGGCTCCGATCTCGCAGGCGCGTTCGTCGGCGAACCCCTGCGAGAGCAGTTCTCCGAGCGGCACATCGACGAAGGCGTCATCGCCGACATAGCGGTTGCGGTCGGCGAAGGCCAGCGCGGACGCCTCGAGGTAGCGGTGCAGCGCCTCGGTCCGGTCGAGCGCACCGAGGTCGCTCCCCTCGAGGATGTTCAGTGCCTCACCGACGGTCGAGCCGCCGGAGGACGGTGGCCCCATGCCGGCGACGTCGAGCCCGCGGTACTCGACCAGCGTCGGCTCCTTGACGAGTGCCTCGTACGCGGCCAGGTCGGGCAGCCGCATCAGTCCTGGCCGGACGATGCGGGTGGAACCTGGCACCACCGGCGGTTGCACCACGGTCGCGACGATCTCGTCGGCGAGGTCGCCTCCGTACAGGAACTCGGTGCCGTGCCGGCCCAGCAGGTCGTATGTCCGGGCCAGGTCGCGGTTTCGCAGGACGGAGCCTTCGGGGGGCGGCGCACCATCGGGGAGGAACAGCTCCCGCGTACTGGTGAAGTCGGCGAACCGGGCGGCGTTGTCCGCGGTCTGCTGGTGGAACGTCTGGTCGACCACGAAACCCCGGCGCGCCAGCTGCGCCGCCGGGTGCAGCGCATCGCGCAGGTCGGTGGAGCCCCAGCGCTCCAGGGCCAGCTCCCACGTCGCCGGCGTCCCAGGCACGCCGACCGAGAGCCCACTGGTGACAGCCTCGGCGAAGGGGATGGGAACTCCGTTCTCGACGAACGCGTCCTCGTCCATCAACCGGGGGGCGGTCTCCCGACCGTCGATGGTCTCGACCTGGCCGGATCCCGCGTCGTAATAGACGAAGAATCCGCCGCCGCCGACGCCCGCGCTGTAGGGCTCGGTCACGCCGAGAGCGGCGGCTGTGGCCACCGCCGCGTCGACGGCGTTGCCGCCCCGTCTCAGCACGTCCAGCCCGATCTCGGTCGCGTAGGGGTCCACGGACGACACGGCTCCCCCGGTACCGACCGCTACAGCGTCCTTGGGCGGCGCCTTCGGCGTCGCCACCGCCGGTGGCGCCACCAGCGTCAGGGCGAGCAGGCCGCCCAGCGCTGCAGGGACTGTGAACAGTGCTCGGAACGACAGCCGTGTCTGCATGGAGATCGTGTCCTTCGACGGAGGCCTGCGCGCATCCTGCCCGCATGACCGGGCGGAGAAACACGAGCCGATGCTCCGGTGCGCCCCCTTACCATCCGCCCTTCCTCCTGCGATCTTTGGCCATGGCACCCAGTGAGGGGCAACCCGAGGAGGAAGCCATGGCCGAGAGCCCTGTCGCCGTCAATGCACGCCTGGACGAGCCGCTGTCCCGGTGGTTGTGGCTGGTGAAGTGGCTGCTGGCGATCCCGCACGTCATCATCTTGATCTTCTTGTGGATCGCGTTCATCGTCGTGACGGTCATCGCGTTCTTCGCGATCCTGTTCACCGCGCGCTACCCGCGTGGCATGTTCGACTTCAACGTCGGGGTGATGCGCTGGACCTGGCGGGTGGGCTACTACACCTACGACGCGCTCGGCACCGACCGGTATCCGCCGTTCTCTCTCGCCGATGATCCGGACTACCCGGCCCGGTTGGACGTTCGCTACCCGGAATCGCTGTCGCGCGGGCTGGTGCTGGTGAAGTGGTGGCTGCTCGCCATCCCGCACTATGCGATCGTCGCCCTGTTCGTCGGCGGCGCATGGACGACGACCACCTGGGAGCAGGGCGACAAGTCAAATTGGGAGTGGGCGTCCGGCGGACTGATCGCGGTCTGCGTGTTCTTCGCCGCCGTCGCGTTGCTGTTCGTCGCACGGTATCCGCGCGGCCTCTACGACTTCGTCCTGGGTATGAACCGGTGGGCCATCCGGGTGGCCGCGTACGCGGCGCTCATGACCGACGCCTACCCACCGTTCCGCCTCGACCAGGGAGGGACCGAGCCCACAGCGCCCGAACCAGCCCAGCCAGAGGCCCGGTGACGGGCCGAGGCCCGGGCTCGTAGCAGGGCAGGGGCGGGTTTTCCACAGGAGTTGTCCCCAGTGGGGACAAATCACATGGGTGTAATGACTCCGCGACGTGATGAGCCCGGAGGTGATCAGACGAAGGTCAGGACATCCGCGACCGGCCGGCGCGGCGTGGGCGGCGTCGTACCGGTGGCGATGCCGAGCCGGAGCAGTGCCTGAGGCCAGAACCTCCCGGCCGCTGCCGGCCGGGCGAGCCAGCGCATGCCCGGCATCTCCAGCGGCTGGGTCAGCAGGGACACCCCGGTTCCGGCTACCGTGGCTTCCAGCCACAGCCGCTGCAGAGCCTGGCCGGTACGCAGCCAGTCGGCCGGCCCGTCGTGATCGCTGAGCAGGACGGCGAGCGTCGGGTTGTGCTCGAACGTGGCCCGGTCCCGACCTTCGACCGGCAGCCCCAGCGCGAAGTCCCGGACCAGACTGGAGGGGTCTGTGGCTTTCGGGCCCAGAGACAGATGCGGAATGCCGTCGACGGCGTCGGGCCCGCGGCCGATCCATCCGCCGACCTCGGCGCGGATGTCGGCATCCGCACGCTGCACGAGGTCGGCTTGACGAACGAGCTTGCCGACGTCCGCTGCCTCGTACGCGTTCAGGAAGCGCAGGGTTGCGCCTTCGGTGGCCGCCGCGTTCTCGATACGCACCACCGTTTCCACCGGGAGTAGCTGGTCGAGGAACGGGACCCGGCTGCTGCGGCGGTCCCTGATCGCCACGTAGAGCCGCGACTCCACCGGGGTGGGCTCGGATCCGTCGCCGGGCCGTACGACGGCCAGCAGCGTCGGTCTGGCCGGGTCGGGGATAACGTCGACCTCGGGGTGCCCGATCAGGTGGGCGACCGCCAACCGCAGGTTGAACAGGGCCGCGCCGCACGAGATCGTCAGCGCTCGGTTGCTGGGATCGGTGACCGGCAACGCCCGATCGGGGTCGCGATGCACCTCGATCGCGTCGCCGTACGCGACGAACCGCCATGGCTGGACGTTGAGCACCGAGGGGGCGAGCGTCGCGGCCCGCACCGCCGTCTCGACATCGGTGTGAGTGAGCGTGGCATACATGACGAATCCTCCCGGTCACATCCACCGTGCACGGCGCCGAAGGGAACGTGCGAGGGTCGAAGGTCCCGACCGAGCGGGTACAGGGCCTCGTCCGTCAGCCGTTCTGGCCGTGTGCCGCGCGGTAGGTTCGTATCGTGACGACGGAACAGCCTGCTACGGAACCGTATCGGGTCTACCTGCTCGACGACCATGAGGTCGTACGCCGCGGTGTTCGCGACCTGCTCGAGGACTCGGGGGAGATCACCGTTGTCGGCGAGTCGGGTTCGGCCCTGGAGGCCTCGCGTCGGATCCCGGCACTGCGCCCGGACGTCGCCATCCTCGACGCCCGGTTACCCGACGGGAGCGGTATCACTGTCTGCCGTGAGATCCGCTCGGTCGACCCGGGTATCCATGCGCTGATCCTCACCTCCTATGACGACGACGAGGCGCTGTTCGCGGCGATCATGGCCGGAGCCGCCGGGTACGTCCTCAAACAGGTGAGCGGCACGGACCTGGTCGACGCGGTGCGGCGGGTCGCCGCGGGTCAGTCGCTGCTGGACCCGGCGGTCACCGCGCGGGTGCTCGAGCGGGTACGGTCCGGACCACCCGAGGACGCGACGCTCAAACGTCTCACCGACCAGGAGAGACGGATCCTCGCCCTCATCGCCGAAGGGAAGACGAACCGGCAGATCGGTGAGGACATGTTCCTCGCGGAGAAGACCGTGAAGAACTACGTGTCCAGCCTGTTGGCGAAGCTCGGCATGGAACGTCGGACGCAGGCGGCGGTGTTCGCCGCCCGGCTACTTCGGCCCTAGCTCACGCCGGCACGGTCCAGACGAGCCGGGTTCCGCCGGCTTCGGCGCGCTCGACGGTCATGTCGCCACCCAGACGCACCGCACGCTGCTGCATGTTGAGCAGCCCGCTGCGTCGGGTGGTCGGATCCACACCCACACCGTCGTCCCGGACGGTGAGCGTGACCTGCCTTCCGACGTGGAGCTCGACCTCCACGCTGGTGGCCGCGGCATGCCGGGCGGCGTTGGAAAGCGCCTCACGCAGGACGGCGAGAACGTGTGGGCGGACGGAGTCCGGCACGCCGGCGCCCACCGGGCCGGACATGACCAGTCGCGGAGAGAGTCCGAGAACCGGGCGCATCTCGGCGAGCACCCGGTGCACCTCGGAGCGGAAGTCGTCGCCTTCGTGGCGGTCCTGGAGCCCGAAGATGGTCGAGCGGATCTCCCTGATGGTCTGGTCGACGTCCTCCACGAATGCGGTCAGCCGGTCGGCTGCCGCCTCGTCGACCATGCGACTCAGGCTCTGCAGACCCAGGCCGGTGGCGAACAGACGCTGGATCACCAGGTCGTGCAGGTCGCGCGCGATCCGGTCCCTGTCCTCGAAGATCGCCAGACGGCTGCGATCGGCCTGGGCCCGGGCGCGCTCGAGTGCAAGGCCCGCCTGATCGGCGAACGTCTGCAGCAGCCGAACCGTGTCGTCGTCGATCCGCGGTATCACCCCCGGTGCCCATCCCAGGATGAGCACGCCGGTGGTGTCGCCACCGGCCATCGGGGTCAACAGCATCGCTCCGAGCAGTGGCCAGCCCTCGACCGGGGATGGCGGCGAGTCGCCGTGCGCCTCGTCGAGCACCAGGGGCTCTCCCGTGCGCACGACCGTCGCGGCATGCTCGTGGTGGAGCGGTAGCCCGAGCTCGGCCGCCGAGCCCGGGTCGGCGCCGGCGACGGCCTCGACCGTGAAGCCGCTGGGTGAGGGGCCAGGGAGCAAGATCGCCGCGACCTCGGCATTCATCAGGTCCCGGGCACGCGTGGCGACCAGACGCAGCGCCTGGGTGCGGTCGACCGTACCGAGCAGCATCTCGGTGATCTCCCTCGCCGCCTCCAGCCACCGGCGACGCTGATCGGCCTGCTCGTACAGTCGCGCGTTCTCGACCGCGACGCCGGCGGCGGCGGCGAGCGCCACGACGACGTCCTCGTCGGCCTGGGTGAAGCGACCGCCGCCCTGCTTCTCGGTGAGGTACAGATTGCCGAAAGCCCGGTCACGGGTGCGGACCGGTACTCCGAGGAACGTCCTCATCGGGGGATGGTGGGCGGGAAAGCCGTACGACTTCGGGTGGTCGCTGATCCGCTCGAGCCGAAGGGGCCGCGGGTCGTCGATCAGCAGCCCGAGGATTCCGTGTCCACGCGGGAGATCACCGATCGCTTCTTGCTGTTCGGGTGTGAGGCCGTAGGTGCGGAACTCGGCGAGTTGCGTGCCCTGCGCGTCGAGTACGCCGAGCGCTCCGTACCGTGCACCGGCGAGTTCACAGGCCGCTCGCACGATCCGGTCGAGGACGGCGGACAGGCTCAGCTCGGACGCGACGGAGATCACCGCGTCCAGCAGGCCGCGCAGCCGGTCCTGCGTGGCGACGACCTCGCCGATCCGGTCCAGCAACTGCTTGAGCAGATCGTCCAGCTCGGCGCGTTCCGTCCCACCGACAGGAACCACCGGCTGTGGGTCGGGCGACACCGGCTGGTGATCGTCGGTCGGCATCAGGCAGCTCCCCGCTGTGCGAACGGCGGCGGAAAGGTCACCGACATCGCGGATGTCCAGGGGTCAAGAATCGTCGACCGGGCGGGTAACGACAAGCCGGGCCTCGCAGCTGTGCGCGAGACCCGGCCTGTCGGCCCTCCAGATGGGCTACCGAAGGATCGGGTAGCGGGTCACCAGGTGCGTGCTGGCCCATGCCTTGCCGAATCCCCAGGTGTCGCCCGCGTTGGAAGCAGCGAGGCCGACCGCGACGAGCGCGTACACCAGGTGATCGTCGAGGAATGGGTTGTTCACGATCGGCAGCACCGCCATCCACATGAGGACCAGCAGCACGACCGCCGACGCGGCGGCGATCCGCATGCCGATGCCGAGGATGAAGGCCAGGCCGATGCCCAGCAGGGCGAGCATGAACAGCCAGTCCACGAAGGCGTTGCCGGCGAGGCCTTGGAAGAAGTCGGCGAACGGCCCCTCGACACCGCCGAGGAACCCGCTGGTGGGGGATCCGCCATCGATCCAGGCGTTCTCGGTCGGGGTGGCGTAGCCGAGGCCGAACGTCTTGTCCAGGAAGGCCCACAGGAACACCCAGCCCAGGGCCATGCGGGTGACTGCCCAGACGTACGGGGCCACCCGGGTAGGTGCCCGCTCCATCGTCGATGTGCGCGGGACGACGTCGTCCCTGTTGCGCGTAATGCTCATGACGGCCTCCTTCTACGACCTCAATGTCACCTTCAGCGTTGTGCAGGTGAGCTCGTTCGGGCAGCACCTTCGGTCCCGACATTCAGGGACGAACGTCCCGACGGCGGCCTCCACCGGGAACGAACGTGCCGTCCGGCGGCTTCGAGCAGTCCCCCTCGACGCGTTCAGCGGGCCGTGGGAAGAGATGCGGCGTGGTCGGGCACGTAGGTGAACCGCTCCCGAGGCGGCCTGTCGTACCGAACGGATTTCGGCCGCGCCGGCAAGCGCAGTGGCGGCCGTTGTACCTCCCGATAGTCGATCGTCGACAGCAGGTGGGCGATCATGTTGATCCGGGCCCGCCGCTTGTCGTCGCTCTCGACGACGTACCAGGGCGCCTCCGGAATGTCCGTGTGCACGAACATCTCGTCCTTCGCCCGCGAGAACTCCTCCCACCTCGAGATCGACTCCAGGTCCATGGGCGAGAGCTTCCAGCGCCGCATCGGGTCCTCGAGCCGGGCCTGGAAACGCCGCTGCTGTTCCGCGTCGCTGACGCTGAACCAGTACTTGCGCAACAGGATCCCGTCCTCGACGAGCTGGCGCTCGAAGAGCGGGCACTGGTGGAGGAAGCGCCGGTACTCCGTGTCGGTGCAGAATCCCATCACCCGCTCGACGCCGGCCCGGTTGTACCAGCTCCGGTCGAAGAGCACGATCTCCCCAGCCGCGGGTAGGTGCTCCACGTAACGCTGGAAGTACCACTGGCCACGCTCGCGCTCGGTGGGCGCCGGCAGCGCCACGATCCGTGCGATCCGCGGGTTGAGGTACTGGGTGACCCGTTTGATCGTGCTGCCCTTGCCCGCAGCATCCCGCCCCTCGAACACGACGACGAGGCGGGCGTTCCGAGCGCGCACCCACTCCTGCATCGTCACCAACTGCGACTGCAGCCGGAACAGTTCCTTCTCGTATCGCTTTCGGGGCAACCGCTCGCCAGACCCGTCCTTCTTCACACCGTCCAGGCTACGAGGAACAAGGGCACCGCGGGGTCGATGCCACAGGTGGTGACGTCCCGTGAGGGCCACGAGACCTCAGTGGCGGACATGAGCCGAGAGTGGCCAACGTCGCGCGTCGGGCGGGCCCAACGGCCCTACCGCCACCGATGTTCTCCCGGCATGGTCACGGTGTGTGCAGGCACTGGCCGAGTCGGTGACCGTGTCACCGCCGGGCCGGGCGTAGCGCACGGGCGTCGTGACCGGTGAGGAGGCGCGGTGGCTCGTATGAATCCGGAGAGCGTCACCGTCGGGCAGATCATGTCCCAGCCGGCTGTGGCCGTCGAGGCGCACGAGTCCGCGTGGGTGGCCATGCAGCGATTGACTACCAGCGGCGTACGTCATCTGGTGGTCGTGTCGGGCGGCCGGTGCGTCGGCGTGCTCAGCGACCGACACGTCGCCGCCGCGTGGCCGTTCGGCGAGCTGAGTCGACGCACCCAACTCGTCCTCGACCTGATCGGCGATACGCGGCCGAGCGTGACGACAAGGACGACGGCGGCTGAGGCCGCTGGCGCGATGCTCGCCGCTGGGGTCGACGCGTTGCCCGTTGTCGACGCCGACGACCGTGTCGTCGGTCTGGTGACCGGTTCAGATCTGCTGAGGCTGCTCGCGGATGCGGGCAGCGACTCGCCATCGGACGCGCGGCCTGCTATCAGCCGGCCGAACGTGGCGCCAGACTGATGGGCGGGAGGCTGCGCAGGTGGGTGCAGCGCCATCCGGTCATTGCGTTCGTCGCGCTCGCCTACACGTTGTCGTGGCTGACGTGGCTGCCGGCGCTGCTGGGGTTCGGCGGTGCTGCGGCGGTCGTCGTCGGTGGCCTCGGGCCCCTGGTGGCCGCCTTGGTCGTGACGCGCTACACGGGCGATTCCGTGCGGGCCTGGGCGCGCCCGATCGCGCGCTGGCGGGTGCCTGTCCGCTGCTACCTCTACGCGCTGGGCTTGCCGCCGTTGGCCTCGTCGCAGCGGCACTGATGGAACCGGTGACCCTGCTGATGACCCGCGGGATACTCGTGGGCATCAAGAGCCGCGCCGAACAAGCTCCACGGATGACGTACTACGCGATTCGCCGCATCGACTTCCTCGACTCGCCGGTGGTGGCGTTCCGAACCGTGTCCGCGTCCTTCCGGAGCAGACACCTTCAGTGCTGCTCAAGGCGTCCGAGGCTGGGGATCAGGTAGGCCGCTACGACCACACCGACCAGCACGTCACCGCGCAACAGCTGTGCCCGATCTGCTATCGGCATGCCTCGTCGACGAGCGCGCCGGCGGCCTGCTTGGCGGCCTCCGCTGCGGCTGGGTCGGCGTCGAGCACGCCGGCGGCCAGGCCTCCGTCGACGAGCAACGTGATCTGTCGGGCGAGCATCTGGGGGTCGCGGGCACCGGCGCGCTGCGCCAGGTCGACCACCCAAGCCCGGACGACGGCCTTGTGCTCGACGGTGCGGGCGTGAATCTCGCTGCCGGCGTTGGTTTCGGCAGCGGCGTTGATGAAGGCGCAGCCGTGGAAACCTTCGCGTCGGCACGCGCTGACGAGGGCATCGAACATGCCGACAAGCTGCTCGCGTGGGTCGTCGCCGGCGGCCCGCGCCGCCGCGCGCAGCTGCCCGAACCAGGCCTGATCGACCTTGTCGAGATAGGCCAGCACGAGGTCGTCCTTGCGGGGGAAGTGCTTGTAGAGCGTGGCCTTGGCGACGCCGGACTCGGCGATGACGGTGTCGATGCCGACGCCGCGCGGGCCGTGGGCGTAGAAGAGCCGGAACGCGGTGCCGAGAAGGCGGTCCCGGGCAGGGTGTGGCGTATCTGCGGCAGTCATGTCGTCGTCCTCCGGCCAGCTCCTGGCTTCATAGTACAGACATGTCTGTCTATTGAGTCACAGGTGGTGATAGCCGTATGCGGCGCCTAATCCATGATTGTGACAGACAGACCTGTCTGCTAGCCTGCTACGAAATCAGGGAGAGCCGGATACGCGAGGAGTGGCAGCGAGGATGCAGATTGCAGTGTTGGGCACCGGCATGGTCGGTCGGGCCGTTGCGTCACGGCTGGCGGAACTCGGCCACGAGGTTGTCGTGGGCACGCGCGACGTGACGGTGACCATGGGCCGCCACGAGCCGGACGGCATGGGCAACCCACCGTTCCGTGACTGGGTCGAGGTGCACCCGGAAGTGCGGGTCGCCCCGTACGCCGAAGCTGCCGCGGCGAGCGAGATCGTCGTCAACGCGACCAACGGCGAAGGGTCGATCACGGCACTGACCGCCGCCGGCGAGGCCAACCTGGCCGGCAAGGTGCTGGTCGACATCGCCAACCCGCTCGACTTTTCGGCGGGATTGCCGCCGACCCTGTTCGTGAAGGACACCGACTCGCTCGGCGAGCAGATCCAGCGCGCGTTCCCTGCCGCGAAGGTCGTCAAGGCGCTCAACACCATGAACGCCTACCTCATGGTCGATCCCAAGCAGCTGGCAGGCGGCGACTTCAGCGTCTTCCTCTCCGGTGACGACCCCGACGCCAAGGCAACGGTGGCTGACCTACTGCGCGGCTTCGGGCACACCGACATCATCGACCTCGGCGACATCACCACGGCACGCGGAGCCGAGATGGTGATACCGATCTGGCTGCGACTATGGAACGCGCTGGGCACACCGATGTTCAGCTTCAAGATCGTCCGCTGATCTGACCGAGCCAGACGTCAGGAAGGCCGGCCATGGCGGAGCGCAGCATCGGGTCGATGTCCGGCAAGACGGTCCTGGTCACCGGCGGCACCGGCGGCATCGGGAAGGCCACCGCAGCCGGCCTCGCAAGTCTTGGCGCAAGGGTCGGCATCGTCGGCCGTGACCGGCAGCGAGCCGATGCGGCTGTTGCGGACATCCGCCGCGAGACCGATGCGTCGGCGGTCGACCTCTTCGTCGCGGACATGTCGTCACAGGCCGAGGTGCGCAGGCTCGCGGCAGAAGTGCTCGACCGCTACCCGCGCCTCGACGTTCTGGTCAACAACGTGGGCGGCTTCTGGGCCACCCGCCACACGACGGCCGACGGCCTGGAGCACACCTTCGCGGTCAACCATCTCGCCCCGTTCCTGCTCACCAACCTGCTGCTCGAACGGCTGGACGCGAGCGCACCCGCCCGGATCGTGACCGTCTCCTCTGGAGCCCAGTCGATGGGTCGCATCGACTTCGACGACCTGCAGGGCGAACGGAACTATCAGGGCCAGCGGGCCTACAACCAGTCCAAGCTGGCCAACGTCCTGTTCACCTACGAACTGGCCCGCCGCCTTGCCGGCACCGGCGTCACCGCCAACGTGCTGCACCCGGGCGTCGTCCGCACCCGCTTCGGAGCCGAGGACCCGGCGCGCCTGACCAAGCTGCTGGTCCCGATCGCGCGGCTGTTCATGAAGACTCCGGAGCAGGGCGCGGCCACCCCCGTGTACCTCGCCTCCTCACCCGAGGTCGAGGGCATCACCGGCAGGTACTTCGCCAACGCCAAGCCGAAGCGCTCGGCTGAGCGCTCGTACGACACCGACGCCGCCGCACGCTTGTGGAGCGTCAGCGCAAAACTGGTTGGTTCGCCCGATGGGCCACCCAGTGCGTCGGCGAGCTCGTAGGTCCCGCGGTCGAGGAAGGCGGCGCGATGAGGGTCGGCGTACACATCGTCAACTTCAGCCTGCCGGGCGGGCCGGCAGCAATCGGCCCTGAGTTGGCCGAGATCGGTCGCGCCGCCGAGGAGGCGGGCGTGACCAACCTTTCGGTCATGGACCACTACCTGCAGCTGGGCGGTCGGGTCGGCGCGCCCGACGAACCCATGTTGGAGGGTTACACCACCCTCGGATACCTCGCAGCCGCCACGAGCACTGTCGAGCTGCAGCTCCTGGTCACGGGCGTCACGTACCGGCACCCTGGCCTGTTGGCCAAGATCGTGTCCACGTTGGACGTACTGTCCGGCGGGCGAGCGGTGCTCGGGATCGGTGCTGCCTGGTACGAGCGGGAGCACGACGCGCTGGGTGTCCCGTTCCCCCCACTGGCCGAACGGTTCGAACGCCTCGAGGAGACACTGCAGATCGTCCACCAGATGTGGAGCGACGACGTCGGCCCCTACGAAGGCAAGCATTACCGTCTTGCCGCGACGCTCAACTCACCGCAGCCGCTGAGCCGGCCACACCCGCCCATCATGATCGGCGGAGCGGGGGAGAGGAAGACCCTGCGACTGGTCGCCAAGTACGCCGACGCGACCAACCTCTTCGCCGGGCCCAGCGCCGGTCCTGACGTGGTGAAGGCAAAGTTCGACGTGCTGCGCGGACATTGCGCCAGGGAGGACACCGTCTACGACCGCATCCGCAAGACCATCCTGTACGTCGGACCGCTCGAGCCTGACGCCGGAAGCGGGAAGGTGTTCGCCGGGCAGATGGCCCGATTTGCCGACGTTGGCGTCCAAGAGGTCCACCTCATGCCGTTCGGGCCGGATCCAGTCGGGTTCGTCCGTCGCCTCGGCGCGCACATCATCCCGACCGTGACGAGATTGTGATCTGGCCCCCTTACTCGACCGTTACCTCAAGCGAGGTACTGGTCACTGCCGAGTGGAGCCGGTCAACGCATCGAACGACTCTCGGAGGGCGTCGACGAACACCGGCAGATCGGGCCATGCGTCGGCATCGGCCGTGAGTCCCAGGCCCAGGTCGCCGGCGTAGGAGAGCACACCGACTCCCAACGTGACATTGCCCGCGATCGGTGCCGCCGGGTACGCCCGAAGGAGTTGCGCCCCTGCCAGGCGCAGCGACGTCGTCGGGCCGGGGACGTTGGTCACGAACACGCTGACCAGCCGCTGTCGGCGGAGCAGCGGGAGCGCCAGCCGTATGCCCAGCGTTGTCGTCATGACGGCGAGCGGACCGGCCTGCCGGGCCTTCACCTTCTCCTGGCGCGTGGCGCCGGCGATGAGGTCCATCCGCCTCAGAGCGTCCGGCTCGCGCAGCGGGAGAGGCACCAGCAGCACGCCTACCCGGTTACCCAACGCGCCTGGCCCAGGCTGCGCAGCACGTAGAGATACCGGCACCGACGCTCGCAACGTCACATCTGCCGGCTCCCCCCGCGACGCAAGCACCGCTCGCAGCCCGCCGGCCACGGCCGCGAGCACGGCGTCGTTGATGCTTGCCGTGTGCGCGTGCGCCACCGCGTGTACCGGTTCGAGCGGCACCCCCAGAAGGGCCAGGCGGCGACCGTGCCCGATCGGCCGGGTGAGGGAGGTCTGCGGCACGGGCTCGGTCGGGTGCGCCAGCGCAGCGAGCTGGGACCCCAGGGCGCCCACCGCGGTCGCCAGCCCTCGCACCGGGGGCTTGCGCAGGAGCGCTCGGGCGACGGCGACGCGCACTCGCCACGCGTCGACCGACAGCGCATACCCACTCGGAGGAGGTGTGCCCTTGTGACCACCGACCGGTGACGCGGGTGGCCCGTCGAACATGGCCTGGACCAGCCGGATGGCGGCCGCGCCATCGGCCAGCGCATGATGCAGCCGCACCACGACGCCGACCCGGCCCTCTGCCAGACCGGGCAACAACGTGAGGTCCCACAGCGGTCGCAAGCGGTCCATTGCCGGCGCCAACACGGTCTCGCAACAGAGCAGGAACGTCGGCTCGTCCCCGGGAGGTGGCACCGGAACGACCCGCACGTGCCGGTCGAGGTTCACGTCCCCGGCGTCGACCCACACCGGCCGACCCTGACCGGGCCGTGTGCGCCGCACCACCTGCCGCAGCCTGGACGCCTGCTGCAGCGCACCGGTCAGTGCGTCGCGGACGAGGTCGACCTGCAGACTGCCGTCCGGCGCGATCAGCGGGTCACCGTCCAACACCCCGATCAGGCCGATGTGCCACGGAGTACCCGGGCGCTCCGCCAGTAGATTCGTCACGTCAGCGCCGGAGAGCCGCTCGTACCGGCTCTGGCGGTCGAGGGTGGCCACGGCCTGTCCTCAGGAGCCGATGCGGTCCCAGCCGCGGCGAGCGGCGCGGGACCCGACTCCGGCCTCGTCCCGGCTGCGGTAGACGATGTACGGCCGGAACAGGTAGCCGATCGGTGCGCTGAACGCGTGCACGAGCCGGGTGAACGGCCAGATCACGAACAGGGCCATCCCGGCCAGGGCGTGCAGCTGGAAGGACATCGGCGCCTCGGCCATCAGCTCGCCCTGCGGCTGGAGGAGAAAGATCGAGCGGAACCAGGGCGAGACGTCCTCGCGGTAGTCGTGGCCGTCACCGACCAGGCCGGCGCCGACCATGGTGGTGAGCAGGCCCGTCGCGATCGCCGCGACCAGGAAGACGTACATCGTCTTGTCGTTGACCGTGGTCGCCATGAAGACCGGGCCGGTGGTACGGCGGCGGTAGATCAGCAGCGCCACCCCCACCAGCGTGCAGAACCCGGCGACGGCTCCGAGGCCGACCGCGAACGCGTGGTAGACGCTCTCGGGAACGCCGAGGGCCTCGGTCCACGCCGACGGTATGAGTAGACCGACGACGTGCCCGCCGACCACGGCAAGGATGCCCAGGTGGAACAGCGGGCTGGCGATGCGCAGCATTCGGCGCTCGTAGAGCTGCGAGGACCGGGTGGTCCACCCGAACCGGTCGTAGCGGTAGCGCCACCACAGTCCGACCGCCAGGATCGCGATCGTCACGTAGGGCAACGCGACCCACAACAGGATGTCGAGCGCGCTCACCTCGGCACCTCGGCGGTCGGGAATGGTAGCGGCGTCGGGTACGGTTCGAGGCCGACCGCCTCGACCGGCGGTCCGGTCGCCGCCAGCCGGCGGGCGACGGCCAGGTCGTCCGGCCCGGGTTCGGGCAGCGTCGAGCACACCGCGCCGACGACCAGCGCGTACGGGCTGCGCGCCTCCGCGAGGGCGTCGCGGAGCATCGCGAGCGGGGTGCGGTGCTCGGCGAGCAGGTCGTATCCCCTTGCGCCGTCGACCGTCGCGGCGAACTCCAGGACGACGGCCAGGTGGTCGGCGAGCTCGTCGGACGGTGGGGCGACACCCGCGTCCCGGTAGGCACGGACGAAGCGCAGGATGGCCTGGCCGCGGTTACGGGTGTCGCCGGTGGTCCAGTAGCTGAGGTACAGCGCCCGGCGGCGCTTCCAGTCGAAGGTCTGCACGTACTCCTGCTGAGCCTGGATCAGCGGGCGGCCCAGGATGTGCCAGGCCACCGTGAGCACGGGCGTGCGCGCCTGCTCGGGCAGCGCGTCGGCGGCCGGCTCGACGAGCGCCATGCGGGCCACCGAGTCCTCGTCCGGGTACGCGAGAAGCAGTGCGGAGGACTGCCAGACGAGCGCGCTCGCGTGGTGCGCGCCGCCATCGTGACCGGCGCGACGCGACAACACCCTGACGATGCGGTTCACGGCTGCCCCTCATCGGGCCGGCCACCTCCGCGCGGAGGCGGGAACAGACCGGGAGGGCGGCCCTGGCCGTCCCAGTTGAGCAGGTTGACCCGGGCGTTCGGCTCGCCCACGTGGGCGGGTGTCTCGGAAGTCTGCCGGTCCCGTAGGGCGTGGAATGTCTCGACCGCCACCGGTACCGGCGTGCCGGAGGCCTCGCCGAACGGTCCGGAGCCGGTCATGTACATGCCCGGGCCGCCCTCGAAGTCGAGCGAGCAGGCGGTCTCCTCGACCTGTCCCTTGAGATTCTCCGGCACCGCGTAGGCGGTGGGAATGACGTACCGGTCCTCGTACTTCGCGAGGGCCAGCAGCTGGTACATCGCGTACACCTGCTCCTCGTCCATGCCCACGCCGGCGGCGATGTCGGGGCGGGTCGGCCGGCCGAGGTTGACATCGCGCATGTAGGAACGCATCGCCGCGAGCCTGCGCAACACGGCGTCGACGACGGCCGTGTCTCCCGCCGTGAACAGCTCGGCGAGGTACGCGACCGGGATGCGCAGGGCCTCGATGGCGCCGAACAGGTTGCCCTGGTCCTCGGCGTCGTGTCCGGTGTCGCGCAGCGCGTCGACGACCGGAGACAGCGGCGGCACGTACCAGACCATGGGCATGGTGCGGTACTCCGGGTGCAACGGGAGTGCGACCCGGTAGGTCTTGGCCAGCGCGTAGACCGGAGAGCGGCCGGCGGCGTCGAGCCACTCGTCGGGGATGCCCTCGGCGCGGGCGCCGTCCCGGACTGCCGCATCGTGCGGGTCGAGCATGAGGTCGAGCTGCGCTTCGTACAGGTCCCGCTCGTCGGTCACCGACGCGGCCTCCAGCACGCGGTCGGCGTCGTAGAGGAACAGGCCGAGGTAGCGCAGCCTGCCCACACAGGTCTCCGAGCAGACCGTCGGCAGTCCCACCTCGACCCGCGGGTAGCACAGGGTGCACTTCTCGGCCTTGCCGGTCTTGTGGTTGAAGTACACCTTCTTGTAGGGACAGCCGGACACGCACATCCGCCATCCGCGACAGCGGTCCTGGTCGACCAGCACGATGCCGTCCTCGGTCCGCTTGTACATGGCTCCGCTCGGGCAGGAGGCGACGCAGGACGGGTTGAGGCAGTGCTCGCAGATCCGGGGCAGGTAGAACATGAACGTCTGCTCGAGATCCAGGGAGATCTTGTCGCTGATCCTCTTCAGCACCGGGTCGTCGGGCAGGATCTCCGGGCTGCCGCCGAGATCGTCGTCCCAGTTGGCTGACCACTCCACCTTCATCGGCTTGCCGTCGATGAGCGACATCGGCCGCGCGACCGGCATGTGGTCGCCGGCCGGGGCGTTGACCAGCGTCTCGTAGTCGTAGGTCCAGGGCTCGTAGTAGTCCTGGATCGAGGGCAGCTTCGGGTTGGCGAAGATCCTGGCCAGCTTGGCGAACCGCCCGCCGTCACGCAGCCTCAACCGCCCGCGGCGGTCCAGGACCCACCCACCACGCCACCTGTCCTGATCCTCGTACGTGCGCGGGTATCCCTGACCCGGACGGGTCTCGACGTTGTTGAACCAGACGTACTCGACGCCGGGGCGGTTGGTCCACGCCTGCTTGCAGGTGACCGAACAGGTGTGGCACCCGATGCACTTGTCGAGGTTCATCACCATGCCGAGTTGCGCCATGACCTTCATCAGTAGGTCACCTCCTGGCTGCGGCGGCGGACGACCGTGACCTCGTCACGCTGGTTGCCCGTCGGCCCGAGGTAGTTGAACCCGAACGAGGTCTGCGCGTAGCCACCGGCCAGGTGGCTGGGCTTGACCAGCAACCGGGTCAGCGAGTTGTGGACGCCGCCGCGCCTGCCGGTCGTCTCCGTGAGCGGCACGTCGATCGTGCGCTCCTGCGCGTGGTACACGTACACCGTCCCCGTCGGCATCCGGTGCGAGACGATCGCGCGGCAGACGAAGACGCCGTTGCGATTCACCGCCTCGATCCAGTCGTTGTCGGCGACGCCGATCGTGGCCGCGTCGGACGGACTCATCCACATCGTCGGCCCACCCCGGGACAGCGACAGCATGAGCAGGTTGTCCTGATACTCGGAGTGGATCGACCACTTCGAGTGCGGGGTGAGGTACCGGACGGTGAGCGACCGACCGCCATCTTGGGACGACCCGACGGTGGGCTCCCCGAACAGCAAGGCCATGTCGACCGGCGGCCGGAACACGGGAAGCTGCTCGCCGGTCTCGGTCATCCAGTCGTGGTCGAGAAAGAAGTGCATCCGCCCGGTGAGGGTGTGCCAGGGCTTGAGCAGCTCGACGTTGACGGTGAACGGCGCGTAGCGGCGGCCGCCGGTCTCCGAGCCGGACCATTCGGCGCTGGTGATGACGGGGACCGGACGGGCCTGGGTGTCGGCGTAGGTGATCCGCCGCTCCTCGGCGCCCTCGGCGAGCTGGTGCAGCGGCCGGCCGACCCGCTGCTCCAGCACCCGGAACCCCTCGACGGCGAGCCGCCCGTTGGTGGTCCACGACAGGGCCAGGATCGCGTCGGCCATCTTCACGTCGGTGTCGAGCGCCGGCCGGCCCGCGGCGGTGCCTCGGTCGTACACGCCGTGCCGCGCGGCCAGGTCGGCGACCTCCGGGTCGGGATGTACGGTGACGCCCTTGGTGGTCAGCCCGAGTGCCTCGACCAGCGGGCCGAGCGCCCGCCACTTCTCCGCGACGGCTCCGTAGTCGCGTTCGATCACCGCGAGGTTGCCCATGGTGGCGCCGGGTACGGGCACTTCGCCGGTCGCCCGCCAGTCCCGCCCGACGCCGCCGGGACAGGCCGTCTCGCCCGGCGTGTCGTGCTGGACGGGCATCATCACGACGTCCCGGCGGACCCCGAGGTGAGCCTTGGCGAGCTGGCTGAACGCCTCGGCGATGGCGGCGAAGGTTGCGTAGTCGGTGCGGGTCTCCCACGGCGGGTCGATGGCCGGGGTGAAGGCGTGCACGAAGGGGTGCATGTCCGTGCTGGAAAGGTCGGCCTTCTCGTACCAGGTGGCGGCCGGCAGCACGACGTCGGACAACAGCGTCGTCGAGGTCATCCGGAAATCCATCGACAACAGCAGGTCGAGCTTGCCCTCGGGTATCTCGTCCGACCACGTGACGTCGGCCGGGCGCCGCTCCGGCGGGGTCGGTGTGGCGCGCAGGTTGGAGTCGGCTCCCAGCAGGTGCTTCAGGAAGTACTCGTTCCCCTTGCTGGACGACCCGAGCAGGTTGGCCCGCCACACGGTGAGTACCCGCGGCCAGTTCCGCGGTGCGTCCGGATCCTGGATCGCCAGGCCCAGGTCGCCGCTGGCCAGTTGCGCGGTCACATAGGCCGAGGTGTCGACGCCGGCCGCCTCGGCCTCGTCCACGAGATCCAGCGGCGAGCGGTCGAACTGGGGGAACATCGGCATCCAGCCCAGCGCGACCGACTGGGCGAGCAGGTCCATGGTGTGCCGGCCGCGCCAGAGACCCTGCCCGGTCGGGGAGGCGAGCGTGTCGGCGGTGTAGCCGTCGTAGCGCCACTGGCCGGTGTGGGTGTACCAGTACGCGGTGCCGGCCATCTGCCGCGGCGGACGAGACCAGTCCGTGGCCATCGCCAGTGTGGCCCAGCCGGTCGTGGGCCGGCACTTCTCCTGGCCGACGTAGTGGGCCCAGCCGCCGCCGTTGCGGCCCATCGCCCCGGTGAGGAGCAGCAGCGAGAGGATCGCCCGGTAGCTGGCGTCGCCGTGGAACCACTGGCAGACGCCGGCGCCCATGATGATCATGGTGCGGCCGCCGGACTCCTCGGAGTTGCGGGCCATCTCGCGGGCGATGCGGGTCACCTTGTCGGCCGCGACCCCGGTGATCTCCTCCTGCCAGGCGGGGGTGTACGGCTGCGACGCATCGTCGTAGGACTCCGGCCACGTCCCGGGTAGGCCGGGGCGGCGCACGCCGTACTGCGCGAGCATCAGGTCGAAGACCGTCGTGACGAGATGCTCGCCGATGCGCCGGGCCGGCACCCCGCGGCGCAGCACTTCGCCGTGCCCGTCCGGGGCGTCGAAGCGGGGGAGCAGCACCTCGACAGGTTCGGCCCGGTCGCCCAGGACGGTGAGTGCGGGGGCCACGTCACCGAGGTCGAGGTTCCAGCGGCCGGCCCCCGAGCCGGTCCACCGGAAGCCGAGCGACCCGTTGGGCACCGCCGGCTCACCGGTACGTCCGTCGAGCAGGACGGTCTTGAATGCCGCGCCCTCGGAGTCGTCGCCGAGGTCGGCGGCCGTGAGGTTCTTCGCCGGGACGTGGGCGCCGTCGCGCTCCTCCAGTCGGACCAGGAACGGCAGATCGGTGTAGCGCTGGGCGTAGTCGACGAAGAACGGCACCCGCCGGTCGACGAAGAACTCGTGCAGCATGACGTGGCCCATCGCCATCGCCATCGCACCGTCCGTTCCGGGAGCGCAGGCGAGCCACTCGTCGGCGAACTTGGTGTTGTCCGCGTAGTCCGGGCTCACCACGACCACCTTGGTGCCGCGGTAGCGGACCTCGGCCATCCAGTGCGCGTCCGGTGTCCGCGTCACAGGGACGTTGGAGCCCCACATGACCAGGTAGGAGGCGTCCCACCAGTCGCCGGACTCGGGGACGTCGGTCTGGTCGCCGAACACCTGCGGGCTCGCGACCGGCAGGTCGGCGTACCAGTCGTAGAACGAGGTCATGCAGCCGCCGATGAGTTCGATGAACCGCGAGCCGGCCGCGTGGGACACCATCGACATGGCCGGGATCGGCGAGAAGCCCGCCACCCGGTCCGGCCCGTACTCCTTGATGGCGTGCACGTGCGCGGCGGCGGCGATCTCGACCGCCTCGTCCCAGGACACGCGGACCAGCCCGCCTTTGCCGCGCGCTCGTTGGTAGCGCCGCCGGCGTTCCGGGTCGGCCTGGATGTCTGCCCAGGCCGCCACCGGGTCGCCCAGGCGGGCCTTCGCCTCGCGGTACATCTCGACGAGCACACCGCGGGCGTAGGGGTAGCGCACCCGGGTCGGCGAGTAGGTGTACCACGAGAACGCCGCACCGCGGGGGCATCCGCGCGGCTCGTACTCCGGTCGGTCCGGCCCCACGGACGGGTAGTCGGTCTCCTGCGTCTCCCAGGTGATGATCCCGTCCTTGACGTAGACCTTCCACGAGCACGAGCCGGTGCAGTTGACGCCATGGGTGGAGCGCACGACCTTGTCGTGACTCCACCGGTCGCGGTAGAAGACGTCGCCTTGCCGGCCGCCGCGCCGGGTCACGGTGCGCAGGTCGGATGAGACCTGGCCGCGGGCGAAGTAGCGGCCGGCACGCAGCAGCAGGTCGGTTGCGGGACCGTCGGTTCCGGGACTCGTCCGTGCGCGAGCGTCGACCATGAGCCCTCCACATCGCGGTGGTTCATCCACCCTGGCACGACGGCGGGGGTGAGCAAACCCCTGGGAGAACTGGCTCTTCCCGATCACCTCGTGCCGGCCGTACCGTGCGTCCCGAAGCGATCCACCGGGAGGTGCGAGGCGCATGTCCATGCCAGCTGCGACGCCGGTACGCACGACCAGCCCACCGTTGATGCTGGCGCTGGCGACGCTCGGGTTCATGCTCACCTTCTGGGCATGGGCGTTGCTCGGTCCGCTCGGGCCTGCCCTGCGGGACTCACTCGACCTGACCGCCTTCCAGCAGTCCTTGGTGGTCGCGGTGCCGGTCATCGTGGGCTCGTTGGGCCGGATTCCGGTCGGTGCCCTCACCGACCGGGTCGGAGCACGGCGGATGTTCCCTACCGTCGCTCTGCTCACCGTGCTGCCCGTGCTCTATCTGGGGCACGTGGCCGATTCCTACGGCGAGTACCTCGTCGGCGGCTTCTTCCTCGGCCTGGGCGGGACGACATTCGCGATCGGTGTGCCGTTCGTGAGCTCGTGGTTTCCACCCGAGCGGCGGGGCACGGCAATCGGCATCTTCGGCATCGGTATGGGCGGCACCGCGATTGCGGCGTTCAGCACGGTGCAACTGCGCGACAACTTCGGTGAGTCGGTCCCGTTCGACCTCGTCGCCGTGCTCCTGGTGGCATACGCCGTCGCCGCGTGGCTGCTGCTCGTGGATCGACCGGACCGGGTGGTGGCCGTGGGGTCCGTCCTGGCCAGGACCATCGTCACGGTGCGGATGCGGACCACGATCGAGCTCGCGTTCCTCTACGCGGTCTCGTTCGGCGGGTTCGTCGCGTTCAGCGTCTACCTGCCGACCTACCTCAAGACTGCGTTCGACCTTAGCCAGTCCGATGCCGCTCTGCGAACCGCCGGGTTCGTGGTACTCGCCGTGATCATGCGCCCGGTCGGCGGATGGCTCTCTGACCGGTTCCACCCGGTCTCCGTGCTCCTCGTCGCCTTCGCTGGTACCGCCGTCCTGGCACTTGTCGCCGCGCTGGAGGCGCCGCTGATCCCGGTGGGAACGGTGGCGTTCCTGGGCATAGCCGCCATGCTCGGCCTGGGCACCGGCGCGGTCTTCGCACTGGTGGCCCGTCTGGTCGAACCGGAACGCGTGGGGTCGGTCACCGGCGTCGTCGGGGCGGCCGGTGGGCTCGGCGGATTCTTTCCCCCGCTCGTCATGGGCGCCGTGTACGGGGCGACGGGCGACTACTCGCTCGGCTATGTCCTGCTTGCCGTCACCGCGGGTGCTGCCCTTGCCTACACGGCAACCAGCATCCGGCGACGGGCTCGGTGAACGAGGGCCGAAGGTCTGCCCGCGCAGGGACGTTCGGCAGCAGACCGGCGGTGCCGAGCTTGCCACCCTCGACGCTATGGAGATCTATCCGGAGTCGGGTACGACGATGCTCGGTGAGGACGAGTGTTGGCGGCTGCTTGCCACGGCGGAGGTCGGCCGGCTGGCCGTGGCGGTCGGTGATGCGCCGGAGATCTTTCCGGTCAACTTCGTCGTCGACAACAGGACTGTGCTGTTCCGAACGGCCGAGGGCACGAAGCTGGCCGCCCTCACCGTTGCGATCGGCAGACGGGTCGCGTTCGAGATCGATGGGTACGACGTCGCGACCGGCGAGGCCTGGAGCGTGGTCGTCCACGGCATGGCTGAGATGCTCGACCGGCTCAACGACGTCTATGCGGCCCAGGAGTTGCCGCTGTTCCCGTGGGAGGCCACACCGAAGCCCGTCTTCGTCCGGATCAGGCCGCGAGCCGTCACCGGACGAAGGTTCGTGGCCACCCGAGGACCGCGCGAGGACTAGTCCATCGCGCCCGGTGGGGGAAGGCTTGGTGGACGCCGAACGAGACTCAGGACAGGACGATCGCGGATGAAGTTGCTCCCGGAGGCGATGCTCGGGCGGGTCGTCTCAACCCTTCCGGCCGGTGCGCGCGTGGTCAGCTCGGGCAACTGCGCGACTCCTGACCAGACGCTGGGGATCATCGACAAGTCACTCGAGTCGTACCGGCTCACCGTGCTCAACGCGCAGTACGGCATCCCCGACCGGCCCGGAGTCGTGCACGAGACATCGTTCGTCGGCCCCGGCATGAGGCGCAGTCCACGGCTGACCTATGTGCCTGCCCGGTTGTCCCTCGTACCGCAGTTGTTCCGCACGTCGCTGCCCCCGGACCTCGTCGTGGTGCAGACGTCCGTGCCGCACGAAGGCACGGTGTCTTTGGGTACCGAGGTCAACGTGCTTCCGGCAGCGATCGAGGCAGCACGAAGTCGAGGCGGGCTCGTCGTGGCGCAGCTCAACCCCCGGATGCCCTTCACCTTTGGCGACGCCGTCATTCCGACCGACCAGGTCGACTACGGCATCGAGGTGGACCAGCCGCTACCCTCGCCTGCTGCGGCCGTGGTCGAGGACGCAGCGCGGCAGATCGGTGAGCTCGTCGCTGCCCGGGTCGTCGACGGATCAACGCTTCAGCTCGGCATCGGGGCGATCCCGGACGCCGCGCTGCGCGGGCTGGAAGAGCGCCGGGACCTGCGGATCTGGAGCGAGATGATCAGTGACGGCGTCCTTGCGCTGGAACGACGTGGTGCTCTCGACCGGTCGGTACCTGTCACGGCGTCGTTCTTGTTCGGCTCACCGGATCTCTACGCCTGGGTCGACCGCAATCCGCGCGTCCGTATGCTCCGGACGGAGACGACGAACGACCCCTCCCGGATCCGAGCGCATGACCTCATGGTCAGCATCAACACCGCGCTGCAGGTCGACCTCTACGCACAGGTCAACGCCTCTCGAATCAAGGGCCGGATCTACTCCGGATTCGGCGGCCAGACCGACTTCATCGTCGGGGCCCTGCATTCGCGAGGCGGCCAGGCCGTCATCGCGCTGCGGTCGTGGCATCCGCGGGCTGACTGTTCGACGATCGTTCCCATGGTCGAGGAGCC
The DNA here is from genome assembly GCA_035656095.1 of Jiangellaceae bacterium. Taxonomy (GTDB): domain Bacteria; phylum Actinomycetota; class Actinomycetes; order Jiangellales; family Jiangellaceae; genus DASRTE01. The sequence goes on from DASRTE010000215.1 coordinate 30,487, forward strand.
CGTGACCTCGTTCCAACCGACGGCGGTGGTGACGGAGAACGGCGT